>CAYMHJ010000313.1:0-7355 GCA_964390165.1 uncultured Prosthecobacter sp. | reverse complement strand
TGGAACGTTATCAGGTGGACCTGAGGACAACCGATCATGGCAGGAAGCTTCGAAATGATGATGGCTCATCCCGGCTTGAAAATGCGCTCACAGATAGCTTGCGTCAGTGGTTCATCGATAAACTCCACATCATCGGCCATCGTGAAGTGAAGACAATCCACGACAAACGAGAAGACCTCAACATCACCCTTACTCAGGTCGGACGTGAGCCACTTGAGCTGACCCTTGAAATCAAAAAAGACGACTCTGACCATCTCATGGAGAAGATGGAAACCCAGCTCAAGACGCTCTATCTCAAAGGCAAAAACCGCACCCACGGGATCTACCTCGTTTTTTGGTTCGAGGATGGCGGCGTCACTCTCGAACAAGCCCAGGCGCAGTTGGATCTGCAAGCTGTCCAACTGAGCCAGCCCCCTTACCGCATCCGCGCCAAAGTCCTCGATTGCCGCCTCAAGACGCTGGTTCCCGACAGTCCACATCGCTCTGCAAAAGCCAAAAAGACTGCTCGCGCCGCGAAGAAGTGCGGTGTCCAAGGCGCGGCACAGGGTCCGAAGAGCAAACGCACTCGGCTATGACCGCGCCATCTTCTGCAAAGCCTCGCCGGTGACGCGCATGATGCGCCAGTCGCTTTTCATTTCGGCGCCGAGGCTGTGGTAGAAGTCGATGGCGGGCTGATTCCAGTCGAGCACGGTCCATTCGTAGCGACCGCAGCCGCGCTCGACGGCTAGCTTGGCGACGGCGGTGATGAGCGCCTTGCCCAAACCGCAGCCGCGATGCGCAGGCTGGACGTAAAGGTCCTCGAGATGAATTCCGGGCCGCGCGAGGAAGGTGGAGTAGTTCTGGAAAAAGATCGCCATGCCTGCGGGCACGCCGTCCACGCAACCGATGAGTGCCTCGGCGATGCGATTTGCGCCGAAGAGCGTCTCGCGGAGGCTCTCGACCGTCGCGACGACCTCGTGGGTGAGCTTTTCATACTCGGCCAGCTCACTGATGAGCTGGAGTAGCAGGGGCGCGTCAGATTCGACAGCAGGACGGGTGGTGATGGTGGGCTTCACGGCCCAGCCATGTCACTTCTTCGAGAGTTCCGCCACTTTCTCGGCGAGCTTTTCGAAGCTTAGGCGGTCGGTGTTGTTCTTGCCGACGTAGCGGAAGACTTCTTTGCCATCGGGCCCGAGCAGGACGGTGGCGGGGTAATGCACGACTTGGCCGTGGAAAGCATAGCCATCGGGAATGTCGAAGGCCTTGGCCAGCTTCGCGTTCGCATCGCGGTAGATGGGATGCTTCGTCAGTTCCTCCGGCGGCAGTTTTTTCGCCCAGGCTTCGATCTCCTGGTCCGTGTCGGGCTTGAGAAAAAGCTGCACCACATTTGGCAGCATCGCGGCTTTGGCGAAGTGGTCACGCGTGTGGCGCAGGCAGACGGGGCACTCGGTTTTCAGCAGGAAATGCACGGCCACGAATTTTCCCTTCGCCTCTTTGAGCGTGAAGCTTTCCGAGCCTGTGGCAGACTTCACGGTGAAGTCCTCTGGGTTGGCGGCGAAGGCGACGGAAGAAACGAGCAGCAGCGTGAGGAGGAGGTTTTTCATGGGAGATAAGGGCTGAATCAGCCCCCGTGTGAGCGCTCCTCGCCGGCTTTATTCCGCTCAGAGTCTCCTCAAACCATCCTCCGTCATCGGATTCGGGATCTCGGCATCGATCTCGTCGATGCGGGTCAGCGTCTCCGGGCTGAGCACGAGGTCAGCGGCTTGTAGGCTTTCTTCAAGCTGGGCGACGGTAGTAGCTCCGACGATGGTGGAGGCGACGAAGTCGTGCTGCTTGCTCCAGGCGAGCGCGAGCGCTGTGACGCTCACGCCGAGGTCGGCGGCGATGATCTGAAGTCGGGCCGTGGTTTCGAGACTGCGCTCATTCACGAAGCGCGCGGCCATGCGTTTCTGACGCGGGCCGCCGTTCTGGATGTAGTCGGTGAAGCGCGCGCCTTTTGGCAAAGCGCCGCCGTTGTATTTGCCGCAGAGCACGCCACCGCCGAGGGGCGAGTAGGGCAGCAGGCTCACGTTTTCCTTCCGGCAAACCTGCGCGAGTTCATTCTCGCAGCGACGGTTGATGAGAGAGAAGTTGTTCTGCACGGAGGCCATGCGGGCAAGGCCATGCTTCTCGGCTTCCCAGAGGTTTTTCATTACGCCCCAGCAGGTCTCATTGCTGCTGCCCCAGGCGCGGATCTTGCCCTGGTCGATGAGGTCGGTCAGTGCGCCGAGAGTCTCCGCCTGCTCCATGCCGTGGTCAGGCCAATGGGTCTGGTAGAGGTCGATGTAGTCGGTTTGCAGACGACGCAGGCTGTCCTCACAGGCCTGGAAAATCTGCCGACGATCCAGCGCTGTGAAGCCTCCACGGATCGGCGGGCGGAACCAGCCATGGCCAGGGCCGGTGACTTTGCTGGCGATGATGATCTCTCCCCGCGTGCGACCTTTGAGCCACTTGCCGACGACCTGCTCCGTCACGCCAAACAGCTCCGCACTCGGCGGCACGGGATACATTTCCGCTGTGTCGAAGAAGTCGATCCCCGCATCGATAGCGCGATCCATGATGGCAAAGGAGGTCTTCTCATCGGCCTGCAGGCCGAAGGTCATGGTTCCCATGCAGATGTCAGTGACGACGATGCCAGTACGGCCGATGCGGTTTCGTTTCATGGGCGGAGATTGAAGAGCAGAGCCGAGAGAGCCAAAAGAAAATGCGATATGCGTGCCTCAGTTTATCAAGATTTCCAGACCAAGTGTCCACGAGTGATGAAGGTCATTTTGACTGAGGCAGCAAAGTCGTGCGCTTTTGGGCAATGTGCACGCCATGCAGGATCGGCACGCACCGAGACCAGGAACGGCACCATGGGAGTAGGAGAGACGCCTCCATCGTGTATTTTGAAGCTGTAGAAAAGGCGGCAGCGGCAGCCGCAGCGCGGACCCGTAATGAGTTGAACCATGAGGATCGGCCCCCAGGAGAGAATGACGGTCAGGTCATCCGCCCCTGAGGCAGGAACAGAATTTCACGGTAAAAACAGTGTTGTCGGAAACCGCCGCCTGGTGGCGAGAAGCGAATTTTCTGCAGGCTATTTCTTCTCCAAGAATCCTACCTTTCCCCCTGATGCGAGTGCGACGGTTGCGGCCCCCTGCATCCAAGCCATACTGGGCCGCCATGTCAGACACGTCCTCCGCCCTTTCCCTCCTCGGCCGCTCCGAGCACAAACTGCCGCCCTCGCCTGATGAGGCGGTGTTGGAGACCTTCCCCAACCGCACCCCGGGCCGGAACTACACCATCCATCTCAGTCAGCCAGACTTTGGCTCGCTCTGCCCCGTCACCGGCCAGCCCGATGCCGCCCACATCGAGATTCTTTACATCCCGGACGCCCTTTGTGTGGAGACAAAGTCGCTGAAGTTCTACCTCGCAAGCTATCGAAATCACCCCTCGTTCAACGAAGCCATCGTCAACCGCATCCTTGACGATCTGGTGAAAGCCTGCGCACCGAAGCAGGCCATCGTCCGTGGCCGCTTCGCCCCGCGTGGCGGCATTCAGCTCACCTGCGAGGCACGCTTCCCGAACTTCGAAGGCATGCTCGAGTGGGAGAAGAAATAAGGCACCGCGCATGAAAACCCTCGTACTACTCAGCGGCGGTATGGACTCCACCGTAGCCCTTTATCAGGCCCGGCAGGAGCACGAAGTCGTGGGCGCAGTGAGCTTCGATTACGGCTCGAAACACAACGCCAACGAGATCGCTATGGCGCGCTGGCATTGCCAGCAGTTCGGGCTTCGGCACGATGTCGTCGCGCTGCCCTTCGTGAATGAACTCTTTGCCTCGGATCTGCTGCAAAGCGGTGGCGACATCCCCGAAGGCCATTACGCCGATGAAAACATGAAGCGCACCGTCGTGCCGTTTCGCAATGGCATCATGCTCGCCATCGCCTGCGGCATCGCCGAGTCACGAGAAGCCGAGGCGCTCGTCATCGCTGCCCATGCGGGTGACCACGCCATCTACCCCGATTGTCGCGAGCCCTTCATGCAGGCCATGGCCGCTTCCATGCGCGAGGGCACCTACGCGCGCATCGAGCTGCTACGGCCCTTCATTAACATGGACAAAACAGGCATCGCTAGGCTTGGCCACGACCTCGGCATCGACTTCGCCCGCACCTGGAGCTGCTACAAAGGCGGTGCCATCCATTGCGGACGCTGCGGCACCTGCGTGGAGCGGCGGGAGGCCTTCATGCTCGCCGGTCTCGATGATCCCACGGAGTATGCGTTGCAAGGCGCGCTGCCATCGGCATAGCCACTGCTCCCTCCATGATCAGCATCCTCGAAGCCACCCCCGGTGCCACCGGCCCCTCGCTCGCCGACCGGATGCACCTGGCCTTTTCCCAGGATGGAAAACTCGCCGAGTCGCCCCAGTTCGAGTTCCGCCCGCAACAGCAGCAGATGGCACAGCTCGTCGGCGATGCTTTGGAAAAGAACCGCGCCCTCATTTGCGAAGCCGCCACCGGCGTCGGCAAGTCCCTCGCCTACCTCATTCCCGCCGCCACCTTTGCCATCGAGCACAAGCGGAAGGCCATCATCTGCACCCACACGATCAATCTCCAGGAGCAGCTCATCCACAAAGACATTCCCATCGTCAAAAAGATCGTCGGGGACTTCCACGCTGAGCTGCTGAAAGGCCGGAACAACTACCTCTGCCCCACGCGCCTGAAGCACGCCTTCTCACAGACTGGAGATCTCTTCAGCAGCAGCGAGGCCGCCGAGCTCCAGCTCATCGAGGAATGGCATCGCGAGAATCCCACCGCCACACTCAGCGAGATGGATTTCACGCCCGGCGCGCGCCTTTGGTCCATGATCCGCAGTGAGCCGCACGCCTGCACTCCACGGCGATGCCCGCCGGGAAGCGGCTGCGTTTACCAGGATGTCCGCCGCCGCATGGCCGCCGCAGACGTGCTCGTACTGAACCACACGCTCTTCTTCACCCTGCTCGCCTCCGCTGATGAAATCCTGACCGAGGATGCCAACTTCATCTTCCCGCGTGACTTCGTCATCATCGACGAAGCCCACACCATCGAGAACATCGCCGCGCAGGCCTTCGGCATCCATGTGAACGAATCCAGCGTCCGCTTCGAGCTCGGACGTCTATACAATCCGAAGACACGCAAAGGCTTCTTCCAGAGCGTGGGCGACAGCGATGCCATCCGCGAAGTCACGCAATCCATCGGTGCAGCTGAGATGTTCTTCCGCGAAGCCGAAGCCCGCTGCAAGTTCAACGGCCCGTATGGCAAAGAGTTCCGCATTCGCGAAGCTGGGCTGACCGAAAACACGCTCGCCCTACCGCTTCAACGTGTCGCCAACTTTGCTCTCAAAGCAGGCGATGCCGCGAAGAGCGAAGGTCAGAAACTCGAGCTGCACGACATCGCCAAACGCCTCACCGCGTTGCGCACCGACCTCTCCGCTTTCCTCGATCAAACCGAAGACGGTCATGTCTATTGGGCGGAGCGTGGCACTGGCGATACTCGCAATCTTTCCCTGCACAGCGCCCCGATCGACGTGGCACCGAAGCTCGAAGAGATCTTCTTCTCCGGCGGCAAAGCCTGCGTCTTTACCAGCGCCACCCTCGGTGTGGGCGATGACGACCAGCTCAACTATTTCCGCAAGCGCGTCGGGGCTCAAAAAGCCCGTGCCTCCTGCATCGAGAGCCCCTTCAATTTCAAGAAGCAGATGCGGCTCTACCTCGTAAAGAAGATGCCCGAACCAAAAGAGACATCTTACGCCGATGCGCTCCAGGAGAAGATCGAGCACTTCCTCGAACTCTCTCAGGGCCGCGCGTTCGTGCTCTTCACCAGCTACTCGCAGCTCACCGCCATGGCAGACCGGCTGGAGGACTTCTGCGATGACCACGGCTGGCGCTTGCTCGCCCAAGGTCGCGGCATGCCACGCCATCAGATGCTCTCCGAGTTCAAAAAAGATGTTCACAGCATCTTGTTCGGCACCGACAGCTTCTGGACCGGCGTCGATGTCCCCGGCGAGGCCCTGAGCAACGTCATCATCACCCGACTCCCCTTTGCCGTGCCCGACCATCCCGTCGTCGCTAGTCGGCTGGAACATCTGGAAGAGCAGGGCCGCAACAGTTTTAGCGAATACAGCGTGCCCGAAGCCATCCTCAAACTACGTCAGGGTGTCGGACGCCTCATCCGCACGCAGAAGGACAAAGGCATGGTCGCCATCCTGGATCCACGCATCATCACCAAACCCTACGGCCGCGCCTTCATGGCCAGCCTGCCAGATTGTCCGGTGGAGATTTTGGGCTGAGTGGGCGGACGGGAAAACCGTAGACCGGAGGAAAGCCGGATGTCCCAGATTCAGATTTGACTCTCGGCGAGTCTTTTTAGACAATCCAAACAGCCATGAATCCGCGAATCTTCCTCCCGCTTTACCTGCTCGTGATCTGCGAAAACTACATGGAGGCGCGCACTTGGACAGACGTGAACGGGAGGAAAGTCGAGGCCGAAATGACCGGCATGGACCCAGCCTCACGATCTGTAAAGGTGCGCCTCGCTGACGGGCGAGACTTTGCCATCCCCATCGCCTCCCTCAGTGCTGAGGACATCGCCTTTGCTGCTGCGCAGTGGCGGAAGATGCAGACAGACGGAACAGCGGATACCAGCCCGGTGCCCGCTGCCGGCAGTCAGCCTAACTTGAAGCTGCTGCCGCCTCGCTTCGTCGGACGCATGTCTCCAGCCTCACGCAGCACGCTCATCCAAAAACATGGCGGTGACGCGAAGATCGAAGAGGCTGTGACACGCTCGCTCGACTGGCTGAAGAGCCAACAAAACGCCGAAGGCTCCTGGGGCAGAAGCATCACGATGGGGCACACCGGCTTCGTGCTGCAATGCTTCACGGGTCATGGAGAAGGCATCACCTCCACCGCGTACGGCAGCGTGGTCACCAAGGCGTGTGACTTCCTCATCCAATCGAGTGGAGGAAATGCCCAGGGTATGCTGGCAAGCAGTCCCAAAAGTGGTGGGGGAACTTATGAACACGGCATCGCGACTACGGCACTCGGGGAGGCTTACATTCTGGCCAAAGCCGCTGGCTCCATTCCTCCGAAACTGGAGGACACATTTCAAAAAGCCGTGCAGCTCATCATCGACAGTCAGAATGATCGAGGTTCCTGGAACTATGGCGGCGTCGAGGCGGGCCACCCCACCAGCTTCAATCCCACGAGCAAGGGCGAGGATTTATCCCTGGCGAACTGGCAGATTCAGGCGCTCGTCGTGGCCCAGGAGTCAGGCGACATGAAGCACGTAAAATCAAGGGTTCCAGCGGCATTCCCTGGGTAA
>CAYMHJ010000312.1:0-7364 GCA_964390165.1 uncultured Prosthecobacter sp. | reverse complement strand
GTCATCGGTCACATTTTGTTTGGCCAGCGGCACGAGTTCCTTTGGCACGTGGGTGACAAAGGTAGGATTGAAGCTCTTCTCCTCCACCAGCTTCTCAAAAGCCTTCTGGTCGAGTTCGTGATGCTCATCACCAGCATGGATTTCATGCACGCCGAGGCTTTGCGCACGGGTGACTTTTTCTTCCTTGGTGAGGTTGAACCAGTCTTCTCCGGCAGCGCCTTTCACGAGATCGCGGTACGAGGCGCGCTTCCAGGGGCGGGTGAGGTCGATGGTCTTGGTGACGTTGCCTTCTTCATCTTTGTGCTCGATGACGAGCCCGCCGCAGAACTTCTCAGCTAAGTGGCAGATCATGCCTTCGACGAGGTCGGCCATCTGCTCGAAGTCAGCGTAGGCCCAGTAGGCCTCCAGCATGGTAAACTCAGGGTTGTGACGGCGTGAGACACCTTCGTTGCGGAAGTTGCGGTTGAGTTCGAAGACGCGGTTGAAGCCACCCACGAGCAGTCTTTTTAAATACAGCTCCGGGGCGATGCGCAGATACATCTTCTGATCCAGCGCATTGAAGTGCGTCTCAAACGGGCGCGCGGCTGCACCGCCGGGAACGTCCTGCATCATCGGCGTCTCCACTTCCAGGAAGTCGCGGCCATGCAGATAGGCGCGGATCTCGGCGACCATCTTGCTGCGGGTGACAAACACCTCGCGGCTGCGGTCATTGGAAATGAGGTCGAGGTAGCGCTGGCGATACTTGATCTCCTTATCAGCGACGCCGTGCCATTTGTCAGGCAGTGGGCGCAGCGCCTTCGAGAGCGGTGTCAGCGTCTTCACATGGATGGAGCGCTCACCGCGTTTCGTGATGAAGGTGAAGCCCACCACACCAGCGAAGTCACCGATGTCGAGCAGGTCATTAAAAAGGGCGTAGGCATCGTCGCCGACATCGCTCTTGCTCAGGTAGCACTGGATGCGGCCGGAGATGTCCCCAAGGTCAAAGAAGGTCGCCTTGCCCATCACGCGACGGGAGAGGATGCGGCCAGCGACCTGAACATCGAGCCCTTCGACGAAGTTTGCCTTCAACGTGCCGGGATCATTCGTCACCTCAAACTTGCCACCAAAGGCCGCGATTCCGCGCTTCTGAAGCTCCTCCAACTTGTGGCGGCGGACTTGCAGAAGTTCGGACTCGGTCGGTTCGGGGGCGTCGGGCGTGGGATTCATGGCGTGGGACTCAGAATGAGGAGCCGAGTCCTTAGCCGGGTGGCGCAGGTTTGCCACTGCAAACCTTGCCACACTGCCTGGCAGCCTCAGTTGAGCCTTCCTCGGAAGAGCTGCTTCAGCACATCACCGAGGTCGATCTTGTCATTCCGGTCTCGATCACGATCCCGATCATAATCGGGGCGCTGCGGAACCGGGCCGGATGGCATCGGCTGGGGCAGGGCCAGGGGCGGCAGGTCAAAGTGACGTTCCTTAACGCCAGATCCGCGGCTGCTGTATGAGCGGCCATCCATTTCCATGGGCCTTAGCATGGGGTTGCGATAGCCAAGTCTGCCGAGTTCACTCAGATGCTGGTCGATGTCCCGAAAGTAAGGGTACATGCTGCGAACGAAGCCTGCCTGCACTGCCATCAATTGTGAGTCACGGGAGGAATACTCTGCCATGTGGAAAGACCGGTAGGCCTCCCCCAGGGGGATGTTGGCATTGTTGCTGTGTGCCCGGATCTGACTCGCCAGGCGGCTAACGTCCAGTTGGAGATCCACCAGGGCGCGCATGAGTTGCCCGTCGGGACTGGCAGCGGCGACGTTGTAGCGCTTGCAGTAGGAGACAAAGGATTGGTGCAGCGTGCGGGTGGTGCTCTGCAGATGCTCCACCTCCTGAATGAGATAAGACTGGCGCTGCGCCACTGGGTAACGCGCGTCTGGAACGATGGTGGGCCGCTGGCCCTGAGCCTGGAGCACGAGCGGCAGGGCCAGAGCTGCCGTGATGACTGCTTGAAGTAGCGAGGAGGTTTTCATGAAGGGCTCATGCTATGAAACGCCGACCGTCTGAGCAATCACCAAATCAGGCAGATGCCAAATCATGACACATGCAGCATCGCCAGCAGAAGGTCTGGATCACGCTGGATGCCAGTCGTTTGTCTGGCAGATGCCGCTGCCTTTTTGATAGGGTGAAAAAAATGTTTGGATTCTGCGCAAGTCCAGGAGGTGACCTGCATCTGCGGTGTGAAGGGCGGCCAATGCCGCCCGCCAAATCTCAAACATCAAACTCACCCACTTCTATGAAAAGACGCCATACCTTCATTGTTATCGCCGCCAGTCTTCTGGCATCCCTGGCATCCAACGTCAGCGCCCAGAGCATCCTAACGACCACCCGGATCACCCAAATCAGCCCATCCCAGGCTTCGGTGGGCCAGACGATCACCGTCACCGTCACCACCCCACAGATAGACCCTGCCCTTCAAAAGCTGATCCAGATCCGCAACGATAAGCTTCTGCCACTTCAGGGGCGGATCATCTCTGGACTGAGCAGCCAGAATCATCCTGTGAAGATTCTGTTTTCTGCAGGCAGCGGGCGGTTCATTGAGGGGACGAATGTCACGGATCTGGGGGGGCAGCGCTACTCCGTCCGCGTGCCGCAGGGAGCACGGACAGGCCAGTTGAAGTATCAGCGTGGCATTTTTCACAGTCTTTCCACCGGCACATTCACCGTCGTGAGCACCGGCTTTACGATCCAGAATGCCTCCCAGTACAATGTCGTGAGCCTGAAGATCGATGGAGCTGAAAGGCTGAATGCAGGGCAGGTGATCTCTCCAGGTGCCTCCGTGAATCTAGGCACTGCTGCGGGTAACCGCCAGGTCGCCTTTACCTTCGGCATCAATGCCTCCCGCCCGATTTATGGAGCTCCTCTGGGCACCTTCAGCGCGCGTCAATCCACTGGCAGCGCCTTTCCCCAGCCGCTGGTGATCGGCCGCCTGCAGGCTCGTCAGTTCCTTGCCGCCGCCCCTCTTTTCACCATCAGGGGAAACTTCATTACCACCAGTTGGCAGGCATTGGATGCGAACCTGAATGTCTTCGGCTTCGACTTCACGATGAACATGACCACCTTTGAGATGAGTTTCATCCATTGGGCTGGGGCCAAAACCAACATCCTGGCCTCCGGTACCGTGCGTGAACCTGCAAGCTGGCCGAATAATTCCGCCATCGTGATCCTGCCATTTTTCCGCGCCAACGGTGGCCTTTATGGCAATGCCCAACTCACACTGAACAATCCTGGATTCATCCCCAATCTGATCGTGGGTGACGGCCTGATTTACGAAATGCAGTAACAGATCGCGACTGCGCTGAACTTGAACCCCGCCTGCCCACGCTGGCGGGGTTTATTCTTTTGTGAGACAGGCAGATTGTTAATCGTTCGAGTGCCTCATGCACTTCGTCTTTGCTCTTATACTCTCGGTCAGTCTTGTCTCGGCTTCACCGAATGTGGTTTTAATCATCAGCGATGATCAGGGCTACCCGGACCTAGGCTGCATTGGCAGCAAGCCGCTGATCACGCCGAATCTCGACAAACTCGCGGCGGAGGGTGTGCGCGGGACGAGCTTTTATGTCACCTGGCCGGCTTGCACGCCCTCACGCGGCAGTGTGCTGACCGGGCGTTATCCGCAGCGGAACGGGCTCTACGACATGGTGCGTAATGACATGGTGAATTTTGGGCATCGATACACGGCTGAAGAGTATGCCGTGTCACCCGAGATGACGCTCGGGCTCGATGTTCGTGAAATCACGATCGGCGACATGCTGAAGACGGCGGGCTACGCCACGGGCTGCGTGGGCAAGTGGGACATGGGACAGGCAAAGCGATACTTGCCACTCCAGCGCGGGTTCGATTTCTTCTACGGTCACGGGAACAACGGCATCGATTACTACACGCACGAGCGCTACAGCGTGCCTTCCCTGTTTCGTGGCAACGCCCGCACGGAGGAGGATAAGGGCGACTACATCACGGATGTCTTCCGCCGCGAAGCCTTGTATTTTTTAAATGAGCATGCCGGGCAGACCCCATTCTTCCTCTACCTCGCCTTCAATGCACCGCATGGTGCCTCCACCTTTGGTGAAGGAACGGTGGCGGGTGAAAAAAAGAAGCCCGAGGGGGTGCAGGCGCCCGAGAAGTATGTGGCCATGTATCGTGGCAAGGTGGAAGACGAGCGCCTGGCCCGCTACTGCGGTGCCGTGACATGCATGGACGAGGCCATCGGCGCGCTGATGGAGGCAGTAGAAAAAGCAGGCCAGAAGGAAAACACCATCTTCGTTTTCATGTCTGACAATGGCGGCAGCGGCAATGGTGGCAATGCCCCGCTCAAAGGCAGCAAAAGCACCATGTGGGAGGGCGGGCTGCGCGTGCCATTCATCATGAACTGGCCTGGCAAACTACCTGCCGGAAAGGTCACGGATGAGTTCCTGACAAGCCTCGAACTCGTGCCCACCCTGCTCGCCGCCACAGGAGCCAAAGCGCCTGATGGCGTGAAGCTGGATGGCTTCGACATGTTGCCCGTCCTGCGAGGCGAGGCCAAGTCCTCACGCAGGGAGATGTTCTGGCAGCGCCGTTCTGACAAGGCGGCCCGCTTTGAAAACTGGAAGTGGCTGGAGTCCGCAAAAGGGAAAGGGCTCTACGACCTCAGCGCAGATATCGGTGAAAGGAACGACCTCTCCAAAGAACAGCCTGAGATCGCGAAGATGATGCAGGAAAAATTCGCCGACTGGCGCAGGGAGATGGATGCCACCGAGCCACGTGGTCCGTTTCGGGATTATTGAAAGAGCAGCCACGGACCTCATCTTGAGATTCATTGAGCCTCCCTTGGCCGTTACCCATGTCTCAGACACCGAGACATCCTTGTCGCAAAAAATTCACCAGACGATTTCCCAAGAATCTGCTATTGGGCATTTTGCACCCAACTATGACAGACTCTCCCGCACGTCCCCAGGTTACCATTTCCGAATGGAAGGAAATCGTCGCACCTTTCCAGGTTCCATCTCTGGCGCTCTCGATCTGGCAGATCGTGAACACAATGGTGCCGCTCGTGGCCTGCTGGTACCTGATGTGGCGTTTCCTGGAGGTGTCCTACTGGTACACCCTCGGTGTCTCAGTGATTGCGGGCCTCCTCGTGGTCCGGGTATTCATCATCTTCCACGACTGTGGTCATGGCTCCTTTTTTAAGTCTAAACGGGCTAATGACATCGTCGGCTTCATCGCTGGGATGATCACGTTCACTCCCTACGGCCACTGGCGCTGGCAGCACGCCGTGCATCACGCCACCTCAGGCGATCTCGACCGCCGTGGCGAGGGCGACATCTGGACGCTGACTGTGAAGGAGTATCTCGCGGCTTCACGAGGAAAGCGCATGGTTTACCGCGTCACACGCAATCCATTCATCCTGCTGGTCATTGGACCGCTTTTTCTCTTCCTTTTGTATCAGCGCGTCTCCTCCTCCGGAGCCAAGGGCAAGGACCGCGCCTCGGTGTTCTGGATGAATGTGGCCCTCACCTTCATGGTCGCGGGTCTGTGCTGGCTCTTCGGCTGGAAGGAATATCTCATGATGCAGCTTCCGGTGACCGCCGTCGCAGGAGCGGCCGGCATCTGGATGTTCTATGTGCAGCATCAGTACGAGGACGTGTACTGGGAAAACCACGAGGGCTGGAACTACACCACCGCCGCGCTGGAGGGCAGCTCCTTTTACAAGCTGCCAAAGATCCTCCAGTGGTTCACGGGCAACATCGGCTATCATCACGTCCATCACCTCAGCTCGAAGATTCCGAATTACTACCTGGAGCGCTGTCATAACTCTCACCAGATATTCAAGTCGGTGAAGCCAATGACCTTTTGGAACAGTCTGAAGTGCGCCAGCCTGCGTCTTTGGGATGAGGAGTCTCGCAGGCTCGTCGGTTACAGTCATCTGAAGAAACTCCAGAGGGCCTGAGCCGCTCAATCCGGCAGCAGGTAGCCTGACGCGATCTTTTGGTAATCCTGCACCTGTTTGACAGCCCACGCGCTGTCTTTGCCCAGCGCGCTCGCCATCATTTCGGCCACAAGCGGAGCGGCTGCCATGCTCTTCCGTGCATCCAACAGCAGCACGCGGGTGCGGCGGGAGAGTACATCCTCCACGGTGCGGGCCATTTCATGGCGGCAGTGCCAGATGACCTCGGCTTTCACAAACTCCAGTGCCGGGTGCAGGCGCTCGCCGAGAGTGGGATCGCTTTCCATCAAGGCGCGAATGCCCGCAGCATCGCTGCCGTAGCTGCGGAGATGGGTGGCATCTGCGGCGGTGGGCTCAGAGCCGTGGATGGCGAGAGTCTGCGTGTTGCAGAGGCGCTGATCCAGCGCGCCGATCATCTCGGCGTGGTCGATCACGTCCTCGGCCATTTTGCGGTAAGTCGTCCATTTGCCACCGGCGATGGTGATCAAGCCGGAGTCGGAGATGCCGATGTGATGATCTCGTGAAAGCGCCGCCGTGTTGCCCGCTTCCGCTTTGATCAGAGGGCGCAGTCCCGCGAAGATGCTGAGCACATCCGCGCGGCCCGGATCGCGAGTGAGGTAGCGGGTGATCTGCGTGAAGATGAACTCGATCTCCTCCGGCAGTGCCCGTGGTTCTAGCGAGGACGACTCCACCGGCGTGTCCGTCGTGCCCACCACCACGCGCCCATGCCACGGCACGGCGAAGAGCACGCGGCCATCGTCCGTCTTCGGGATCATGATGGCGGTATCGCCCGGCAAAAACTCGCGCGGCAGCACAAAGTGGATGCCCTGGCTCGGGCTGAGCATCGGCTTCGTCGCCGCGTCATCCATCAAGCGGACCGAGTCGGCAAAGACACCCGTCGCATTAATCACCACCTTGGCCCGCACTTCGAATTCGCGCCCGCCTTCTTCATCGCGCAGCAGCACGCCAACGATGTGCGGCCCGTCTTTGATCAAGCCGCAGCAGCGCGTGTAGTTGATCAGCAGCGCGCCTTTCTCCGCTGCCGTTTGCGCGAGATTGATGGCGAGACGCGAGTCATCGAACTGCCCGTCGTGATAAATGATGCCGCCGTTCAGCCCCTCGGGCTCGATGTTCGGCAGCAGGTCGATCACATCCTCACGCGTCAGCCAGCGTGAAGGCTCCAATCCCAGCTTCCCCGCGAGCCCGTCATAGACCTTCATGCCGATGCCGTAAAAAGGCCCCTCCCACCAATGATAGTTCGGAATCACGAAGGGCATGCTGTGCGCCAGATGCGGTGCATTCCGCACCAGCAGACCGCGCTCACGCAGAGCCTCCAGCACCAGCGAGACATTCCCCTGCTTTAGATAACGCACCCCGCCATGCACCAGCTTCGTGCTGCGGCTGGAGGTGC
>CAYMHJ010000311.1:0-7452 GCA_964390165.1 uncultured Prosthecobacter sp. | reverse complement strand
GGGGAAGTTGCAGCCCTGGATGTCCAGCCCGAAGCGCTGCCCCAGCAGCCGGTAAAGGCAGCAGAGGCTGATGGGATTGCCGAGACCGGTCTCCAGAACCCAGAAGAGGTTGCTGTTGCGGGCGGAGTAGTAGTCCTTGCTGTTTCCACGGAAGCGTACGGTGCCGTCCTTCATGGCGAAAAGCCATTCGCTCAGCTCGCGCGCATCCATGCGCCCGCCTTCCCGGAATGCCTCCTCAGCGAGAGCATCGAGCCGCTGGGCGAGGTCGCCTGGCTGGGAGCGCCAGCCATTCAAATAGGCGGAGATCTGAGCCAGGCCCTCCTCCAGTTGCGCGTGGCTGTTGTCCAGCCAGCGCCAGCGGAGCCAGGTTTCTTCGAGCTCAGCTTTGCGCGCAGGTTCGAGCAGCTGCCCGACATGGCGCTCCTCATCCAATGTGAGCTGGCGCTGCAGTGTTTTCAGGCGCTCGGGCAGATCACGCCGCATATTGGTAAACTCGCGCTGCAGGGCCTCCTGCACCACGGGGGACTCATCGTCCAGGAGAGTGATCAAATGGTCGAGCTGGGCGAGTGCGGGCATGCCTCATGAGTAGCAGAAGGCAGAGGGGCTTTCCAAGCGTAAAACTCGATGTGGACGACTCTGCTGGCCGCTAGTAGCGCCGAGTCAATGTTTCGGTGCCCTGCCCCCCATCCTCGCCATTCAAAATTCGAGGAGCCTCTTCAGGGCGCTGCGTTACAGCGGGGCCGGGAAAAGGAGCTAAAGCATAAGCCATGGACACTCATCTCTGCGAGGCCGTCATGTTTTATTAGAGCTTGTTCACGTTGAGCTTCGGAACATTCACCTTTTGAGAAGGGGCTGCATTCTTCCACTTTCCTGCATCATCTTTGGTGAGTCCGGCATCTGTGCCAGTTTTCCGCTGTTGCGCTAACTTGGGCTTGGTCTCATCGTGCCTGAGATCCGGGCCATCAAGCTTGGCATCCGGCCCTTCGAGCTGCTTGCGCAGTGCCAGGACCTCCTTCTGAGCTTCTTCGACGGCTTTTTTGAGATCATTCACATCGCCGCCGTTAGCGGCCAGCTTGTCAAATTTGGCCATCATCTGCTCATGACGCGTTTCCTGGAGCTGGCGCATCTCGGCCTTGTCCAGTTTGGCAGCCAGCTTGGCATCCTGGGCCTGCTTTTCCTTGATGAGCTGCTGGAGGACATCGAGCCATTTTTTGAGCTCTTCGGCGGCGACTTTGACGACATTGTCAGACATGATGTGCGATGGGAAAGGGGTTAAGAAATGGCTGGCTTAGCGTGGGGTTTGGAGACGCGCAGTGCGATCGTAACCAATGGTGCGAGATGTGACGGGGCTGCGGAAGGTCTTCTTCTCCGGCCCCGGATGAGTGACCAAGACGTAATAATGCGTCCATTCATTGTCGGCATCCCGCTGGCCGACTCCTCCCGCCCAGATGCGGGCTTCGGCTCCAGTCATGGGCCGGGGAAGATTGCGGATGTGGATGTTGGATTTATGCCAGACATCCTCTTCATCGTCCTCGCCATCGGCGTCGGTGTAGATCCAGAATTCGATGCTGCTGCCCACGGGGATGACATCGTGATCGAGCAGGAGTCCAGGCTCATCTTTGCCGCTCTGGCAGGAGGCGGCGGTGAACAGCAGTAGGAGGAGGAGAAGGGTGCGGGCCATCATGTGCGGTGGGCGGGGAGGCAGACAGAACTATGCTAGCCGGTCAGGTCGGATGTGTGACAACAGGAGTCGGAGGCAGGGTGGGTGGTCTGTCCGTTTCAGGCAGTATGCTAGCAGGACTCTCGGGGGGATCCTCCCCAGAACTGGAGGGTGCCGGTATGAGTCTTGTGGAGGCTGGGGATGGAGGCGTGGGCGGAGGGGACTGGACGACGAAGCGCCCGATCAGGTCTTCGGTCTGCTCACGCCACCACTGCTGCCGGGCCTGCTGCCGACGCGCAAACTCCTGCTCTCCCAGAGCGCGGTAGGGCTCGCCAAAGCGGCGCATGAGATCGTAGAGAATCATGATGCCGAAGACGATGCCGGCGGCTTTTTCCCGTCCGGTGACGAGCCCGCTGAAGGTCAAAACGAGACCGATGCCGTAGATCTGGATCTCGGCTTTCCAGCGGTGGCAGAAGGCGTGGGCCTTGTCACGGATGGATGACCAGGTGACCATTTTCAGCGATGAGGGTTCCCGAAGTGGGGCGGCCTGCGAGCAGGGCTTCACGAACGGCATGGCGGCAGGCTGTCTCGGCGGTGGCTCTCATGCGGCGGACGCCGAGCCGGGGCTCGACTCCCTGAGAAACGAGCAGTTCCAGCACACCTGTGCCTGCGGTGAGCTGGTAGCCTTTGGATGCGAGGTTTTTCAGCTCTTTGCCGAGCATGATTTCGGCGATCTTTTTCTGGGCATTGAAGCCGAGCTTTTGGAAGACGCAGCGGACGTTGAAGCGGGCGAGCACTTCGGGGCGGAGTTCGGCGGCGGCGAGGTCTTCAATGAAGCGCTCGACGGTGGCCATGGGGCTGTTTCGCAGCTCCATAAGGGCGTCGGCACCGATGTTGGAGGTGGCGACGATGTAGAAGTCGCAAAGATTCAGGGTGTCGCCATTGGCGACGGTGATGCGTCCGGCATCCAGCACTTGAAGGAAGATGTCGAGCACTCGCGGGTGGGCTTTTTCGATCTCGTCAAAGAGGATGACGCCGCGGCCTTCGGAGCGGTCATAAAAACGGCCAAGGTTGCCACGCGAGGTGTTATCGCGTCCGAGGAGGAGGCCGAGGGACTCCTGGTTTTGATACTCGGACATGTCGAGCCGGATGCAGTGCTTCTGCACGTCTTGGTAGATGTATTCGGTGACGAGGAGGGTGATCTCCGTTTTACCGACCCCGGTGGGGCCGAGGAAAAGAAAGGTGCCTTTGGGCCGCTTGGGATCGGCGAGCCCGAGCTCGCCGTTTTGGACGATGGGGACGACCCTGGGGATGACGTGCTCCTGCCCGATGATGCGTTCATCGAGGAAGGGGCGGAGGCCCTGGATGTGGGCGAGATCGGGCATGAGGGGAGGGAGAAAGCCTGGTGCTTACTTCTTTTTGGGGAGGATGAGCCCCTGGGAGGATGTCTTCAGGCGGAAGCGCTCTGCATCTTCGAGTTCTTCAATGCGAGCCCTGGCCTGCTTGAGGCTTTCTTCAGCGGCCGCACGGGCCTGGAGGTTGGCCTGGAGTTCCTGCTGGAGGGTGGCGTTGGACTGCTGGACTTCATCGATCTTGGAGAGACGTTTTTCGAGGTCCGCCTGGAGGCTGGTGAGGCGGGTCATGGTGAGCTCGAGCTGGCGGCTTTTAGCCAGGAGAGACTGGCGCTCCTGCTCGATGAGCACAGTCTTCGGGACTTCATTGCGCGCAGGATCGATGACGCCGAGCACAACGCCGCGGGAGTCCATGGGTGTGGCGGGGAGGCGAGTGTCCCATTTGGCGTTTTGTTCGAGGCGATAGACGGTGTGGGCCTCGTGCATCTCCTGGCGGTCATGACTGGGGAGACGCCCCACATGGTAGGCGTGGACCTGCTCTCCGAGTCGCACACGCGAGATGTCTGTGGGATCGAGGGCACGGCCTTTCGGCCAGCCTGCGAGCACATTCTTCGAGTAAGTGGGGATGTAGGCGGTCTCCTCTGCTTCTCCAGGGAAGGCGAGAGGGTCTTCATTCGTATCCTCCTTGCTGGATTTACAGGAGGTGATGAGGAGCAGGCCGGCGACGGCGGTGAGCCAGTATGGAGGACGCGGGATCATGGGTTGCTGCTGGTGGGAGTGGGTGACTCAGCGCTGTCAACTGCGCTGTCGGAACTTATGGATGTGGCGGTGCCGCTGAGGAGGGCGCTGACTCGCGCGGCACGGTCTGCTGCGCGTTTTTCCTCCTCGGCCTGGCGAGTGGCATCGGCGACGTTCGTCGTCGGCTGAGCGGGAGCCGCCTGGGCCGTGGCGCGCTGATAGGCTTCCTGGTTGAGCTGCCAGCTAGAGACATCACGCCCGCCCTGCTTCAGCCCGGCGATGCTGGCCAGCTCAGGCTCAAAGACGGCGAGGGTGTAAATGTAAAAGTGCGTTCCGGCGGAGACACGGACGAAGTCGAGATCCTTGTCGAGCTTGTTGGTGAGGAGTTCGGAATAGGCGCTGGCTGCCTGGCCACCTCCGCCGAGGGCTGCGTTGCGGCTGTTGTTCTGAGGCGCGTTGCCGTAGATGGTCTGAAACTGGCTCTGGCTGTTGTTCATGATGCCCTGGAGTGCCTCGGCCATCAGGATTTTCAGTTCGGCATACTGGTCATTTTTGATGATCTGCCCGCGGATGCCTGCGGAACCGTCGGTGATGCCAAAGGTGCCGTCTTCTGCGCGATCATGATCGAGGGCCACACAGGAGATGTTGTACTCGCGCCCATCAGCCCAGATGAAGGTGTAGGAGCCTTTGACCTCAATGCGGTCGCGGGTGCGGCCCTGGGCAGCCTTTGCCTGAACCTGAGTACCTGCGGGGACGATGAGCTTCTGATTCCAATAGACGTCTTCAGTCACGAGGGCCAGCACAGGCGTTTCGAGTGAAGAGGAGTCCACGGTGAGGACGAGGGCTGCTTTGATCAAAAGCCCGCGTGGTGCGAATATCTTCGGCTCCTCGTCCTTGTAGGGCTCAGGAGCTGTGTTGGTTATGTGGACGAGCTTGGGAAACGGCGGCGGCTTGGGTGGCTTGCTGTTGGCAGCGGGGCCGGTATTGATGATCGTGGGTGCCGGTGGCTTGCGCTTCTGGACGACGAGCTGCTGGACCTGGCTTCCGCCGATCTGGGCGACTCGTTTGTCAGCAAGATCCACCTTCCGCTCCTCAGCGACGATGGTGGAGGTCGCCGCCGCCGGTTTGGCCCCGGCCGCCGGTGGAGCGGCTTTATTGGCAGAGACCACACCACGCTGGCGGGTGAAGTAAAAGACGCCGCCGGCGATGCCGATGACGGCAAGCAGCAGCATCATCTGAACGGCAGACTTTTGGAGGTGCTTCATCATGGCGTTCTCGTCTGGCGGTTATTTGCCTTCGGCGAGCGTATCGCCAAAGAGGGTGGGGTCGATGATGTCACGGCGTCCGGGCTCGGGCAGTTCGATGCGGAAGTCCTGATTGATGGAGATGCCTTCACGGGCACCACCGGGGCCGCCCTGCAAAACAAGATCCAGAGGGATGGTCTGGCCTGCGCGGACTTCAGGCGCGGCATCGACGAGCTGGGCATCATAGCTGCGCTCACCGACACGGATTTTCACGGCGTTGGGCTCATATTCGAAGAGGTCAGTGCCTTGGTTGACGATCCAGCAGCGGAAGACGGTGAGGTCTTTGTCAGGGTGACGCTGGATTTCGTAGATGGTGGAGGAAAGCTGCCCCTTGATAGAGGTCATCTCCAGGCCGTTGCGCTCCAGCCAGCCGGAGTAGAGGCCGGGGTTGAGAGGCTGGAGAGCCTTGCGATTCCTGGCCTTGCCGAGCATGCCGACGAGTTCATCAGAGGAGAATTTGAGCCGCTTCTGCGCCACGACCTCAGGGCCGACCTCACTGGCGGCGGTGGGTGGGGCCGGAGGTGGAACGATGACGGCGAGGTTCGCTGATTCCGAAGGGGTGAAGCGCATGAGGTAAAGGGCGCTTGCGGTGCGGATGGTGGCATGGCAGGGCTCTCCGGCCTTGATCAGGCGAACCACAAGGGTGTCAGCCAGGACGTTTTCATAATGAACTACGGCAACGGAATTCGCACTGGTGCTGAGTTGACTCGCCGCAGTGGGTTCAGTCACGAGGCCGTAACCCGTGAGCAGAGTGATTTTCTCAGGAAAGGTGATGGTGGTGGCGACGCTGCCGTTGATGGCGATGTCGTGGATGGCCTGGGAAGCTGGCAGGCGAACGAGTTCACGTCCGCTCTGGACCTGGGCCAGCGCGATGACAGGCAGGACACCCCAGAAGATGATGGCGAGGAGAAACCGCGCCAGGGATGGAAATGGAGGGCGGGAGATCATTGTTGGGTAGCTTTGCGGATGGCTTCGACTGCTTCGGCTTTTGCGGCGGCGGCCTCGTCAGCCCTGGCTCTGGCTTTGGCGGCGGTAACTTCGGCCTCAGTCGCGCGGAGAGCCTCAGCCTCGGCTACAGCAGCTTCAGCCTGGGCGGTCTCGATCTCATCGAGACGGGCGAACTCTTTGAAAGCGATGTCCGAAATGACAGATGGGTAGGCTTTGTTTGAGAGCATGGACTCGTTCAACCTCCAGCCGAGGGTGATTTTGAAACGGTAGGTGCGCTCCTGGCGGCTACCTTCGAGGAAGCTGACACGGCGCGCGATGCCAGTGGCCTCAGTGGCCAGAGCCTTGGTCTTGCGGTCCACGTAGTACAGTTTTTCGATCTGGAAGGTCTGAGTGGCGTTTTGAGAGAGGAAGTAGTCAGACTCGGAACGGAAGTGGACGAAGAGCTTGTCCTGAGCGGGCTTGGTGAAGAGCTTGGGCAGCCGTTCCGGGTAAAGAAAGCCGCTCTTGTCACGCTCGAGAATGGTCTCCAGAGCCATCTCCGTGAGCTGAAAGTGCATGGCGTTCATGTCCCGGTAGGAAATGCCTGGCGGGATGTAGTAGGCACCTGCGGTGTCCATAACCACAAATGGCGGACGCTGAGCATAGACCCGTGACATGAGATCTGCATACCAGGCGCAAACTCCGGCGACGAGGATGGCGACGACGAACCAAAACACAGCAGTGTGGTCCCTGGCGACGAGGGTATCGATGGCACGGCGGCGTGGAGGTGAGGCGGGCATGTGAAGGATGGGGAAGTGCGTCAGTTATCCGATTCTTCGCTGCTGGACATTTCCTTGAGGTCATAGATGACCCGGTTGCACACCCAGGCGAAGCGGCGTGCATAACGAAGATTGGGATTGCGCTCCCAGTGCATCTCCGCCTGAAGAGCGAAGGACTGGGTGACAGTCTCCTTGGTGACAGGCTCGACACTGACACGGATGACCTGCCCGCGGAGAACGGTGACGGCGCTGAGGTCATTGTCGATCTCCATCTGCACCTCGCCGATCTCAGTCATCTGGTGGATCTCGAGGTTTTTAAAATCGAAGCGCGTTTCCTGAACATCCGCCTCCACATCAGCCAGGCCCTGCTCATGGAAGAGCAGGCCGAGCCTTTCCGCATTCAGAGGTCCGCGCGGGCCGCGATTGAGATACGTCTCCAGAGCATGACGTGCATGGTAGTCCAGAAGCTGGTTCAGCGTCTCCGTAGACTGGGTGCGGTCGAGGTAGAAGAAGGACTGGTCGATGGGCACATAAAGAATGCTACCACGGCTGGTGGTGGCCAGATTGTGCAGATGCCAGCCTGTGGCTCCAAGACAGGAGACTGCGGCCAGAAACCAAAAGATGGCCAGCTTTTCCTTGGAGATGAAAATTTCCGTGACGCCTTTCATTGTTCAGTCTGCATGGTGCGAGTG
>CAYMHJ010000310.1:0-7538 GCA_964390165.1 uncultured Prosthecobacter sp. | reverse complement strand
CAGGTGCTGCTCATCGGCAATGAGTTCCAGTTTGCTGATTAACCTTCACCGCCACCTCTCGCTTATGTCGTCAGCCTTTTCCCTCACCCGCCGCGACATGCTCGCCCGCATTGGCATGGGCTTTGGCAGCCTCGGTCTGGGCGATCTGCTCGCGGAAACCTCTTCCATCTCGCTCAACCCGCTCGCTGCTCGCCAGCCGCCGCTGCCTGCCAAGGCGAAACGTGTGGTGCATCTGTTCATGAACGGCGGGCCATCGCATGTGGACACCTTTGATCCGAAGCCTTCGCTCGACAAATACGACGGCAAGCCGATTCCCTCGCAGTTGAAGACGGAGCGTCCCACCGGCGCAGGATTGAAGTCGCCGTATGCGTTTCAAAAGCATGGCCAAAGCGGCATCGAGATCAGCGAGTTGTTCGCGAAGACCGCGCAGCATGCCGACGATCTCTGCATCATCCGCTCGATGCACACGGACGTGCCAAATCACGAGCCATCGCTCGGCTTGCTCAACTGCGGCGAGGCGCGGCTCAATCGTCCCAGCCTCGGCTCCTGGATCACCTACGGGCTCGGCTCCATGAATCAAAACCTGCCCGGCTACATCGCCATGTGCCCCGGTGGCATGCCCATCCGCCGCACGAAGAACTGGCAGGCCGGCTTTCTCCCCAGCGCTTTTCAAGGAGCCTACGTCAACACCGACCACGAGAGCGTGGACAAGCTCGTCGAGTTCGTCCGCAACGGCTCGCTCAACAGCAAACGCCAGCGCGAGCAGCTCGACTTGCTGCTGGCCTTCAACCAACGCCATCTCGCCGAGCGGCAGAAGGATTCCCAGCTCGAAGCCCGCATTCAGAGCTTCGAACTCGCCTACCGCATGCAGATGGAGGCCAGCGATGCCTTTGACATCACGAAGGAGCCGGAGGCCGTGCGTCAAATGTATGGCGTGAAGCCCGGCCCGGAGGGTTCCTTTGCCCGGCAGTGCCTCATCGCGCGTCGATTGCTCGAGCGCGGCGTGCGTTTCCTCCAGCTCTGGACCGGCGACGGCCAGCCCTGGGATCATCATGACGAGGTGCTCGACCACAAAACGCTCGCCGCCAAGGTGGACCAGCCCATCGCCGCCTTGCTCACCGATTTGAAGCAACGCGGCCTCTTCGATGAAACACTCGTCATCTGGGGTGGCGAGTTTGGTCGCACTCCCGTCGTCGAACTGCCCACACCCGGCCTCAACGCGGGCAAACAACGTGGTCGCGATCACAACCCCTACGGTTTCACCACCTGGCTCGCCGGAGGCGGCGTGAAGCGCGGTCACATCCACGGTGCCACCGATGAGTTCGGCTTCGCCGCCGCCGAAAAGCCCGTCCACATCCGCGATCTCCACGCCACCATCCTGCACCTGCTCGGCTTCGATCACCACAAGTTCACCTACCGCTACGCCGGCCTCGACTACCGCCTCACCGGTGTTGAGGAAGGGCCGAAGGTCGTCACGGAGCTGCTGGCGTAGCATGGCCGCTCTTTCGCCAGCAGCACCAGCCACATGCCATCCATGAACTTTGCTCTGATCATCGACTTCATTGCGCCTGAATGGCTTTGGGGCGCGGCACTGGTGGCGCTGATCGCCGCCGTGGCTCCTCAATTTTCGCTCGAAAGCCGGGATCGCGACTGGTGGGAGGATCAAAGCGTGCCAACACCGCGAGCGATCCGAATCACACGGCTCGTTGGCATCATCGTGCTGATCCTATCGTTGCTTCTTCTTGCTCTGGCAGGATTTCCGAAGGCTTGGTGATGGCAGGGGCCTGGAAGATCGAAGAATGGCCGCAGGACAGGTTTGTTACATTTGCCCATTCTCCTCTCGACAAAAGGCGGGCGGGTCCTCAGAATCCTTAGCACTATGCCAAACCGCCGACTACCGAACACCATCAGTTCCGTCATCCGCACCGACAAATTCATCAAGGATGGGAAGCCTGCGTGAAGTGCCCAAGACTCGATCACCTCTCCAGCCTTCTCATGCCTATTACTGTCCACTGCCTGCATGACGTTGGGCGGTGCGACGAGTTGTTTGCGCTCTATCGTTCGCAGTCGGGCACTCTTGGATTCATGCCGAGAGGAGCCTTCGAGGAGAGCATTGCAAAGCAGCGGGTATTGGTCGCCTATGATCAAACCGGAGCGCTGGCTGGATATGTGATGTATCGAGTCACTGATCGCACGGCCATCATCGCTCACTTGTGTGTAAAGGTGGCTGTCCGCCAGTCCGGGATAGCAACTAAGCTTCTGACCGAGTTGAAGCGAATCACCGCGCACCTCGACGGAATCAAACTCAAGTGTCGGCGAGATTTCGAGGCTCATCGGCTCTGGCCAAAAGTGGGCTTTGTCGCCAAAGGTTCCGCCATCGGCAGAGGTGAGGACTGCGCCGAACTCGTCATATGGCACCTCGATCACAATCCCACGGATCTCCTTTCGGCGATTTCTTCAACGAAAACCGTCGTGGCGATTGATGCCAACGTGTTCTTCGATCTGTTCTGGCCGGGCAGAGCCAAAGCTGAAATCTCAGGTGCGCTGACTGAACCTTGGCTGGATGACATTGTTGAACTCGCTGTTACCCCCGAGATATACAACGACATCGACCGTTGCGGTGACCCCGTGATGCGTCACGCTAGCAAAGCAAAGGTTCCTTCATTTCGCGAACTCAGGGGGGCGGCGATTGAGGTGGACAAGAAGGACTCGGAGTTGAAACAGCTTTACGCACCCGCTGGTCCACGAAATGAGCGTGATCGCTCCGACATCAGGCACCTCGCCTACACGATTGTCGCTGGCGTTCGATATTTTGTCACTCGTGATGAAGGCATTCTTGCCAGAGGACCGGAAATTCTGTCCAAGTATGACGTGCATGTCCTGACACCCGTCGAGTTGGTATTGAACCTCGATGCCATCGAGCGTGAGCAAGAGTATCAACCCATTCGTCTCGGCGCTTCGAGTGTATCGGTCAATCGGCTATCGCCGCCGCTGATCGAAGATGCGGTGAATGCTTTTCGAGTACACCCCCGCGAAAAGCTCGGTGAGTTTCGCCATCTACTGGAGACGTGCCTCTCAGATACCCAAGGCTGCTCTCTCCAAGCAGCCACCGACGCGCAGGGCAGGATGGCAGCACTCTTGGCATCCAAGCAAGAGACGCCTTCAACGGTTTCCATTAAACTCTTGCGGATTGGTGCCTTGGGGCTTTCGCCAACGGTTGGCCGCCATCTGCTCATGAAACTCGTCAGCGACTCCGCACGCAGCGGTGTCGTGTGCATCCGTGTGAGCGACCCTGGCCTCACTCCCCAAGTGATGTCGGCCCTCGATGAGCTCGGCTTCGCCAACACCAAGGAAGGTTGGATCAAGCCATTAATGCATGGTTTTTGGGGAATTGCCCATGCGATGGCTCACCTCAATGGCCTTGGAATCAATACCGGGAATAATGTCGCAATGACTGACATGGACCAACTCGGCACCATCATGTGGCCTGGCAAATTGCGGGCCGACCAGATGAAGTGTTACTTGGTTCCGATTCAGGCCCAGTGGGCCGAACACTTCTTCGACACTGAGCTGGCATCACAGCGGCTCCCCGTCGTGTCAGGTATCAAGGAAGAGCTACACCTCGGCGTCGAAGGCGTTTACTACAGCGCGTCGAAGATGAGTATCGATACGCCTGCTCACATACTTTGGTATGTGAGCGAGGGAGTCGAGGGACTCGGCTCGATGGAGGTGAAGGCAACTTCTCGTCTGCGTGAAGTCGTGCGCGGGCCAGCCAAATCATTGTTCGGGCGCTTTCGAAGGCTCGGCGTTTATGAATGGCGTGATCTGATGGCGACGGCCAAAAACAACAAAGAGGCCGAGTTGATGGCCCTTCGATTTTCCCATACCGAGTTGTTCCCACGGCCCGTAGGTGTTGCTACTCTCAGATCACTCGGCATTCCAGATCCCTACATGGGGCCGCGTCTCGTGCCGCACGACACCTTTGAACGAATCTACCACCAAGCATTCCAGACGAAACCATGACCCAACGCGCCGTCCTCATGTCCATCAAACCGCAGTATGCGGACCTCATTTTCGAGGGAACCAAGACCATCGAACTCCGCCGCCGCTGCCCCAAGGTTGTGAAGGGTGATCTGGTTTTGGTCTATGTCTCAGGACCTCGAATGGCTCTGGTGGGAGGGTTTGAAGTCGGGGGAATCATGGAGGGGCCGCCTGCATTGGTCTGTGCAGATTGGATGACCAAAGCGCGTGTGAGCCGAGAAGTTTTCATGACCTACTTTTCTGGCTGTGATCTGGCCTACGGCATCCAGATCAAACGCAGTTGGCAATTCGAGACCGCTACGGAGCTGAAGACACTTCGCCGCAGGAAAGGAGGATTTTCCCCTCCACAATCTTATCGCTATGTGAGACAGGGAGAGTTTCAGACGATGCTGGGTTGACGATAACCAGCACGCCGCCGGAACACCCCTGGTATGATGTTTCCGCCGCAGGCCTGCTGGAAGCCAGCAGCAGCCTCCTTCAGGCCGGAAGCTTGAGAGAAGATAGCCGGTGGCGCAACCACCGGACTCACGCCCCGCCCCTGCGCCCGCCCGTTCATCGCCGCGCCCCGGGCAGGGGCGCGAGAAGCGTGGCTGACGCTATGGCATGGTGAGCGGTGAGACATGCGTCTCCTTCTCGCTCCCCTCCAGGGCGCGGCGGGATAGAGAACGTGGCGTGATGGCAATCCGGTGGTTCTAGTCACCACGCTGCGCGGGTTCCCTCCACCACCGGCTATGCTCTCCGGTGCCTCCGGCACGCGCTGTCCTGCCCGAATTTACCCGTGCCAGGGCGTCTCCAGCAGGACGGTGTGGTGGCTGTTTTCCACGGGTTTCCAGACGGGAACTTCGGGATCAAAGAGGCGAATATGATGCCGGGCGTGGGCGCTGAGGCCGATCTCGCGACGGGCGATGCCGACGGCAGCGGCCAGCGGGTCGGCGGCATTCAGTGGGACGGCCACATGGACCTCGTGGAAGGGAATCTCCACGCGCAGGCTGAAATCTCCGCACAGGTCCTCCTCGCCTGGTTTCTCCTGGGGGAAAACCTCTCCCTCCATCTCCAAAATGAGGCTGTAACCGGCACGGCCCGTGAAACGGAAGGTGTCCAAAGCGAAGCTCAGCGCGTCATGATGTTGACTGCTGTAGCTGGCGATGTTTTGCACGCTGCCGCTCAGGGCCACGATGGGCAAATCATCCTCCGGCACCTCGAACCGCTCCAGCTCATGCCAGTGGCTGACCTTGATCCCCAGATGCATCATCCCCAGCCGCCACATCTCCGGCCCGCGCCAGGGCGGGTGGGCGCGGTCATCGTCCTCCGGCAACCAGCAGGTGTTCAGCCACCAGGTCTGCTGCTTATGCGCCACGGCATTCGGGGCTAAACGAACCCCGAGCCCGCTGAAGGGCGTGAGGAGCTGAAAACGACGGTCGGCGATCTGGAGCATGACGGCGTGGAGTCTGGCAGAAAACTGCCATCAAAGGCAACTCGGAAAGCAGCAACGCCCCGCCATCGAATCCGGCTGGGAGGGAGGATTTTTCTTCCTTCTGCTTGGAATTGACCGTTGCCGACAAACTGAATCGATTTTCTCAAAAACCATCAATTTGCGCCAATTTGTCGCCATTTCGACCCACAGACCCCATCCTGGCCGAGTTGGAAGGGGGCTGCGGGATGAAAGAGGGGCTCCGGCTGGAGCCGGGAGGGGACTTTCATTTGGAAGAGGGATGCCTGCTCGGGCAGGGTGAGGCCTTTGACTGACGCGGGCGACAAAAGTCCGCAGGTCGTGATGCAGACACTCCTGTCTGCACGAGCATCCCCAGGCATGGGAACCGGCTGCGGACAGACAGGAGTGTCTGTCTCACGCTTTTGCGTTCGCGTCTTGACTGGCTTCTGCTGGCCCTGGCAGGCTTTCCAAAGGCTTGGTGAGGTGGTTGAGTCCTCTGGACTCGCGTCTGACGCAGCCGGGACGGCGGCACCACCTTTTAAACGGCTTCGCTGTTCTTCTCCAGCACGACGGCGAGCCAGCCGCGGGCGGTGTAGCCATCGGCTGAGCCGCCGAAGGCGGTGGTGGAGACGATCCACCAGCCTTCGGCGAGTTCGGCCTTCAGATGCTCTTCGACGTGGCCATGCCTGGCGGCGTGGCCTTTGAACATGGTGGAGCCTTCGTAGGCCATGTTGTCGAGATAGATGGTGACGAGCTTTTGCATGGCTTATTCGCTGAACCAAAGGCGTGTCACGTCGTAAGGAACCACCACGGTTTGGTCATCCAGTTCCTCAAAAAGCTCCCACAGCGGCACTGGCGAGGCCTGGGCACCGGCGACAAGTTTGCGGCCGTCGTTTTGCTGGCGAAGCCACTGGATGAAGGCACCGGCATCGGCCGTCTGGCGCGGCCAGTCCAAGATGCGGCGGTAGAATTTGGGATAAACCAGGCTGCCATCCTTGTCGGTTTCCGCCTTGGTGGGGATGAAGCCGGTGGTCGTGGCGTCGTGCTCCCAAACCCCAAGCTGCGCATCGCGTGCTTTTTCGCTCACAGCCTGAAATTGCGCAGCATGGGATTCATCGGTGTTTTCGTAAAAGGCGGGGTATGACCAGCCCTTGGCGGCTTGCTCGTAGTTGGCGGAACGATCCAAGATTGTTCCCACGTCTGCGGCTGAGACGATTTCGCCGTGGTTGAAGCCGGGGTCTTTGGCGAAGAGGTAGCCAAGCGGGCGGCGGTTTCCATCCATCCCGTGGGTGGCGAGCCAGCCTTCCTTCAAATGCGGGCCGCCGTTGGCCTTGAAGTCGGTGTCAGAAAGTCCGAGTGCCTGGGGATCGAAGCCGAACTGCGTGAGCAAGGCATCCCGACAAGATGCACCGAGGGGCTGCGTTTTTTCCGGCGCATCAATCGACTGGAGACGGATGTTCACACTGGTGTCACCGCTATCGTCCACCGGGACATTGGTTTTGACGGGACCTGCATCGAAGTCACGAGCAGCGGCAAAGGCGAGGGTATCACCATCTGGCATCTGGTTTTGCCGGACGATGAAATGACCTTTGAGGATGAGGAAGGGGACGCCTCCGCGATTGCGCAGGCTGGGACGACGGCGGTTGTTTCGGCTCATGGCTTTAGGTGGTGATGGTGGTGTGGATCAAAGAGCTATTGGTCAAAAAGATGCGGCGGGGTGAAGCGTTGACGAGTCACCCAGCGTGACGTTTGGCGGGCTGAAGCCCTGGATTACATTATTGGAACACCACGCGGTAAAACTTCCCGTCCAAGGTGATCGTGAGGGTGTAGTCGATGCGCTGGTAATCGCCTTCGTCGGTGATGACGGAGGCGGTTTCCCAGCCGGGGACGGTGGTCCAGCTTGAGAGGTTGCTGGAGACTTCGATGCGGGCCTGCTCGGGGATGCCTTTGGGGCGGCGGAAGGTGAGGGTGAGGTTGTTTCCGGTGCGGGCGGCGGCGAGAGGTTCGTCACTGCCGGCGTTGGGATTGCCGCCGAGGAGGTATTCGGCGTAGTTGCTGCGGCCAT
>CAYMHJ010000309.1:0-7624 GCA_964390165.1 uncultured Prosthecobacter sp. | reverse complement strand
GATCACCTGCACCGTCTTCCCGAGGCCCATGTCATCCGCCAAACACGCACCGAGGCCCAATTGCGTCATGAACTTCAACCACGCGAAACCTTGGCGCTGATAGGGGCGCAGTGTCGCACGCAGATTATCGGGCGGAGAGGCTTCTTCGGGGTTTTGGAGCTTTTGAAGCACTTCGGCGAGTTTTTCGCCGGCGATGACGGTGCTCCATTCGGGCACGAATTCGGCCACTTCGCCCTCCGCAGCCGTTTTGGCCTCGCCAAAGCCCGCGAGGAGTCGCATGCCGTCGAGAAAGCCGATGCCGCCCTCGCCGGTGGCGTTTTGCACGCGCTTCCAGTGCGCCATGACCTGCTGCAACTTTTCGCCATCGACCTCGACCCACTTCCCACGCAGCGAAACGAGCCCGGTGTCGGCACTGAGCAGCTTTTCCAGCTCCGCGGGCGTCAGCGGCTCACCATCGAGGCTCTGCTCGATCTTGAAGCTCAGCAGAGTGCCGGCATGCAGGGAGGTCTTCTTCGGCGCATCAATGGTCACCGCGACGGTGGGACGCGAGCTCTTGCCGGCCTTCCACCAATCTGGCAGCTTCATGATGATGCCGCATTCTTGAAACACGGACGTCTCGCGCAGCACGCGATAGGCCTCCTGCGGCGACATCGCCATCGGTTGGAAGAGTCGCTTTGATTCGAGCCACTCGCGCAGCAGCTTCGATTTATCCGCGGCGAGCCTCACCGGCTCCAGCAGCGCATTCAGCGCCGTCTGATCCTTCTGCCCGGCATAAAGCTGCAGCGCCCGCGCCAGCGGCAGATGCTGCGGCTGGCCGGTGGCGCTGAGTTTCTCCGTGAACGTCGCCAGGAAGGCAAAAGGCCGCTGCGTGTCCGTCTTGTTCTCCGCGAGGTGAAAGCTCACGCGACCGACCACATGCCACGCCGGGCATTCCTCGCGCAGCCAGGCCTCGACACCTTGCGTGGCGAGTTGGCCGATGTGCGTCGCGAGATCATTCCACCATCGCTCCAGCACCTCCGGCGTGACATGCTCCGCGCCGATGAAGGGTGGCATCGTCGCGAGAAAGGCCGCGCGTTCCTCCAAGGAGGGCACTGGAAGCTGCTCGGTGCTTTTCGTCTGGCAAAGCCGCGTGAACAGTCGCTGCGCCCACTCTCGCAGCCATCGCCATGGAGCATCAAGTTCGACTAAATGCAGGTCGGCGGCGAGCAATCGCATGAGTTCTCCGCCGCCGGTTGCGGCCTGAATTTTCTTTTCCGAAGCTGATTCCGCCACGCCTTCGTGGAGAAGGTATCCTTCGACGGTGACGACGAACTGAAGCATGGCTTCCGGCTATTCCGAGCTACGCACGGCATCGAGCGTGAGCTGCCACTGCTCGTCTCCGCGCCAGACGTTTCTTTGCACGCGCATGGCGATGTCCCAGGGCGCTTTGGGGAGGTTTTGCAGCGGGGCGTTAAACCAGCGGGCTTCCATGCTGACGCCGTCCTGGGTGAGCATGACGCGCAGGTGCTTGTCCTTCATCGTTCGTCCTGGGAGACGTGGCGTCACGCGGCGGCAGAGGAAGACGGGCTCGCTGTTTTGCTGGCCGAAGGGCTCCATTAAACGGAAGTTCTGGAGGAAGTCGTGAGTGAGGTCGGAGAAGCGGATCTCGGCATCCATCTCGAGCACGGCAGAGAGGGCTTCATCCGTGAGAGCCTTGCGGGCGGCTTCGCAGAAGGCGGCGCGGAAGACGTCGAGCTTGTCCTCGCTGACGGAGACGCCAGCGGCCATGGCGTGGCCGCCGCCACGCACGATGTGCTCGCGGCAGATGTCGATCGCTTCGACGAGGGAGAAGCCGGGAATGCTGCGTCCGCTGCCCTTGCCCATGCCGTTTTCATCGAAGGAAAAGAGGATGGTGGGCCGGTTCGCGATCCGCGAGAGGCGGGAGGCGACGATGCCGACGACGCCGGGGTGCCAGTTCCGCGAACCGAGCACAATGGCGTGATGCTGGTCGAGATCGCCCATGGCCATCAACATTTGTTCGGCTTCAATGTACACGTTCAGCTCCACGGCCTGGCGGTCGCGGTTGTGGCTTTCCAGCAGGGCGGCGTATTCCGCTGCTACGAGTGGATCTTCAGCGAGGAGGAGCTGCAGCGAGGTGAAGGCGGTGTCGAGACGGCCCGCGGCATTCAGGCGCGGCCCGAGACGGAAGCTGACGTGATGGGTCTGGATGAAGCTATCGACCCCCGCAGTCTCCTTCAAAGCGCGAATGCCGATGCGCTCGGTCTGAGCCAGGGCTTCGAGACCACGACGCACGAGGAGGCGGTTTTCATCCACGAGCGGCACGAGATCGGCCACGGTGCCGAGTGCCACGAGGTCCAGCATGTTTTTGAGATCAAACTCGGGCAGGCGGCGGGCTTTCAGCAGCGCGTGGGCGACTTTGAAGACGAGCCCAGCAGTGCAGAAGTAGTGGTAGGTGCTGCCGAGCTTCGGATTCACCAGCGCGATGCACTCGGGGCGGCCCTGAGGAGCGAGTTCGTGGTGATCAATGATCACGCAATCGACGCCCTGTTCGCGCAGCCAGGCGAGTTCTTTGATCGAAGTGGTGCCGCAGTCGAGGGCGAGGAGGAGGTCGGGTTTGCCAAACTCTTCGAACAACCGCGCGAAGCCGTCGAGACTCAGACCGTAGCCCTCGTCCATGCGGGAGGGCAGGAAGAGATGCGGCTGCACGCCATAGGCACGGAGCGTGAGGCACATGATGGACATGGAGGTGACTCCATCCACATCGTAATCGCCATAGAGAGCCACGCGCTGCTTCTGATCCACCGCCTGGAGGATACGCTCCACTGCGAGGCTCATCTCTGGCAGCACGGTGGGGTCACCGAGCATGGCCAGCTTTGGCACGAGAAAGTCACGAATCTGTGCTGGCGCCGTGATGCCGCGCTGGGCGAGCAGTGCGCAGAGGACACGCGGCAGTCCGGTCTCCTCCGCCAGCCTGTCCACACCTTCGGCGACTGGCTTGACGAGCCAGCGCGGAGGGCGCGTGTTGGGCAGCGGGAGTTCGGAGGCGAGGGCCATTGGAGCAAACGTAACTTCCTTGTATGCAGCACGCGCGTAGCGTAGTCAAAGCTTCGCTCTGAATGATATACGACAATAGCTCCTCTGCCAAAGCAGGCCGCCTCTGGCTGGTGGCTCTTGGCCTGTCTCTCGCGCTTGCCGGGATGCTCTTCACCTGGGTGCTGTGGACGGCCTGGCAGCGTGCCGAGGAGACGCGGCGGTGGACGCCCACGCCCTGTCTCATCGTCTCCTCTCGTCTGGAAAAAGAGCGCCCCACACCGAATTCGAATCACGCCTTCAAAGCGCAGATCAAATACAGCTACACCTTCGAGGGCAGGGCGATGACTGGCACGCGCATCAAGCGGGTGGACATCCCCAGCCAGCATGAGGACGTGGCGCGGAAGAAGATCGAGCCCTATCTCGTCGGCACGAAGACGACCTGCTTTGTGAATCCCGCGCAGCCTGATTTAGCGGTGCTGAAACATGACACGCGCGCAGCGCTTTACTCGATCTGGTTCCCGCTGCTCTTCGTCTTCGGAGGTTTGCGCATGGCCTGGGGGGCGGTGGCAAACAAAGGTTGATCCGCCGGGCGGGCCTGTCACAAGATGCGCGCCTGATGAAGCGCCTTCTTTTTCTCTCCCTGCTCGCCTCCACCGCACTCGCGGACTCGCTCGACTCTCATGTCTGCGAGCATTGCGCGAAGCATCTGCTGCCGCAGCCGCTGAAGCTCGTCGCGGGGCGCAAGTATGCACGCGACCGGCGGGTGGACATCGAGCATGTGAAGCTGGACGTGACGCCTGACTTCACGAAGCGCACGGTCGCGGGCACGATGACGATGACCTTCCGCCCCATCGCCCTGCCTTTGGAAAAGCTGGAGCTTGATGCCGTGGGCCTGACTCTGGCGAAGATCGACGTCACCGGTGCACAGCTCGCGGATCAGATCGTGAGTGAGGAGAAGCTGACGCTCGTCTTTGCCAAACCCATTGCGCCAGACGCGGAAGTCAGCGTGAGCATCCGCTACAGTGTCGAGCCGCGTCACGGGCTGTATTTCCGCACGCCGGAAATGGGCTACAAGCCGGGTGACACGCAGCTCTGGACGCAGGGCGAGGCGGATTTGCATCGCTTTTGGTTCCCGTGCTATGATTACCCGAACGAGCGCTTCACCAGCGAGATCATCTGTCATGTGCCCGCAGACATGGAGGTGGTGTCAAACGGTGCGCTGCTTTCCAAACAACCCGCCGGAGCACTCACGGCCTGGCATTGGAAGCAGGACAAGCCGCATGTGAACTACCTCATCGCGCTGGCCGCCGGTTACTTCCAAAAGCTGGAGGACAAGGTCGGCGAGTTGCCGCTGGCGATGCTCGTGCCGCCTTCGCAGAAGCATATGGCTGAACTCGCCTTCCAGGACACGCGGAAGATCATCGAGTTCTACAATCGCGAGACGGGCGTACCCTTCGCGTGGGACAAGTATTTCCAGGTCTATTGCCACGACTTCCTCGCCGGTGGCATGGAGAACACGAGCTGCACCTTTGAGGCATCGGACATGCTCTTTGATACGAGCGTGGAGAATCTCCGCTCACTGCGTTGGCTCGATGCCCATGAAACCGCGCATCAGTGGTTCGGCGATCTCGTCACTTGTCGTGACTGGTCGCACCTCTGGCTCAATGAAGGCTTCGCCAGCTATTACACGATCCTTTACGAGCAGGAAAAACTCGGGCTCGATGCCATGAAGTTCTCGCTCTGGGAGGAGGCGGAGTCTGTCTTCGGCGCAAATGACACGCGTCCCACCGTCTGGCGTGATTACCAGGACCCGATGCAGCAGTTCGACACCCGCGTGTATCCGAAGGGCGCGTGGATTCTCCACATGCTGCGCAGCCAGCTCGGCGCGGATCTTTATCGCAAAGCCATACGCACCTACCTGGAGCGGCACCGCAACGGCATCGTCGGCACGGACGACCTGCACGATGTCATCGAGGAGGTCAGCGGCCTGAGCTTCGATCAATTCTTCGACCAGTGGCTTTACCATGGCGGCTTCCCTGAACTGAAGATCGACTACGCCTGGGATGCTGCCACGAAGCAGGCGAAGATCAGCGTGCGTCAGACGCAGAAGCTGACGGAGCAGGTGCGCCTCTTCCGCGTGCCGCTGCCCGTGGCCTTCACGATCAAAGGGCAGAAGGAGCCGCTGCGCTTCACCATGGATGTGCATGAAGCGGCGGGTGACTTTTACTTCGCCCTGCCCGCGCAGCCCACGCTCGCGAGGATTGATCCCGACTACACCGTGCTCGCGAAGATCGACTTCACCCCGCCCGGTCCGATGCTCGATGAACAGCTTGCCAGCGATGTCGTCGGGCGTCTGCTTGCCGTACGCCAGCTCGGCAAAAAGGATGATCAGGCCAGCATCGACAAGCTCACGAAGCTCGTGCGCGCGGACGCCTTTCACGCCGTCCAGGACGAGTCTGCCAAGGCGCTCTCGAAGATCGCCGCCCCAGCAGCGCGTGCCGCTTTGATCAGCCTGCTCGCGGATCAAAAAGACGCGCGTGTCCGGCTCGCCGTCGTGCAGGGACTCGCCAGCATCCCGCATCCCGACTGCCAAAAAGCGCTGCAAGCCCATGCCGGTCAGGAAAAGAATCCGCTCATCCTCGCCGCCATCATCAAAAGCTGGGGCACACGTCCAGGTGATGCTGCGATCAGTGCCGAACTGGTGAAAGCGCTGACCTCCACTTCCTTCAACAACGCCGTCGCCACCGCCGCCATCCAGGCTTTGCGCGCGCAGGATGATGCCAGCGCCGTGCCCGCCATCCTGAAACGCCTGCGCGAGACACCGCTCGACTTCCGCACGCGCGACTACGCCGCCGCTTTGGAGTCGCTCGCCTTTCTCGCCCGGCAAAGAGAGTCCCAGCCTGCGAGCGATGATGTCCGCGCCTTCCTCGTTCAGCAGCTCACGAACCCGCGTGAAGGGCTGCGCACTGCCGCAGCGAAGTCACTCGGTGCATTGCGTGATCCCCGCGCGCTCGCCGTGCTGGAGCCGCTCGCCGCGCCGGGTGTCAGCCCCTTCCACGATCCCGTCCGCGAAGCCTCCGCCAAGTCCGTGCAGACCCTGCAAGCCAGCCTCACCAGTCCCGCCGAACTCAAAAACCTTTGGGATCAGATCCAGCAGCTCCAAAAGAAAACCGAGACGCTGGAAAAGCAGATGAATGACGCGAAGAAGAAGGCGGCTCCTCAGAAGAAATGAACCACGGTTGATTTACCCCCGGCTCTCTGCTTTCAAATTTCCGCTCATGACCACCATCCTCTGCTTCGGCGACTCCAACACCTGGGGTTTTGATCCCGCCTTCATCACCGCGCTTTTCCCACGTCGGCATCCGCTCGGGGTGCGCTGGACGAGCTTGCTCGCGCAGCAGCTCGGGGATGAGTTTCGCGTGATCGAAGAAGGGCAAAACGGCCGCACCACCGTGCATGACGATCCGCTCAATGTCTGCCGCAACGGCAGGGACTACCTGCCCGCCTGCCTCGAAAGCCACAAGCCCATCGACATCGTCGTTTTGATGCTCGGCACCAATGATCTGAAGAGCCTCTACAATCTCCCGCCCGGCGAGATCGCCAACGGTGCGGGCATCCTCGCGCGCATGATCCTCTCCAGCAATGCCGGACCGGACAACCGTCCGCCAAAGCTCCTCCTCGTCTGCCCCCCGGAGGTTGGTGAACTCTCCCATCTGCCTGATCTCGCCGCGAAGATCCCCAACGGCATCGCCCGCAGCAAGCAGTTCCCGCGTTACTACGAGGCTCTCGCTGCTGCTCTCAGTTGCGCCTACCTGAACAGCCAGGACATCGTGCAAACCAGCGCCGTCGATGGCATTCACCTCGACGCCAGCGAGCACGCGAAACTCGCCCCTGCCATCGCGGCGAAGATTCGCGAGATGCTCTGAGCTGCGTCGGGCAGAATAATACGCGCATTCAAGACTCTCCGTGGAGTAGAGTGCCGTCCGGTGCGCGTATTGGACTCATGCGCCTCCTTCCATCTGTCCTTTCGGTTCTATCCGTCGCATCAGTCCTATCGGCCCAGCCGGTCACTCAAAAAGTGGACCTTCTGGAGGTCATCAAATCCGGCGCGGTCGAGCACCACGTAAATCCCAAGATGGATTTCCACGATGATCCCAAGGACATCTGGACCTTTGCCAAAGACGGCACCTTCAACATCAGCGGACGCGGCTACGGCTATGTCGCCACCAAGGAAAACTACCGCGACTACCATCTCGTCATCGAATTCAAATGGGGCACCAAAACGTGGGGAGCCCGCGAGAAGAAAGCGAAGGACAACGGCATCCTCCTCCACGCCTACGGCCCGCACGGTGCCTACAGCGACACCTGGATGGCCAGCATCGAGGCGCAGATCATCGAGGGCGGCGTGGGCGACATCCTCGTGCTCTCGCCAAAGCTCGCGGACGGCACCGAGCTTACGACCTCGCTCTCCGCCGAGTTCACGCTCGACCGCGACAAGGAAAAAATCTGGAAAGCAGGCTCCCCGCGCCAAACGGTGACCAAAGGCCGCATCAATTGGAAAGGCCGCGACGAGGACTGGAGCGACACGGTG
>CAYMHJ010000308.1:0-7656 GCA_964390165.1 uncultured Prosthecobacter sp. | reverse complement strand
CGATGTCGGCGATTTTGGCCTCCGTGGCCGGATTGATCGTCGCGAAGTATTTGCCGGAGCGAGCGGGAACGAAGCGGCCGTTGATAAAGAGGTCGTATTTCTTCTTCAGCTTCGGGTCCGCCGTCTCCGGTGCCGGATCAAACTCCCACAGATCGCCAAAAACGAGTTCGCGGGTGGGCTTGGGGCGAGCAGAGGTTTTCTTGGCGGCAGGCATGATCACCTGATTGTGAGTTCTCGGGGCGGCTGTGCCAAGCATTCATCTTTAAAGTTGCTTGAAAAATCCGAGCGCGTCCGGTTTAGGGCAGCCGGATCACGATCAGCCTGAACATGAAACGAATCTCACTCCCGCGGTGCCTGCTCCAGCTGTCATGCGGCGTCGTTATAGCCATTGCCTTGGTTACTTGCACCAGTTCGTATCCCTCCAGGCTTGGTGGGCTGACTTTGGAAACACTGTCGAATGGTGCCCGCCTGGGACATGTGGAGATAGATGACCAAGGGGAACTACAAAGCTTCGAGCAACTGCAAAGCGTGACGCGTGATCTGCGCCAGCAATCGCGGAAATCACCGAGGCTGGTCGTAGTCTATGTGCATGGCTGGAATCATGGAGCCACGGAAGGGCTGGGCGGAGGCGACCTGCGGGCCTTCCGAGCGACTTTGGAGAAGCTGGCAACGGCCCAAAATCATAACGGGGGACGGAAGCCGTACGGTGTTTTCGTCAGTTGGCGAGGGCGCACTTTGAAGCCTTCACCCATGGTGTTTGATTTCTTTCATCGCTACGCCGGTGCTGAGCGTGCGGGCGGCATCGCTGGAGCCGAGGTCATTCATGAAATCAGTGCGGCGGCCAGATCCTCAAACCCGCAGAATCGCATTCTCATGGTTGGGCATTCCTTTGGCGGGCTGCTTTTGGAAAGCTCCATTTCGGAGGCGTTGGCGGCGAAGCTGGCGAATGCCCACGGCTCGCTAAATCCTGGTCAGGAGATGGTGCTGCATCCGCGTGAGCTTCCTGCGGATCTGATCGTCTTGATCAACCCAGCCGAGGCGGCGATCCAATCACGCAAGCTGATCGCAGCCATGACCAATCGCGGAGTCCGTGCAGCCAAAAATTCACGCCCTTCACCCTGGATAGTCTCGGTGACAAGCCAGCGGGACTACGCCAACAAGCTCGCTTTCCCGACGGGGAATCTATTTGGCCGATGGGTGCCGCCATTCAATTTCTTCAACACTTCGGTTTCGGGTTCGTACAAATGGCGGTCCAAGGCGCACAACGGAGTCGAATGGGGATCACAGGGCGCTTCCCAGCGCAATACGGTGGGCCACTTCCTGCCGATCCACAGCCACCAGCCAATGGGCACGACCTGCAACCTCGACTCTCCCCATGACCTTGCCGCCATTATCCAGGCCAACGTCAAGCCCTGGGATGGCAAGGAAATCCTCGTGCGCGGCAAATCTCGCGTCTATCGCTTTGGTGAGCGTGATCCTGAGCGGTACAATCACTCCCCCTTCTGGATCTTCCAGGCACCGAATGAACTCATCGAAGGCCACACGGGTATTTGGTCGGACGACTGCATCGGCATGCTCACCGCACTCATGCACCTGCGTGAAAACAGCCCGATGCCAGTCCGTGCAGATAAGTCTGCCGACGCAAAAGTTCAGATCCAACTCCAGTCATTTTGATGAAAACTCGTTTCAGCCTGACCCACCTCACCTTCTTTCTGATGATGGCATTCATGAACATCGGCTGCTGCGGCCTGCGCAAATCTTGTACAGCGGTGGGTGAGCCGAGACCCACTCCGGTGGAGTCCTCTTTCATCAAGCGCAGTTTCTCCATTCAAAAGCGTAACTGGACGGTCTATGAAAAAGGGGGCGACGGTCCGGCCGTGCTGCTTTTGCATGAGCTGCCGGGACTGACGTGCGGGACGCTCTGCCTCGCGGATGAATTGGCGTCCGGCCCGCATCGCTGTCGCGTGTATGCGCCGCTGTTGTTTGGGAAATATGGGCAGGACGCCGGGGTAAAGGAAAGTTTTGCCTTCTTGTTATTCCGCAGCTGGGGCAGCCGCTGGAATGTGCAGAGCACTCGCTCCCTGGGCACGATCGTGGATGAGGTGGCGGAACTCTGCCGCCAGATCCAGCGGGAGAACCAGGGACGACCAGTCATCGTCATTGGCAACTGTCTCACGGGTCCATGGGCTGTCTCACTTTTGGCTGAGCCATCTGTGGCGGGCAGCATCGTCTGCCAGCCTGCGGTGCCGGTGCTGCCCTTGCTGCTGGCGCAGAAAAAGAGCCTCGGCATCCCACCGGCCCGGCTCCAAACGCTGGCGAAGCAGGGAAAGAAGTGCCTCGGCTTCCGCTACCTGCATGACAACACGGCTGATGTGGCCATGAGGCTGCGGTTTCAGCAGTTGCATGATGTCTTTGGGGACAACTTCACCGCCCATGTGCTCGCCACCAGTGAAGACAAAGAGCAGGTGCCCGGCTTCGCCAAAAGTTTGAAGGCTGGATGCAGCAGCGGCCACTCCACGCTCACGGGGAATGCGGCGCTCCAGCACTCCACTGAGCGCGCGGCACTGCTGGAGATCACCCAGGACTTCATCGGCACACACGGCGCGAATCGGTGAAGGAATTCGCCAGCTTTGATTCCAAGTGAAAAGTCTCAATATCCCTCCGTGGCATCGCTGAAACTCCACGGGGCCTGATAGGTGCCCGTGCGTTCTTTTTCGAGCTGGCGGACGAGGTCGTTGAGCAGGGCGGATGCACCGAAGCGGTAGCGGCGGTTGTTCAGCCATTCGTCGCCGAGCGTCTCCTTCACGGCGATGAGGAATTGCAGCGCCTGCTTCGCCGTGCGGATGCCACCGGCGGGTTTCATGGCGATTGGCACGCCTGTCGAAAGGAAGTGATCGCGGATGGCCTCCAGCATGACCTGGTTGTTGCCGAGCGTGGCGTTCGACGAGGTTTTGCCGGTGCTCGTTTTGATGAAGTCATTCGGACGAATCACGCGCATGGCGAGGAAGCTGGCGGCGCGGATGTTGTCGTAGGTTTCGAGTTCGCTGACTTCGAGGATGACTTTGAGCGTGGATGATCCACAGGCTTCGACGACGGCAGCGATCTCATCCTGCATGAGGCCGAACTCACCGCTGAGGAAGGCACCGCGATTGATCACCATGTCGATCTCGTCAGCTCCATCGGCGACGGCGGCGCGGACTTCCGCGAGGCGTGTTTTCAGCGGAGCCTGGCCGCTCGGGAAGGCGGTAGCTACGGAGGCGATCTTCACCTGGGTGCCGCCGACGTGCTTCTTCGCGTGCTTTACCATGGATGGATAAACGCAGACGGCGGCGGTAGAGGGGATGTCTCCGATGTCGTGTGGCGTGAGCGCTTTCTGGCAAAGAGAGGCGACTTTGCCGGGCGTGTCTTTGCCCTCCAGCGTGGTGAGATCCACCATCGTCACGGCGAGTCGCAGGCCGAAGACCTTCGACTTCTTTTTCAGGCTGCGGGTGGTGTATTTGGCGACGCGCTCCTCGATGCCGACTTGATCGACAGTGCCGATGTCATCGAAAAGTCGGCGGAGGCTGGTGGGCGCTTTGGTGGCGGGCATGGGGCGCTTTTTACATGACGGACGGCCCGGCTGACAATGCCGGATTCTGTTTCCAACAAGAATGCCCTGACATGTGCTACTCCAGCATGGGGAGTTCGTAGCACGCGGCTTCACGATCGTTGCGAAGAATGAGGTAGCGCCCTGCCAGGGTGGGGTGGTTCCAGGTCTTGCTGCTGAGGGCATCGAGTTTACCGAGTTCCTGAAAGCCTTCAGGCTTGGCGGCGCAGAGGTGGACGGGGCCGCCTTCGCTCTGAATGATGACAAGATTTCCGACAAGCAAACTCTGGCCGGAGGCGAAGCGTCCTTCTTTCCAGAGGCGTTCGCCGTTGGTGATGTCGAGGCAGGCGAGCCGGCCGTCGTCGAGTCCGTAAAGGTGGCCGTTCAGCAAGGCGGCGCTGTTGAACTGGGTCTTCATTTTCAGGCTGGTCCAGAGTTCGGTGGCGGTGAGTTTGCCATCGGGTGCAGCTTTGACTTCGAGCAGCAGGCAACCCATGCCGTAGCCAGCGGAGAGAAATACTTGGTTCGGGGAGATAACGACGGGCTGGGAGGCTCTCGGCCATTTATCGACACCCCAGGGGTGTTCCAGAACGATGGTGCCGGAAGCAGGATCGTGAGCTGTGAGGGAGCGGGCGTTATTGCTCAAAATGACGCGTATGCCAGCCACGGTGGCGAGGATGGGTGAAGCGTAGCTGGCCTGATCATCGCCTGCTTTCCAGGCCGGGTTGCCGCTCTCGGCTTGAAAGGCAAAGAGGACGGGGCCGCGTGTGTTACCGCCGGTGACGATGACCAGATCATCGGCGATGAGCGGCGAGGCGCAGATGCCCCACTCGATGTTGGCGATCTTGTTTTCCTCCAGCACGCGGCGCTGCCAGAGAGGTTTGCCGGTGATGGCGTCGAGGCAGTTGAGGATGCCTGTGGCTCCTTGGGAATAGACGCGGTCTTTGTAGATAGTGGGAGTGGCGCGGGGGCCTTCGCCGCCCTGCCACTGGGTGAAGCGGGCTTTGTCGGCATGAGCCCAGAGGAGCTTGCCGGTGAGGAGTTCGTAACAGGTGACGAGTTCCTCTTCTCCGCGCTGCTCCTGGGTGTAAGCGCGGCCTTGAACGACGGCATAAGCGGACCATCCGGCACCGATGGGCTGCCGCCAGAGCTGTTTTGGAACAGCTTTGAGCCAATCTTTAGCTAGGCCGATGTCTGGTACGGTGCCATCGCGATTGGTACCGAAGAACTGGGGCACATCGGCGGCCTGGGCTAGGCGTGGATCAGCCAAAAGCGACGGAGCGGACTCCGCCTGCGGCAAGGGTGTGGCGAGCGCTGGTTTTGGAGCGGATGACCAGCGCCAGACGAGCTTTGGCAGACCACGACCATCGACGACACCGTCCACTTTGAGGAGCAGTTTGAAAGCAACGATGGTGATGATAAGGGTGGCGAGTCCCTTGAGCCTTGTTTTACCTGAGAAGCGTGGGGTGATCAGGAACCAAAGAATGAGAAGAAAGCCTGCGAGCAGGGGGATGGCGGTGGTGATCCAGCCTTTGAGATTGCGCTCCAGTTCTTCGCGCTGCCCGACCCAGAGCAGGCTGCCTATGGCGAGCACAGCGATGAGGACGGGAAACCAGGGAAGAGGGCGACGGCGTGAGTCTGTCATGCTCTCTGCTTACGCTTCAGGATGTGAGCAGACAATGTTTGTTCCGTGTGTTTGTGCTCACAAAAAAGTCAGGGCACGAAGAGGCGGTGCTCTTCGTGCCCTGCGGGGGGCTTTGGGCTGTTGGGTGGGAGATCAGGCTGCCATGACGGCGGTTACGGGCGCCATCTGGCGGCTGAAGAGTTCGGGTGCCTGTGCCGTGGTGACGGCCTTGGCCATGGATTTGCTCAGGTTGTCCAGTGAGTAGGGTTTGAGCATGATGTCCACGGGCGGGCAGCGGCCTTCGGAGAGGATGGTGAATTCATCAGGATCGATGACGAAGCCGGAGCAGATGACGATGGGCACATCGTTTCCAGAGGCGCGGAGTTGCTTGAAGGTGTCGCGCCCGCTGAGCTTCGGCATGTAGATGTCGAGCAGGAGGGCGTCGATCTTTTCCCCGCTGCGGAGGACGATGTCGAGGGCCTGCTGGCCGTCTCCGGCTTCGAGGACTCGATAGCCGAGGAAGCTGAGCATGTTCACGGCGATGGCGCGGACAGGAGCCTCGTCATCCACGACGAGGATGGTGCCGCGCTGGCCGACCGGAACCTGGGTGAGGCGGGAGTCGTAGGAAGCGGGGGCTTCCTCGATGTTTTCTGGATCGGTGGTGCGAGGCAGGAAGACACGGAACTCGGTGCCCTGGCCTTCGACGCTGTCGAACTCGATCCAGCCGCCGTGTTCGCGGACGATGTCCTGGGCCATGCTGAGGCCGAGTCCTGTGCCGCGGCCGGGATCTTTGGTGGTGAAAAATGGCTCGAAGATGCGGTGGCGCATTTCCTCGGAGATGCCGGTGCCATTGTCACGGACGGCGATCATGACAAACTCGCCTGAATCACCGCCCGCCGGTGCGCGATGCATGACGTTTTCGATGCCGATCTCGATGATGCCATTGTCGGAGGGCAAGGCGTCGCAGGCATTAAGGCAGAGATTGAGGACGACCTGCTCGAGCTGGGTGGCGTCGGCGAGGGCAAAGGAGGCGTCCATGCCCGCACGAATGCGGACCGTGACGCGCGGATCGATGCTGTGCTTGAGCAGGCCCTGAACTTCAGCGAGCAGCTTTTTCAGATTGGTGACTTTGCGGAGTTGGGCATCGGGGCTGCGGCGGGAGTAGCAGAGGAGTTGTTTGACGAGTTCAGCGGCCCGCTGTGTCGCATGACCGGCGTTCTGGAGCTTGTCACGCACGTCGGGAGTGGTGTTGGCACCGGGGGAGAGTTCGGCAAGTGTGAGGTTCCCGCGGATGGCCGTGAGCATGTTGTTGAAGTCGTGGGCGAGCCCGCCAGCGAGTTGGCCGATGGTGCCGAGCTTCTGGGATTCACGGAGTTGCTTCTTCAACCCGCGGACTTCGCTGCAATCGCGCACCATCCAGAGGCGGCCGATGACCTCGCCGACATCCGTCTGCATGGGGGCGGTGCGGACGCTGAAGACCCGCTGCTCGCTGTCGGCGGTCTCGGCTTCGACTTCATCGCGAAGCTGGGGATTGGTCTCGGCGGAGGAGATCCATTGAAGCATGCGGTCTTTTTCGATGAAGCGGCTGGAGATGGCCTCCATGAGTTGCTGGACATTGCGCCCGCCGACTTCTTCGAGAGGACGTCCGAGAAATTCATCGAGCTTGGAATTTGAGGCGATGATGTTGCCCATGGAGTCCACCACGGCCACGCCCTCGTCACTGGCGGCAAAGATACCCTGAAGGGCGGTGAATGCCTCCCGCAGGAGGCGCTCGGCATTTTGCAGGCGCTGGGAGGTCTGGCTGGCGTGGGTTTCTGCGGCATTGAGGCTCTGGCGATGTTTGGCGAAGAGCATGTTAATGTCACAACGCAGTTTCCAGAAGTCCTGGGGCAGCCAGTCAGACATTTCCTTCGTCGGCGGGATGCCTCGCATGACACTGGCAGTGGTGTTCATAACAGCGGCGGCAGGTTTCAGTGCCCACCCGCTGAGGAGGTAGCCACCGATGAAGACGCCGGCCAGCAGCACGAAGCCCCACTGACTGAAAAACCAGTCTAGGGAGTTGCCCATCAGCTTGGCCGCACCGAGTGCGGGCAGCCAGCCGAACAGGACGATCGGGAACAGGAGTCGTAGGCGGAGTTGGTTCATACGGGAGCGGAGTTGAGAATGACGGGTGGTTGGGAGAAAAGGTTCTGGCGCTCAGCTTCGCTCAACGGGATGCTGCTGCGGAAAAAGGCGGCTCCGGGTGTGCCAAGCATCCGCACTTGGGCTTCCGCCAGCATACGCTCGATCGCCGCTGGCAGGTGGTCATCCAGCCAGGACGTGATGACGGGCTCGACCTCCAATGCCGGAGGCGGTTCTGGCATGGGTGGCGTGGGGGTGGATTCGGTCCGGCTTAGCTGTGCTTCCAGTCCATCCAGCCGGTCTTTCAAGGCGCTGACACCCATCA
>CAYMHJ010000307.1:0-7701 GCA_964390165.1 uncultured Prosthecobacter sp. | reverse complement strand
AGCAAACGCACGGTCGAGTTCGAGGCGAATGAGGCCAAGGACTGGATGTTCCACTGCCACATTCTCTATCACATGATGTCCGGCATGGCCCGCGTGTTCCGGTATGAGGATGAACCTCCCAGTGCGGCAACAGCCACTGCCATAGCAGAAGATCAGAGCCTGCATCACGCCGCCGGTCTCGGTGAGCATAGCCACGACATGAGCTACGTCTGGGGCGCGGCCTCCATCCAGTCGCACATGAGCGAGGGGCTGCTCACCTGGATGAATCCGAAGAACGACCTCATGCTCGCGTGGGAGGTCGGCTTGGAAAGCGTGGACAACCCGCAGTATGAGATCGACGCCCTCTACCAGCGCTACTTCAACCCTAACTTCCAAGCCTTCGCAGGCTATCGCTTCACCAATGATGAAGATGCCGAAGACCGCGCCATCGCCGGCATCAACTACCGCCTGCCACTCATGATCTGGGCCAATCTAAGCCTTGATAGTGAAGGTGATGCGCGGCTCACTCTCTCAAAGCGCCTCCAGCTCACCCCACGCCTCGGCGTTTTTGGCGAGGTCTTTTACGACACCGGCACACGATTCGAATGGAGCGCCGGAGTGGACTACACCCTCACGCGCCGCATCTCCCTCACCGCCTCTTTCCACAGCGACTACGGCCTCGGGGCCGGTGTCCTCATCCGCTTTTGATGACATTAGTCATCATTGAAAAACAAAACCCACACCCCCCAAACGACCATGAAACGATACACCCTGCTCACCACCGCCCTCCTGGGCCTCACCCTCGCCGCCTGCACCACGCCAGAGCCAGCACTCGCCGCTGAAAAAGCCAAACCTTATCCACTCACGAAGTGCCTCGTCAGCGGCAATGACCTCGACAGCATGGGCGGCCCCTTCACCAAGGTCTATGACGGTCAGGAGATCAAATTCTGCTGCAAGCCCTGCATCAAGAAGTTCGAAGCCAATCAAGCGAAGTATCTCGGCAAGCTGCCGAAGTAAGACAGCTCTCACGGGCAATCGCAGTCCAGGCAGCCGTGCGTGGCGCAGGTACGGCACACGCGCTCCACCTGCTCGCGCAATTTGCGGCGGGCACGCATCAGGCGCACGTTGAGCGTGTTCACGCGTTGATTCGTCGCCTTCGCGATCTCGGTGGCGGATTCGCCGCCGAGGTCGATGCGGCGCAGCAGTTCGGCATCCGCCTCCGGCAGCGCGGGGAGGAGCTTCATCACACACTGGCAGAGCGTTTTTTCGTCCTCGGGTTCCAATGCCTCCGGCAGCTCATGCACGAGCTTTTCCAAGGCCTGATCGCGCGTGGTTTTACGACGATGCGCGTCGATGATGGCGTGGCGCAGCACGCGGTAGAACCAAGTGACGACGCCTTCGGCATCCTCGGGCACGTTGTCGGCCTTGAGAGCCTTCATGAGGCATTCCTGCACGAGATCGGCGGCGAGTTCGGGATCGCCTGTGCGCGAGCGGGCGAAACCGATGAAGGCATCCAGATGTTGAATGAGTGGGTCAGTGAACATGGATGGTCTCAATTCACATTCACGGGCGTGCCAGTCAGCACCCACTCAAAGAAGAACTTCGCGGGATTGCCCTCATCGAGTGGCAGCCGGATGCAGCCATGGGAGGCGGGGTAGTTTGGCACGCTGGTGAAACCATGAACAAAGATATGGCCATTGATCTGCACACTCCAGGGCATCGGGGCGTTGTTGTATCGACTCGAACGATGCATCACCGCGCGAAACGGACCTGCTTTAAAATTGCCCGCAGGCGTTCTGCCGTTGCGGCCGGAACTGATGCGTGTTTGGAGGACGAGCCTCCGGCCCTGCCAGCCTTCCAAGCGTTGCGTCGCGAGATTAATCTCCACATGCTGCGGCGATACCAGAAGGGTGAAGCCGCGAAAAAGTCTGCCTACGCGAATCCGACCCTTTTCATCGGGCGGGGACACAGGTGCGCCAGCCCGGGCCAGCAATTCTGCGCTAACCAGCTCCGTCCCATCTGTCAGCGTTCGCAGCGATCCTGCTCGGAGCTCCATGTCATTGAGTTGAAAAACTTTCCCTTCGTCATCGCGCCCCACGCTCCACTTCAGCGCCTCCACAGCTTCATCCACCGGGACAAAAACCTGCCCTGGCTCCGCTGAAAAAACGATTCCCTCAAGAGTCGCGGCGGCTAGTGTTCCCTGAGCAGCCAGGATTGCCAGAGAGCATGCCAAAAGTCGGCGCAGGAAAAGTCGGGTGTTCATCAGTGGTTCCATTTAACATCACATACGGGAACATCGCCAAACCCTTCGCTATGCAAACCATAACCTCCCAAGATCTGCACAGACGCACGAAAATCTGTATGTAACAGTTTCTCGACTGATGCGTGGGCAGTGGATGAAGAGCGCATCGCTCACTGAACCTATCACCCGATCCATCATGAACTCTCATCCTTCTTCACACGAACATGGCTCTTGCTGCCATACAGCGCCTAAACCCGCCAAGCCAAGCTGCTGTCAGCACGATCATCACTCACATGATGAAGCCGTGAAGCCGCCCACCTCGGCGAAGTATTTCTGCCCGATGTGCCCGGGCGTGGAGCCGGACAAGCCGGGGGCGTGCCCGAAATGTGGCATGGCCTTGGAGCGCAATCCGGCCTGGAAGCCGGCGGCGAAGACAATCTACACCTGCCCGATGCATCCCGAGGTGCAGCAGGATCATCCGGGCACTTGTCCCAAGTGCGGCATGGCCCTGGAGCCGATGACGGCGACGGAAGCCGATGATGCGGACGACGATGCCGAGCTGCGCGACATGACGCGGCGTTTCAAGTGGAGCGCGTTGCTGACGCTGCCGGTGTTTGTCACCGCGATGGCGCATCTAGTGCCCGCGTGGAGTCATGCGGAGTGGGCGAATGGCACGGCGACACGCTGGATGCAGTTCGTGCTCGCGACGCCGGTGGTGCTGTGGGCTGGCTGGCCGTTCTTTGTGCGTGCCTGGCAGTCGTTGCTGCATCGCAGCATGAACATGTTCACGCTGATCGCGCTGGGTGTGGGATCGGCGTATGCCTTCAGCGTCGCGGCTATGTTGGTGCCGGGTTGGTTTCCGAAATCACTCGGCGACATGCATGGTCAGGTGCCGCTGTACTTTGAAGCGGCGGCGGTGATCATCGTACTGGTGCTGCTCGGCCAGGTGCTGGAGCTTCGCGCACGAGCACGCACCGGCAGTGCCATCCAGGAACTGCTCGGCCTTCAGCCCAAAACAGCACGACTTGTCACGCCTGAAGGCGATGTGGATGTCGCGCTCGATGCCGTGCAGGTCGGCCAGCGTCTGCGCGTGCGTCCTGGCGAAAAGATTCCCGTCGATGGTGTGGTGATCGAGGGCAGCAGCCATGTGGATGAATCCATGCTCACGGGCGAACCCGATCCCGTGGAGAAGTCTGCCGGAGCCCAGGTGACGGGTGGCACGCTGAATCAACACGGCAGTCTCATGGTCCAGGCCGAGCGCGTGGGCGCAGACACGATGCTGGCGCAGATCGTCCAGCTTGTCGGGCAGGCGCAGCGCAGTCGTGCGCCGATCCAGGCGCTTGCGGATAAAGTCGCGGCCTGGTTTGTGCCTGCCGTGCTGGTCGCGGCGGCGGTGACTTTTGGGCTGTGGTTGTGGCTCGGCCCGGAGCCTTCGCTGGCGTATGCCATTGCGAATGCCGTCGCTGTTTTGATCATCGCCTGTCCGTGTGCGCTGGGCCTTGCCACGCCGATGAGCGTGATGGTCGGCATCGGTCGCGGGGCGAAGATGGGCGTGCTGATCCGTCAGGCGGAAGCCATCGAGAAGCTGGCCGCGCTGAACACGCTGGCCGTGGACAAGACCGGCACGCTCACCCTCGGCAAACCCGAAGTGACGGAGCTTCTGCTTTCACCACAGAGCCAGCTCAGCATGGACGACGCGCTGCGTTTTGCCGCAGCTTTGGAGCGTCACAGCGAGCATCCGCTGGCCTATGCCGTGATTCTGGCAGCGGAGAAAAAGAAGCTCGCGTTGCCCGATGTGCCCGACTTCCAATCAACGCCTGCGGCGGGTGTCAGCGGCAAGGTGGATGGCAAAGCCGTGATAGTCGGCAAAGCAGATTTCCTGCGCGAGCAAGGCATCGAAAATCTCGCCGCGCTCGAAGCACTTGCGTCACCGCATCAAAGCGAAGGCAAGTCGGCCATCTTTCTTGCCGTGGATCATCAGGCGGCGGCCGTCATCGTTGTCAGCGATCCGATCAAGCCAACCACGCCCGAAGCACTCGCGCAACTTCGCGCGCTCGGCATCTCCGTGGTCATGCTCACCGGCGACAACGAACGAACGGCGAAGCGGATCGCGAACACTCTGGGCATCGAGCGCTTTCACGCCGGGGTCACACCGCAGGAGAAGCACACCTTCATCACCCAGATGAAGAAGCCTGGTGCCGTCGTCGGCATGGCAGGAGATGGCATCAATGACGCGCCTGCTTTGGCGGAGGCCGATGTCGGCATCGCCATGGGCACCGGCACCGACATCGCCATGGAGACGGCACCCGTTACGCTCGTGCGCGGTGATCTGCGCGGCATCGTTCACGCCATCCAGCTTGGCCGCGCGATGATGCGGAACATCCGGCAGAACCTGCTCTTCGCCTTCCTCTACAACGCGCTCGGCATCCCCATCGCGGCCGGCATTCTCTATCCTTGGCTCGGCGTGCTGCTCAGCCCGATGATTGCTGGTGCGGCGATGAGTCTGAGTTCCGTGTCGGTGATCGCGAATGCTTTGCGGCTGCGCAACTTCCGCCCCTAGGAGGCGTTACGCTGAGTCATGAAAGCCATCCTTTTTGCCCTGCTACTTCTCGCTCATTTCGCGAATGGGCAGGTGCGGGTGGAGTCGCTGCCAGAGAATGGCCTTCAGCCGCAGGTGCTCATGGATGCGAAGGGCGAGGTGCATCTCGTCTATCTCAAAGGTGACCCGAAGGCTTGTGACATTCGCTACACGCACCGTCCTTCAAACGAGGCGAACTGGGCGGAGCCGATCACGGTGAATTCTATTCCGAGGTCTGCCATCGCCATCGGCACCATCCGTGGTGCCCAACTGGCGCTGGGTCGCGGCGGCAGTGTGCAGGTCGTGTGGAATGGTGCGCCACATAAGACGGGCGAAAAGCAGCATCGCTCAGCGTTGTATCACGCACGGATGAAGACCGGTGCCGGACAGTTTGAGCCACAACGCGACTGGCTCGGCGATACGGTCGCGCTGGATGGCGGAGCCTCTATCTCGTCAAACTCAGAAGGGCGTGTCTGTCTCGTCTGGCATGCCGCCATGGAACCTGAATTGCGCGAAGGAGCGCGTTTCGTTTTCGTGCGTGAGTCACAGGATGACGGCGCAACTTTTTCCGAGCCCAAGCCCATGAACAAAGATCAGCCCGGCGTCTGTCCGTGCTGTTCATTGCGTGTGCATCTGGATGCGAAGGGCACGCTGCATGTACTCTATCGTGCGGCGATGAAACCTGATGAACGCGGCATGACCTTGATCCGCCAATCTCAAGGTGGTGCAGCCAAGATCTCGCGACTGGATGACTGGCGCATCGCCATGTGCCCGATGAGCAGCATCAGCGTGAACGAAGTCACTGGCACCCTGCGTGTCGCGTGGGAGAATGATGGGCGCATCGTGACTGGCGCACTTGGCGGCGACATGGAAAAGCTTGGCCCGCCAGGAGCCAAGCATCCTTCTTTGGTCACCAATGGCCAGGGCTTCACGCTGATCGCCTGCATCACCGGTTCAGGCTGGATGAAGGCCGGGCAACTGTATTGGGAACTGCGTGATGCAGCGGGCAAAGTCACCGAAACAGGTGAAGGCGGGAAGCTGCCCGTTTGGAGTTTCGCGGTGGCTTATGCCTTGCCAGATGGCAGCTTCGTGATCCTTCGCTGATCAGCGGTTCTGAAACTGACTGCCGCCGTTCTGCTTGAAGTATTCGTCACGCAGGCGGCGGAGTTCCTGCAAGCGTGACATGGTGTCGGAGACGTCCTGCACTTTCTGTTGCTGCTGGGCGCGAACGAAGGGGTTGTTCGTCCCGAGAGTCCTCCAAGGGCCGGGAGGCACTTCACTGACATCGACGAAGCGCCAATCACACTTGCTCATGCTGCGCAGGCCGAGGTAGTCGCGCACGGCGGGTGAGATGTCGATGCCCGCAGCGTTGTTGCTGCTGTTTTTTGGGCGCGCACTGCCGAAGACGTAGGGGTGGTCATCGGTGAGGAAGGGGCCGCAGTCCTCCCACTGAGCATAGCAGACACGGTTGCCATAGCGGATGGCCAGCCACTGGCCCTGGAGCACGCTCTTGCCGGAGCGCTTGAAGCGTTCTTTGAACCAGGGGATGACCTTCGAGGCCTCGGACTTGTGCGAGTTGTAGTCGAGACAGTCGTTGTAGGGCAGCGCGATGTAGAAAGGATTCAGTCCGGGCGTGAAGCCGAGCGGGCAGAAGTTTGGGCCGCGCTTTGCAGGATCGGGATCATCATAGCCGCCGAAGTTCTTCGCCCATTCGGTATCCCAGGAGCTTTTGTCATTCGGGACGGGATTGTTTTCCGTCGGCTGTTCGCCGATCCAAAAAACCGTGGCGACGATGTCAGTCTTCCACGGATACTTCGCATAACCCATACGCGGCATGGTGGGGGTGTTCACGCGTGGCACGGTGATGGCCGGTGCGGTGACGGTGGGCTTTCCCTGACTCACGGCGGCAGCTCCACTGGCGGTGACTTTTGGCAGGGACTGCGCCCATCCAATACCCCCGAGCGCCAGGCACAGAGCTGGCAACAATGCTGACAAGCATGGGGTGGAGGGTTGATTCATGCTTTCCGGGGAGGGGGATGGAAATTTACCCGCACAAGGCTGGGGGAAGCAATTTTAAAAAGAATGGATGACATGCAAAAAGCCTGTTCGTATGAAGAGTGGGCCAGATGGCTGGCGGGCGGATTGGGATGCCTGAAAGTGATGAATGTTCAAAAACCACGATCCAGGAGCGCACTCTTCAGGCCGCAGTAGCTCTGCTGATGGACTGCATCCATCCTGTGTAAGTCCACCTGCGTAGCAGACTCAGAATAGCGCAGCAGGACAGGCTGATTATGCCTGCCGCATCCAGGTCAGCAATCGTTCGGCGGGTTGGAAGCCGCTGGTCTGCGCGATGACTTTGCCGCTTTTAATCATTGCGAAGGCCGGAATGCCTTGAATGCGAAATTGTCCCGCGATCTGTGGCTGCTCGTCGGTGTTCACTTTGATAAAAATGGCTTCACCAGCAGCCTGAGATGCGGCTTTGGCGAACTCGGGGGCCATCATCTGGCAGGGGCCGCACCATGTGGCCCAGAAATCGATCACGACGGGCAGCCGGCTCTGGCTCACGAGCGCTGCGAAGGCCTCGACGCTGGTCATTTCGACCGGTGTGGCGACCAACGGAAGCGCCGATTTGCATGTACCGCAGCGGCCCTGCTGGTCGAGCCGGACGTAGGCAATGCGATTGGCAGTGCCACAGGAGGGGCAAGGCAGGATGATGCCGCGTTCGTCGGATTCAAGGTGATGGCTCATGGGGGACAATATCAGAGGAGAGTTAAATCTTGCATATACGCATACGCTCATGGTGGTTGAAAGGTAGTCGTTTCTAGAAATTGAAATTATTATTTCTGCTAGATATAATAGATATAATATCTTTTGAGGGATTTTGAGAGATTGGCCCTTCAGC
>CAYMHJ010000306.1:0-7709 GCA_964390165.1 uncultured Prosthecobacter sp. | reverse complement strand
CCTTGCGGGTGATGAAGACGCTGTCGCGGGTGTCGTGGACGAAATTCAGTTCGAGCTTGCTCACGAGGTAGTCACCATCTTCGTCACGGAGAAGCTGGGTGGCATTGTCATTGGAACCCTGGTCCACATCGATGGATGTCTGCTGCAAGGTGTAGGTTCCTTCGAGGTAGGCATGCTGGCCGATGGGTTTACGAAGACCGATGGAGGCACCGGCATTGATCTGGTCGTAACGATTCGAGAGGTAGAAGAGGTTCTGGTAAAAGAGGGAGACCGTGAGAGCCAGCTTCTGCCCCAGGAACCAGGGTTCGGTCCAGCTCGTGTTAAAGGAGGAGGTCTGAATACCGTAGCGGAGATTCAAATTGAAGCGCTGGCCTGCACCCCGGAAGTCACCCCAGTCGGAGATGTCGAAGTTGGTCTGGGTGACGTCCACAAAGCCGACGAGGCTGTCCACAGAACTGAAACCAGCACCAAAGTTCACGGAGCCCGTGGGCTTCTCGGCCACATTGACTTCGACATCCTTGAAGCCATCCACTTCCGTGGCAAGAGGACGAATGGTGAGAGGATTGGCCTCACCTTTGCCCTCGAAGTAGTTCATGTTTTCCAGGGTGGTCTGGGCAGTTTCAAGCTGCACCGTGTTCAGCGGGTCGCCGGGAGCAAAGGGAAGTTCACGACGGATGACTTCGTCCTTGGTCTTCATGTTCCCGCTGATGTTGACCTTGCGGATGAAGGACTTGGTTCCTTCGGTGACGGCATAGACCACATTCAATTTGCCGGGGCCGGCGTCGAGAAGCTGAGTGTCCACACGAGCATCAGCGTAACCACGTGAGCCGTAATAATCGAGAATCATTTTTTCGTCGCCACGCACATCGCTGCCGGAGTAGGCATAACCGGACTCGGTGCGGATAGCGGGAGTCAGCTCTTCCTTGGTGAAGACGGTGATGCCCTGGAGATCCACTGAAGCCACATCATATTTGCCGCCCTCGTTGATCTCGAAGATGAGGGAGGTACTCTTTTCGTCGATAGGTTCACGGCGATAGCCGACTTTCACATACACATAACCTTCGTCCTGGAATGCCTGCTCAATGATCCTCACATCGTCGATCACGGTCTGGTTGTCGAGCTTGCCGGACTTGCCCCAGAGGCGGTAGAAGGTCTTTTCCTTACTCTTGATCTTGCCCTTAAGAGTCCGTGAGCTGATGGCGTTGTTACCTTCAAATCGAATGTCTCCGATGATACCACGGGAGCCTTCCTCAATTTTAAAGAGCACGGAGGAGAATCCTTCCTTCATGGATGGAGTCACGTCATAAGTCACAAGCACGTCAGAGAAGCCCTTTTTCTCATAGAGTTCGCGGATCTTCTGCTGGGCAGCGGTAAGCTTGGCGTCATCGACAGGGTCTCCCACTTTCACTTCGATGTCCTTGCGCAGCTTTTCATTATCGAAGGCACCGTTTCCGAGGAAGTTGATCTCACCGATGCCACCACGCCCAGAGAGGGTAACAATGACGCGAACGCCACCATCGAAGTTGACCGCCTGGATGTCCACATTTTCCACCGAGCCGGTGGCGTAGAGGGTGCGGATGTCGCGTTCGACGGATTCATCCGTGTAGGGTTCACCGACGCGTGTGGCCATTTGTGCCTTCACACGGTTTGCATCCATGGTGGCCGCGCCTTTGAAGACGACCTGCACATCACGCACGATGCGTTTGCCAGCGGCGGCAGGTGAATCGAGGGAGACTTGCGCGTTCATCAGACTGGTCTGGGCACCGAGAAGGGCCAGAACAAAGAGAGGCGTGAGGACTTTGCGGGTGAGATGGGAGGCTCCGTTCATGGGCTTGAGAGATTAAATCAACTGTCTGGGATCAACTGGCGATTGAAGCCGCCAGTAATGCTGGCCGAGCGAAGGGGCGTCAAGATGTAAAAACGGCTTTGGCGGCAGGTCTTAGGAAAGCACGAAGCCCGCCAGGGACAATGTCACTTCCATGATTCAAGAAATCTGCCGAATGATCAGCGAAACAATTCCTTGAAGAAGCTCCGAGTTTCATTGCGAGCTTTGTCGGTCCAGTTCCAGGCTTTGCGCACGGTTTTTTTGACGACCTTGGCGGCACGCTCACCTTCGCTTTGCGGTGTAGTTGTCGTTGCACCTGCACGCGCTGTCCAGTCCTGGAAGGTCAGTGCTCCAGTCTCTGCCGAGATGACGCAAAAACCCACCTCGTATCCCAACTCATCCTTCAGGGCGAGCCCCCATTCAGGGACTCCTGTATCGGGATTGGCCGCAAGCTGGTAGTCCACACTGGCAAAGGTGGTCTGAGCCAGGGCTGCTGCCTTGGCAGCCACTACGCGGGCTTCGGAACTGCGGGCCTGCAGTCGGGCGAAGTCGATGGTTTTAGGTGGCACCGGGGAGAGCACCCTGGAGCCGGCACCGGCGGGGACGGCCTTCCAGACGGACGCATCCATCTCCACCGTAATGCGCAGAAGCTCATCATTACGAAAGGCATCCCTGGCGTAAGCGGTCCACTCCACAGGCTCGGAGGTCGTGCCAGAGCCCTTGATCAGCAGGAGGCTGCCGCCCACGCTTTCGCCAAAACTCTGCGCCACGGCGCGTGGGATTTCCGGGTTTGCGTGGAGTGTGGAAAGTCCGGCGAGGAGACAGCAGAGCGAAAGGGAGAGCTTCATAAAGGAATGCTTCAGGATAGAAACGGGCGGGACCGAAGCAAGAATCCATTTCGTGACGAACCGGCCTGACGGAATATCACTCCGGCTGATCCATGTCCGGCGTGTGCAGTTCTACGGCGTGCAGATGCTCCGCCTCATGCGGAGTGGTGAGCACTTTGAAAATACACCAGGTGAAAAGGGTGACGACAGTGCCCACGGAAAAGAGCATGACGAGAATGCCAGCGGTGGTCATAAAGGGGGTGTTTCTGGGTTAAGCATCGTGTTTGGGCATGCCTTGTTCGGCACGACGATAGGCTTTGCTGCGGGCGGTCATGAGACCGAAGAAGATGAAAAGGATCGTCACGAGGGTGACACTAAGCTGCGCAGGGAGGCTGGCTTTGTCTCCGATCAGATCGGTGACATAGGAGGAGATGGCTCCGGCATCTCCCGTGGAAAGATCGAAACCGAAGATCTCTTTCAACAGCCACATGGCAAAGATTGCGAGCAGGAAGCCAGGGCAGATCCATTGGATGATGGGGCGGAAGATGGTGGGCACCGGAAAGGTGGCGCCATGATTCATTTCTTTAAATCCACGGTCAATGCCCCACACCCAGCCGAAGACGATGATCTGAATCGTCGCGAGCACGAAAATGAGGAAGGTGCCCACCCAGAAGTCGAGTGTGTCCAGCGCCTTCAGGTCTGCACTGAAGTAAAGCACGAAGCCCGCGCCAAAAGTGGTCAACATGCCGAGGATGACCACGGATGCCTTGCGGCCCACATTGAGGGCCTCCTCCACAAAGGCGATACCCGGCTGAAGCATCGAGATGGAACTGGTCACCGCCGCCAGGAACAGCATGAAGAAGAACGCGCCGCCAAAGAAGGCCCCGGCGGGCATCTTTGCGAACACGAGTGGCAGCACCTTGAAACCGAGACCCACCCCCGCCTGCCCCGCTATGCCCGCCACGCCGAGAAAGGCCACTGCGGCAGGGATCGTGATCAGACCGCCGAGCGCCACCTCACAAAATTCATTCGCACTGCTCGCCGTCAGGCCGCTGAGCACCACATCATCCTTCGGCTTCATGTAACTGGCATAAACGATGATCACGCCGAAGCCGACGGAGAGACTGAAGAAAATCTGACCTGCAGCCGCTAGCCAGAGGCTCGGGTTTAGAAGCTGGCTCCATGGGGAAACCGTGCGCAGCACGAGCTCACCGCTGCTGGCCGCCACTTCTTTTTCGGCTTCGTCGATGGCCGCTGCACCGACGACCTCACGCGGTTTGTCCTCCGGGCCTGGAGAGTTTTTCACCACCTGTACCTTGCTTGGATTCCACATGTAGCCCAGGCCATTGTATACAGTGTCATGAGGCCGAGCCTCATCCGGCGCACCGAGTGTCATCACACGCACCAGCAGCATCAGAGCCAGCACGATGAGGATGGGCATGCCGATCTTGCACATCTTCTCGATTCCGCCGGAGAGACCTCGGTAGATGAGCCAGAAATTGAGGACAAACACCGCCAGAAGCCAGGGCAGCGCTTTGTCTAAACCAAATGTCATGGCCGAGGCGTCACCACCAGCGCCCACGAACCCCGCAAAGTAACCAACGGTCTCCTTTGCATCATGCAGATTCATGCCGCCGGTCCAGAAATTAAAGGCGTAGCCGATGCACCAGGACTCGATCATCACATAATACATATAGATGACCACCGGCACGATCACCCCGATGATCCCGGCAAACTTCGCCCAGCGGCTGCGCACGATGCAGGCAAAGGCACCCGGCGCGGAATTGTATCCCAGGCTGCCCGCATATCTCCCCATGGCCCACTCCGCCCAGCCGATGGGCAGGCCAATGATCAGAAAGCTAATGGCATAAGCCAGCATGAAAGCGCCGCCGCCATACTGCGCAGCGAGTCCGGGGAAGCGCAGGAAATTCCCCAGCCCCACGGCACTGCCAGCGACGGCCATGATGACTCCCAGACGTGATCCCCAAGCTTCTTTTTTCTGTAACATATCACCCAGCTTAGAAAGAACCGTGCCGCACGACAAGGGTCAAAAAACAACCAGTGCCCCAACAAAAGTGCCTGAAGCACGTCATCAGGGCAGAAAAGGGCTTGTGATGAGACGGCATGTTCGCTTGTATCAGGTTCTTCACCGCCCAGCCACGCCCCCACAAGAACACCAACTCCAACGGACAACTCCCCGACGTGAAACTCAAATGCCCCACCTGTGAAACGCAGCTCATGATCGAGCCTGAAATGGCTGGAAAAATCGTCCGCTGCCCGGGCTGTAATTCAAAGATCTCCATCCCTGCCGACCTCGGTGCATCTCTCCCGCCACCTTCGGGACTGCCCGCCCCCACCGGCATTGCCGCCCCTTCCACAGCTGGCGATTCCTGGGGACGTGATGGCGAGACATCCGCGCCAGAAGAGCCCATCCAGCAGTCGTTTGCCCAAACTTCGTATGAGCAGCATCGTGCAGCGCGCGGCGGCTGGGAGGAGAAAGACCCCACCAATCCGAACGCACTTCTGGCACTCATCATCGGTGCCATCGCCACCGTGGCTTGGTATGGCATCCTCTTCCCCTTCGGCATGGGCGAACTCAATTCCGCTCCCGTCAATGCCATGGATTACGTCCACGACCTTTTCTATGAACGCACCTGGGTGAACTACACCGAAGCCTTCTTTTTCTTCTGGGCCTGCGGCATCCTCTATCTCAAGCAGCAAAAGCTCCGCCATCAGCAGGCCGCCATGTATCTCGACGTGCTTCCGGCTGACATCAGCCAGGAAGTAAATGCCGAGAACGTCGGCAACTTCATCGACCACCTCTATGGCCTGCCAGCCCGCCTGCGTGACAGCATGATGGTGAACCGCATCCGCAAAGGCCTCGAACTCTTCGAGATCCGCCAGAGCAACGGCGACGTCACCAACATGCTCAGCGCCCAGAGCAACATCGACAGCGCCCGCATCGGCGGCAGCTACTCGCTGACCAAGGTCTTCCTCTGGGCCATCCCGATCCTTGGCTTCATTGGGACGGTGCTCGGTCTCTCCCAGGCCATCGGAGCCATGGATTTGTCCAATGTGTCCGACATGGACAAAATCATGGCCTCCATCGGCAACGTCACCAGCGGTCTCGGCACTGCTTTCGACACCACACTCCTCGGCCTCGTGCTCGCCATGTTCCTGAACTTCCCCATGAATGTTCTGTCCAAGGCCGAGGACGACAACCTCAATAACATCGACGCCTTCTGCAACGAAGTGCTCATGCCCCGCCTCAACGATGGTGGAGCAGGCTCCGCCGCCATCGCCGGAGATGCGGGCAATCTCATGGAAAGTCTGGTCAAAGCCATCGCTGGCGCCCAGAGTGAGTTCCTCACCGACCTCAACGCTCTCTCCGCCAAGATCAAAGATCATGCCGACAATCTCGACAGACGCGCCGCCGCCCACCAGGAACGCGTGGATGCCGAGTTTGGTCAGGCGGTGAATCGAATGCGCGAGGATTTCACCAACGCCGTCACAGACGCCGTGCGCCAGAGCACCGACTACAACCGCGCCCTCGCCAGCGGTATCCAGAGTCTGAACAACGTCCTCAAAGAGCTCGGCACGAAGCAAATCCTCATCCATCAGGTGAAGAAGAAAGGCTGGTTCAGCCGGGCCGAGTAATATTGGATTCACCTCACCCACTTCTCACATGGCCCAGCGACGTGGCTCATCCGGCAGCGAAGTCTCGCTGTTTCCATTCCTCAGCATCCTGGCGTGCCTCATCGGCGCACTCGTGCTGATCATCGTCGTGCTGGTCATCGCCCAGGCTGGCAAGGCCGAGGGGCGCACTCCTGATGAGATCAAAATGGCGCAGGACTTCCAGCGCCTGACCAAGGAGATCGAAGAGCGCAAGAAGCTCGACATCGTGCTCAAGGAGAAGCTCGCCGAACTCCAGAAACTGCAGCAGGACCTTGAGGAAAAGCAGCAGCGATATTTGAAGCTACGCAAGCTGCTCGACAGCTCGAAAGAGGTGCAGGAGCAGAACCTGCAAATCGCCAAAAGCCTGCAAAAGGAACTCGACGACCTGCTCACGGAGATCGACGGGCTCAAGCTGGAGCAGGAGGAAAGCAAGAAGACCATCACGAAACTCATGGCGGAGATCAAAGCCCGCCAGATTCCCGAAGATAAAAAAGTACCGCCGGTGGTCGTGCAGCCTGCCGGCTCGGGAATGCCGGAGACGACCAAGGTTTACTTCGTCGAGTGCGGCACCGGGCTGAAGATCCTGAATGCCTGGGGTGAAGGGGACTACTCCCTCAGCGCCAAAGCAGAGGTCGTCGTCGCTGAGGTGGCCTACAATCATTTCCTCACGGAGGTGGCGAAGGACAAGAACTCCCTCATCCTCTTCCTCATCCGGGATGACGGCCAGGGAGCCTTCAACAATGGCGCGGGACGTGCAGAGGCAGACTACAACATCCGTATCGGCAAGCTGCCCATCCCCGGACGCGGCGTGCTCGACCTCGCCCTTTTTGACAAGCATCGTGGCAAAATAACGCCCCCCCCAAAAGCAGCGCCGGCACCCGCACCGGACAAGCCCAAAAGCTAAATCCCACCCTGAACTGCCATGGCCAAACGCAACAACGGCGGCGACTCCGAACTAAATCTCGACTCCCTCATGGATGCTGTCACCAACGTGGTTGGCGTGCTCATGATCGTCCTCGTGATGATGAGTCTGAACACCGCACGCCTGGTGCAAAAAATCCTCTCTGATTTGCCGCCCGTCACGAAAGAGCAGCATGAGGAAATCAAAAAGAAAGTCGAAGAGCTCCCTCCGCCGCCCGCCGACCCGAAAAAGATCGAGGAGGACAAAAAGAAGGCCGAGCAAGACCTCAAAAAAGCCATCGATCAGCTCCAGACCGTGGACACCTCTGAGATGCAGACTCAGATGAAGTTCATGGACCTGGAGAGCTTCCGCAAGAAGCTCACCGAAGCCAAAAAACTCCGTGAAACTCAAAAAGCCGAGGTGGACAAACTCATCGCCGAAGTCGAGCGGCTCAAGGCGCTGCTGGACCAGACACCCATCT
>CAYMHJ010000305.1:0-7758 GCA_964390165.1 uncultured Prosthecobacter sp. | reverse complement strand
GCTGCTCCAGCCTTCCCTTGCATCATTGTCTCCAATGCCTTTCGGCGGGTGTGTGCTGGTGACCTGTTCCTGCTCCAGCAGATCAACCTCACTAAACTGGGGTCTCCAATGCCTTTCGGCGGGTGTGTGCTGGTGACAGCAGATGTCTCTCAGCAACATGTTCGCCCAAGGACGTCTCCAATGCCTTTCGGCGGGTGTGTGCTGGTGACTTGGATGCAGTTGTGCCCTCACCAGCCCCAACAGCAGGTCTCCAATGCCTTTCGGCGGGTGTGTGCTGGTGACAGCACCCTTTGCAAATCGTTGACGGTAAGCCCTTTGCCAAGGTCTTTTTCGTAACCTCGGAATTCGCCCCCCCAAAAAAACAAGGGCTGCACTGACAGCATCGGTGTTTCCTGTTTTAGAAGGTTCGTTTTCAATGGCTTGCATGATTCGTAACGTTGGCCGTCACCAGATCATCACAGAACAGCGTTCCAAGGGGGCTTCGACCCCCATTTTGATGACCTTGGCGGCGCACGTCCCGCAGAGAGGGTAAATGCGCACGGTGTCATGCTCCAGCAGAATCCGCTCCTCGATCGCCGCACATACGCCTCCGAGTTTCTCGGGTGAGATGTCGAGTTCAAAGACGGACATCTGGACGCGCAGGCCAACGCCCTCCAGATAGCGTGCGATCCGCGCCCTCCGGCAGTCGCCAGAGGGTGTGGAGGGAATGTCATAGGAGATGAGAAATAGCATGTTGCCGGGACGGGGCATGACTTGGGTGGCTCAGGTCCGGATTTCGTTAGGATCGAGATGGTAGGGAATGAAGTCTGTCAGCGTGCCAGCCGCGGCGTGCTTGGCGAAGCGCTCCACCTCACGCAGCATGAGCCCGCCAGGTGAGGGCATATCCCGGCCGAGGGTGTCGTCGCAGGCGTTCACCCAGTCCACCAGCACTTCCAGGACGGCGGCTCGGCCTTCCGGAGAGATGCGCACGCCATTGGCGGGGCCTTCAGGCTCGTGAAAATGCTCCTGCTTCAGTGTGCCGAGATTGAGAAGGCGCAGCATGAGGCGGTCTCCAAGTGCGGGACGAAAGGGCTCCAGGAGATCCATGACGAGGGAGGGCCGACGGTCGTCAGGCTGATGCAGGTAGCCGATGTAGGGATCGAGGCCGACGGCCTCGGTGCACGCCAGGATCTGATGAGAGAGAACGGCGTAGCTGTAGGAAAGGACGGCGTTTCCAGGATCGCGCGGTGGCCGGCGGTTGCGGCCTGAGAAGGTGAGCCACGGGGTGCGCAGCATGCGGCCGAGGGCCTCAAACCAGAGGCGGGCAGCACTGCCCTCTACGCCGAGCAATGAGGCCAGATTGTCGGTCTCACAGACACGCTCTCGGAAACCGGCGAGATCGCGGATGATTTCAGACAGGCGTTCGTCTTTGTAATTGCTGAGGTATTTGCGCAGGACGGTGATGTCATTGGCGATCTTCGCATCGACCCAGCGGCGGGCGAGCTGCTGGCGCACGATGGAATCGAAGTGTGCGGCGGCCTGACCGAGGCGCATGTGCGGCTCCGGCTTCCAAGGGGCGACCAGCCGGGCCTGCACACGCCCCGCCTTCCCCAAAAAAGTGACAGGAATGCCCATGGTGCCAAGCCTGTCCAGCGCGGTGCGGGTGATCTCCACGCCGTGCTCGACAATGACCTGATCCACCATGGAGGGCGGGATGCGGCCGATGCGCCGGCCATGACTGCGCAGGGTGAAATAGCTGCTGTCCACGGCGAGCGTGGTGTCGGGATTGCGGATGTAGATGGTGGACATGGAGATGAATGCTGGGGAATCCCTTCCATTTTCGTCAGGCCTTCCGGATGGGGCGGCGCAGCCAAGCCCACCAGCCCAGCACCGTGACGCCGCCGAGGGAGAGGATCCCGAGACAGGAGGCAAGGCCTGCACCGACTTTCCCGGTGAAGTCGCGGATGGCGTCCGGGACTTTTTCCGGCAGATCCTGAACGGCATCCTGCACGCCATCCGCTGTCATGATCATGCTGACAGTCAGTCCGCCGGTGAGGATGAGCACCTTGTGCTTGTCGAGTTCGCGGAGCACGAAGCTGCCGTTCTTCTTCCAGGATTCCAGCAGCGCACGGCGCGTGGCGGGGTTGTCCGCACGCGCGGCGTAGCCGATCAGCTGCGTGATCTCGCTTGAGGGTGCCTTGGCGAAGACGGCCAGCTCCCCACGTCCGAACTGGGCGATGGCCTGCTCTGCCATGCCGGGCACCCTGGCCTCGAGTCGCAGGGCGTCGTCGCCGTAGCGGGTGACCAGAGTCAACGCCTCAGCGGGACGCGCAGCGAGGTAACGTGTTGCCTCCGGGACGCGCCGGGCCGCCTTCAGAATGCCGTCACCATGCTTCGCGCCGGCCTCGAGCAGTTCGAGTCCGCCGCGCTGGACGAGTTCCTCGGCACCTTCAGCTCCGAACTTGCGAATGGCGGCGGCTGCGGCATGCTCCGCCGCCTCGCGGGCACCGGTTTCGAGCGTTTCGCGGCCTGCTTTCTCGAGGGCCTTCGACACGAGTTTTCTTGCCACCGGATTGGCCTGCGAAGCGGAGGAACCGATGAGAAGGATGGTGAGGATGAGCGGTGCTTTCATGGGATCAGGAGTTATTCGTGGTGAGCTGTTCGGGGTTCAGGGCAAGCACGGGCGCGGCAGCCTTCTGCCGCATCGTGGCCGCTTCAGAGAGGATGCGTGCGGCATGCTGGTCGTATTGGGCCAGGGCCTGCCTTTGGATGTCTGCCAGCCCCTGACGGAGGCTTTGATCGACTTTTCCAGGGAGCTCGCGGCTGAGCCAAAAGATGTCCCAGGCTGTCCACAGGCCGAAGCCGATGTCCATGAGGATGCCGACGATTTCGCCGAAGGGCAGCGGGCCGTCGGACACGGCCAGGACGATGTTGGCACCGACCAGCGACGCAGCACGCTCGGCATAGCCACGCAGCAGTGGCAGAAGCAGCTTGTGATTCAGAAACGCTGCGAGGGCCACGTCCAGTGCACCGAAGCCAATGGCGTTCTTCAGTTCGCGGAAATGTCCGTCCACGGAACCGATCATCTGCGCCACCGGCTGCATCACAGCCTCCCCCGGTGCGCCAGCGGGCAGCTGCTCCGCGCTCTGCAGCCAGTCCGCCGCAAGCTTGTTCATGCGACCGCTAACCTCGTGGGAGAGGGTGCCAAGCTCGGAGAGTGTCAGAGACTGCATTTGAGTGGAAGCCACGGCCACCTGGCCCAGGCGTCCGGTGATGAACTCTTGCGCACTTGATGTGCCTTTGATCATGTCAACGGCCTGCCGCACGATGATGTGGAAGCAGTCGGAGAAGCTGCCGAGATCGTTGCCGGCCTGCGGCACGGCGGCTAGGGCTGCGTCATAGCGCGGCTGCAAACCATGCACGAGACTGGCGCGGTGCTGCTTCATCCCGGCCAAGTCCTCAGCAGTGGCACCTTCGAGGCTGTAGCGCACGTTGCCCTGAAACTTCTGGAAAGCCTCCCGCTGACGACGCTCGAGATTGTAGATCACGGCCATGCGCCAGCCCAGCAGGGAGGTCACTGTGCAGGCAAACGCCCCCGGAATGAAGGCGCGGCGCTTCCACAGGCGCACCGGTTCAACGGAAGCTTTCACCAACTCAGAGGAGTCCTGCGCGCCCGCCATGATGACGTCCCCAGCGGAATCGAGTTCCAGCAGCGGGGAGGATTCAGGGGCGACGACGGCATCAGAGTGGGGGGGCTTCATGGCGTTGGAAGTGGAGGCGGTGTTCATGGTGAGGAAATGTGCGGGGTGGTTTCGGAACGATCCTCTCATGCATTCAGAGGACTTGCGAAGAGCGGGACATCCGCGGACAACTCTGCGGTGCTCTGCCCGGTGAAATCGTAGCTGCCACCGCGCTGCTCGAAGGCCATGCGATCAAACGACACCTGGGCGAAGGCGAGCGACACGCCCGAGTCCAAAATGGGCGTGCTGTAGGTGTGGTGCCCGGCACTGCTGTCAAAGAAGCGGCCCTGCGGATCGATCATGGCGTAGCTGCCGCGAATGGAGGTGACCGGCTCCGGCACGACACGAATGCCCGCTTCCGCCACGCGATGGTGACGGGCCACATAGGCGTCGAAATGGTCACGGGTGACAGACAGCAGATCCATGTGCGCGTCGTTCTGTCCTTCGACAGCCATGACCTGTAGCACCTTCCAGCGGGCGATGCCGCTGTCGGCGATAAAGCCGCTCATGTCCTCGCGGTGGTTGATGCGGTTCACAACGGTGTTGATCTTGGTGCGCAGGCGCAGCATCCCGGCCTCCGCGAGGATCTGCGCATAGGATTCCGCACTCAGGGGCTGGCCTTTGGCATCATGGCGGCCGATGGCGCGGTTCGTTTCCGCGTCGAGGCTGTCGATGCTGACGGTCAGCCAGTCCAGCACCGGCGCCACGCGGCGCAGGTAGTCCGGCGTGCAGCGGGAACCGTTTGTGACCACCATCGTCACCAGACCGCAGGCCTTGGCATGCGCGATCAGTTCCGGCAGCCACGGGCAGAGTGTCGGCTCACCGCCGGCGAAGGTCAGCTTGCGTTGCGTCTTGCCCATTGGCAGCGGAGCCGCCGCAACGGCCTCCACAATGGAGAACATCTGCTCCCGCGGCAGCATGACGCCGCGCACCGAGGGATCGTCATCAAACGTGGCGTAGCAGCCCTTGCAGCGGAAGTTGCAGTTCTTGTTGAGGTGATAATTGACGGCTTCGGGGAGAGTGGAGGTGTGCATGCACACTCTCTACTTTCATCCTCCACCTCGGGCGCTCGGTAGGATGTCGCGGGATGTCATCGACAATCATTCATGCCGATACCCTTGTGCGCCTCTGTGTTTCACGAATCCACTCCTTGAGACGGGAGGGGTCCTCACCAACGGGTGCCAACATCGCCAGAAAATTTCCGGATGATTTGATGCTTTTGAAATAGGCCACGTGACCGCAACCTCTCAATTGATTCTGCAGAGCTTTCGCATCCACACAATTGCACGCGGTCTTTGATCCATGAACAATGAAGCGGCCTGACATCTCGACCACTTTAAGCGCAAAGCCTGCGTTCGTGCACTCGGTCAAATAGGACTGGAGAGAAACCCAGCCAACGCGTTCTTCGATGCCTGTGTCCGACTGTGGCGTCTTGGGAAGCACTGGATAACTGAAGAGTCTCTTGCCCTCAGCCACAGCATTGCGAAACAGCTCATGAACTTTTCCCGCAATCGAATCAGAATCCGGCGCGGACAATTCCACAGTCTTGGCAATCCGCTGCACGAGGTCACCCATGTGGGCTGACGTCCACAACTGAATCCGGTGAGCTTCGGCCAATGCCTCCACAGCGGGATTTGGCAGCCATGTCGGACGCACAGCCACGGCATCCCCTCCAAGCCCCCCGAGGCTGCGACGATCTTCGGCAAGCCTAGAAATTTGATCAATCTTAGCGTCATCATCCCCGTCCGTAAGTTTGAGGTCAAAAACCACCAGCTTTCGTCCTGTGGAAACAATCAGATCAAACTCCTGCCTGACCTGGCCGCCATCGATTAGCTCAAGTTGGATGGCGACATTTTCGAGGCCAACAGAAAGCAGCATCCCCCCAAAAAAATCCTCGAAAGCGAGTCCGCTTCCTTTCTGGCTAAGTTGCGGGAACCGGTTCTGCAACTCACGCCAGTTCCATCCATTTTCAATGCCCTGACGCACCATTTCCAAGACATCCATCGTCACTGGAGTGCGATGTGACCACCGAGCCGATGCGGGCTGCTCGCTTTGAACAGTTACGAGGTCGGCTACGGCGACATCCAGCGAGGCTGATCTCGGTGCTTCCCACTCCTCGCATGCAATGACCTGCAAATCGCCGGCTTCCATGGGCGCTAGTCGAAACCACGCGCCTGACACCTCCCGGTAAAATGCTTCGACTTGAGGTCTCCGAACAAGTGGAACGAGCCCTGCAAACATGGTTTTTGTTCCCCCCGAACAATTGATGCTCCAGGAGGGGGCCGGTTGATCCTCGACTAAGTTGTAGGCCGTGCCCAGCACCTCCTGCGAGGTGGATCCGGTGAGGTGCAGAGCGGGAACCAACCCTGGAAACATCTGCCTTGCAATTTTGGCTATCCCTCGCGCAGGGATGATGGACCGCTTCTCGTCTGAGCTGTGCAGAATGTGAAGTGACGCAACACCGCCATCCCTGGCCTTTACGGCTGCCAAGCCCAGAAGGTTCGGCCAGAGTTGCTCGCTCGCGATGACAAGGTGGTGACGGGCTTCGGAGACCATGGTGCAAACCACACCTTGAACCGCAATCCTGCAAGCTGCGAAACGGCGTTGACTTGTAATCATGCCAAAGTGCATGGCGCAAACGGTCTTGCCATGGACCCGGCAAAATCCATTCGCAGCACCTGCCAGCCAAGAATATCCTCACTGCCAACTTCTTTTCCAATCTCCGGCCGAAAGCCGGCCCGGTAGTCAGGTGAGAGCAGCCAGACTTGGTCGAACGACTGACCTGTGAGTGTGGGAAGGCCTTCGGCATTCAAGGTGAGCGCAGGGCGATGGTGGGGCGGCGCGGGATCGTAGCCGAGCAAGTGTCGGGCAGCCTCGATCGTGTTCGCATGCCCCCAGAACGAGATCAGACCTCTGGCGCCAATCTCGGCACGCAAGTCGTCAAGCAGACGCGGTCCGATGACAACCCTGCGGCGAACAAGGCTGAGCGGATAGGCGTTTCCAAGGAGGACGGGAGGTCTCATGGGCCTAATATCTCACGACACTTGTCGCCCGCCAACGGTGGGACGTCGGCCGACATCCACCCCACCATGCTCCCGGCCTGAATGGGCATTGATGACTTCGTAGTCGGCATGATGCGATTTCGAGGCGCAGTTAACGGGTCATTTTGATAATAAACACTTTCGTGGCGCTGCAGCTCGTGGGCAGCACCTGGACTCTCCGGGCACCTCTTTCGAAACGTAACCGGGCACCCGCATGCGGGTGAGACTGGGATATCATGTCATCGGCTCTGGCATGGATCGGCCCGTCGCTCCAGATTTCCCCTCGGTCGCCATGGGCGTTGATGTTCACTTGCGCTCCGGGCACGAGGGGAATCTCCTGCGGACGAGCGGTACCCGGAGGGAACATGGGAGGAGCCTCCTTCACAGCGGGTTTTGTCGTTGCAGGCGCGGCAGCGTCTTCGTCATTGATGGCATCTTCGGCTGCGGCAGCAAGAATGCTCGCCGGAACCGCCAGACTGGCCATAGCTCCCGCTGTAGAACCGCCAAGCTGAAGATCCGCCGCCCCCGAGGTAGCGCGAGTTGGCGCCGTAGTGGTTGATGCGCGTTCCGCGAATGTTGGGACACGAACAGACTGCCCGCCACATGCCCACGTGGCTTTTGGGGCACTCAAGCTCCAGTCAAAGTCCATCAAGCAGGGTGAGAGGTGGTTCACGGTCACGCCTTCCATCCAGCCGCGAGTCCATGCGCCTCCACAATTTCCTACCGCTCCACGACTGTGCGGGCTCTGGCACCTCTGCGGGAGGCGCCAAGGGTGTCGGCTGTGTGGGCTTCGATGCCGATCACGCAAACATACAGGTAACTGTTATGCAATATCGGTCTCCAATGCCTTTCGGCTGGGGGGGCTTTGATGCCGAGGCAGTCATCAAGGGCTTGTTCCCAGCTGTCAAAGTCTCCAATGCCTTTCGGCTGGGGGGGCTTTGATGCCGAAATTCCAGGCTCAGATGGACGCAGAACGAAAAGCGTCTCCAATGCCTTTC
>CAYMHJ010000304.1:0-7781 GCA_964390165.1 uncultured Prosthecobacter sp. | reverse complement strand
GGGAATGACGAATTCAGAATGACGAAAAAGAACGAAGCCCGAATGATGAATCATCACGCGGGCTTCGGCATTCGTCATTCGGGTTTTGTCATTCCATCACGCCGTCGTCTTGCGCTCTTGGTTCAGCCCCATCTTACGGTAGAGGGTGGCGATGCTGATGCCGAGCATGGAGGCGGTCTTCTCGCGGGAGCCGTTGTTGTATTTGAGAGTGTCGTTGATGAAGAGACGCTCCTGGCCGCGGATGAAGTCATCCAGGGTGGAGCCAATCGGGAGCTGGGTGGTGCCTCCGATGGCCTGGGGGGTGGGGACTTCGATCTGCTGGCTGACCTTCGTTGGCAGGTCGGAGGGGCGGATGCGGTCGCCTTCGGCAAAGGCGCAGGCGCGTTCGACGGCGTTGCGCAACTCGGAGATGTTGCCGGGCCAGGGATACTTTTCGAGGAATTCGAGAGCGTAGGAGTCGATGCCCTTGGCCTTCGAGTCGGTGCGCTCGGCGAGTTCTTTGAGGAAGTGGTCGGTGAGGGGTTTGATGTCCTCACGGCGCTCGCGCAGCGGCGGGATTTTCAGAGGGACGACTGAGAGCTTGTAATAAAGGTCTTCGCGGAAAGTGCCCTTTTTGGCGGCTTCTTCGAGGCTGACAGTGGTGCTGACGACGAGGCGGAAGTCAGCTCCATTCGTGTTCCACGCGCTGCGGCGGGCCTGGGCTTCATCCAGGAAGGTGTTGAGCTGCGCCTGGATGCGAGCCGGCAGGACATGGACTTCGGCGAGGTGGACGGTGCCACCGTTGGCCCGGCTGAAAATGCCTGTGTTGGAGGTGCCGCCATGACCGAAAAGCTCGGCTTCCAGCGTGTCTTCGGGCAGGGAACTGCACTGAAGCTCTTTGTAAGTGGCGGCACTGCGGCGGCTGGCTTCATGCAGGGCACGGGCGACCATGTGCTTGCCGACACCAAACTCACCTTCCAGAAGCACCGGGCTGTCATTGTCAGCCACGCGGCGCACGATTTCAAAAATGCGCTGGATGGCATCACTGTGGCCAATGAGCTTAGACGCAGAGCCGGAGCGGACGGTGGCGGATGATGTGATCGGGATGGCGGCAGCGGCTCCTGGGTTGTTCCGGGCCAGGGCCTGATTGACGGTTTTGATCAAGTCCCCAAGGTCGAAGGGCTTCGTCAGGTAATCGTAGGCACCGAGGCGCATGGCCTCGACGGCGGTTTCGACGCTGCCATGACCCGTGACCATGATCACGGCGGTGTTGGGGAACTGCTCCCGGCACATGCTGACGAGGTCGAGTCCGTTCACATCACCGATGCGGAGGTCCACGATGACGAGATCAGGCTGCTGCTGGCGGATGGCGGCCATGCCATCGATGCCTGTCGTGTGACCAAAAACCGTGTGCCCTGCAGCGCGGCAGAGCTTGCTCATCAGCTCCAGAATTGCTGCTTCGTCGTCTATGATTACCAGTTTCGCCATAAAGTTGTCAGAATGTGAGAGTCAAAGTTGACTATTAAATATGCTAAAGGATCGGGCTGATGGCGTCAATGAGGTTTTCGCATTTTCGCGAAAACTCTCCTAAAGGCTTTCCGTCCAGCGGGGGAATCCGTTGCTAAATCACTCACATTCAGTGCTTTGAATGACCTTTCAAGACCCCTCACTGCGGTAGGCTTCCTCCATGGGTGTCCCCCTTGCCCGAGGGGTGGCAGGGCGCATGAACCCGCCCTCACTCATCACAGTGTCGTCCAGGACTGACATTTCGACATTCTGTGCTTCGACACTTTTTTGGATCATCTCCCAGGCTCCCCTCGCGTCACCACTTTCAGCCAGCACGGAGGCAAGCTCGCGAGCCAGGAATTCGGGGGACTTCGGCAGGGACATGACTTTTTCCAGGGTGCGGCGGGCGGACTTGAGGTCACCGGCGGCCCGCTGGGCATAGTACAATTCAACGCCGGGCAGGGGATCGACCGGATTTAGCACGAAGAGCCGCTCCAGCCGTGGAATATCAGCAGCCGTCAGAAGGGCGGAGCGGGCAGGTGCTGGCAGATAGCGGGACGCCAGCTTGAAGGCTTCTTCAAATTTGCCTGATTGCGCACGGTCATAGGCCAGGGCTTTCCAGCCAAATTCCTGTAGGGAGGGGAACTTTTCCAAAAAGGCCACGAGCCGGGGCCGGTCTCCCTTTTGATGCCAGAGATGTAAAAAAAACTGGCTTTGGGATTTGTTCAACTCGGCCAGCCCAGGATACTCGGTCAGAAACTCATCCGCGTATCCCTGCCAGCGGTCTCCAGTAATGAACTGCATGGATAAAAAAATGAGCTTGAGGGAAGGCCGGTCCGCCATTTTCCACAGATCACGATGCAGTTCGGGGAAGGGAGCCGATTCGAGCAGGATCGTCTGGTAAAGAGGCACCGCGTTGTCGAATCCGAGCGGGTAGCGCCGCATCACCTCCTGCCAGGGGATCAGGGCCATCTTCGGATCATAAGAGAGCCACACCCGCCCTTCATCGAAGCAGATGGGGCCAAAGTGTGGCTCCAGGGCCCGCGTCAGCCCGAAGTCATGCAGGGCGGGTGCGTTGCCATGCTGCATTAGGAGGTGGAACTGGGCACGCAGGAAATACCAGCGGTACTCCAGGGGCGTGAGCTCGATGGCCCGGTTCACCAGGCGCATGGCCTCAGCTCTCTGGCCTGCGGCGGAGGTGCGTAGCGCACGATCATGAAAAAGAGGGGCCGCAGAGGCCGTGGCCTTCTCCGTCCAGCCTGCCACAAGCGCCAGCCAGAGCAGACCCCAGAGCATGATCAGGCAGCCGGCGGTGCGGAAGGCGAGGGCGACCACCGGGGAGATCCGCTCCGCCAGATAGCGCCCGCGCACTGCCTGAGCCGTCACGAGGGCAAACATGACGAAGTAACCCAGATTATGCAGCGGGACATCGAAGATGGAGTGGACCACCGCCACGCCAGCGGCGATGCCGAATGCGCGCCGTACGCGCCGTCCGGAACGGCTGTCATGGCTGCGCTTTTTCCTACCGCTGGAAAACCACGGCCCCGTCGTGCGGAAGAGCCAGACCAAAAGGATCAGACAGGGGATCACTGGCAGCAGCCCTCCCTCGAAAAGCAGCCAGAGCACATCGCTCTCAGGATGAATGGTGCGCGAGTCGGGGAAGGGGTCGGAACTGGTGTGGGGGAAGGCATACTCAAAGACGCCCAGTCCACGTCCTGTCCAGGGCGCATAGCTGGCTGCCCGCAATGTCTGGCCAGCCAGCCAGGCTCGCAGGTCGCTGCTGATGGCCGTGGAGAGTGGCTTGTCACTAAGCCGGTCTGCGAGCATGCCACCGGAGACCATGACCACGGAGATCACCGTGCCGGCCAGAGCCAGACCCACCACCAGCTTGCGTAGAAACCCACGTTTCATCGCCGAAGTGCCGAGCCACAGGCTCATCCCCAGGATCAGGAGAAGCAGACCTGCGCGTGAACTGTTGGCCAGGATGCAGCCCGCCAGCAGGAAGATGCCCGCGATGAAGAAAATCCAGGAACGTGAGCGCCGCCGGAATGCATCCAGCGCCGAGGCCGCCGCCAGCACACAGCTCCAGGCAAAAAAGCTGGATGTGTGGTTCTGATTGGCAAAGGGCCCGAAGCCTGAAGCCCCCTCCACTTTCATCAGGTGCCCGTCTCCGCGCGGCCACCAGGTGATGTCCAGCCAGCCGGAGTGGTCTGCCCAGGTCAGGGCAGCCAGCAGCAGTCCCGTGAAGCTGAGGATGCGCAGCACGATCCGCCTCCCTGCATCACTAAAGTTCTGGGCCAGGCAGGCCCAGAACCAGACCACCCCGATCATCATGACCAGCCAGGATTCCAAAGTCGTGCCCACATCACAGGTCAGGCTCGGGGGCATCTCCATTCCCCATTCCGTGGCCAGCAGCGTCCGCCATTCCTCCATTCCTCCAAAAAATCGCGCCGGCAGCAGCGCCAGCCCAGGCAGCAGTGCCAGCGCCAGCAGGCACAGGGTCGGCACGCTGTGCAGCTTCACTCGCGGCGGTGCCACGATCAAGACCGCCCCCATCAGCAGCAGCGCCAGCCCGCGCGCCCAGGGATCACGGGCAGCTCCGAAGATGACGATCACCGCCACGGCCAGACCATAGATCCAGGCCCGGGAATGCCGCCTCTCCTGGCCGCTTTCTTCCTCCACTTCAGAGACCTCTTCCGTCACCGGCATCTCCGGCTCCGTTGGCGGTTTTTTAAGTGCTTCAGCTTCTGTCTGGTCGGAACTCATGAATCCTCAAGTGTGGTGTTGCTCATCTCCGCAGCAGGGGCTGTGACAAACGGGGGCAGGCTTCCCCAGCGTTCAAGGCAGCGCTCAAAGAGCCCGGAAAATACATCCGCCCGGTTGAACCAATCCGCCTGCAGGCCGTCATCCACCGGACATTGCAGCACCACCTGCCTGCCATCTTTCATCGGCAGCAGCACGGGTTGGGTCTGGTCCGTGGGCACCTGCTTGAAGCCGATCCATTTGAACCGATGTCCCAGCACTTCGGTGAACTCCTCCAGGCTGCTGCATTTCTCGATGTCAAACTCCAGCACCTGCGCATGGATGCGGATGTGCTCCAGCCGCTTCCGCCGCTCCAGCGCGTCCGCCACCTGCTGCCTCAGCTTTGACCAGCTCTTCACATACCCGAGATACCGTGCGGCCCCGATCGCCAGCAGAAACAACACCGCTCCGGCCACCGGCAGCGCCACCCCTTTCGTCAGCAGGATGCTGATGCCTACAAGACTGAGAACCGCACACACTGAATACATGGCCACCAGTGCACGGCCCTTGCTGTAACCCAGAAGTATGAGCCGGTGGTGGATGTGCTCCGCATCCGCACTGAAGATCGGCACCCCACGGATGCTCCGGCGCAGGATGGCGAAAAGCGTGTCCAGAATCGGCACGCCCAGTGCGATGATGATGACCAGCAGCGCAGCGATCACGGAGCCTTTCTGCGAGCTCTTCAGCGACACCGACGCGACAAAAAAGCCGATCAGGTAGGCTCCGCCATCACCGAGGAAAATCTTCGCTGGTGGGAAATTGAAAAACAGAAAGCCCGTGATCGCTCCCGCCATCAGCACAGACACCAACATCACCTCGGGATACCCACCCACATATCCCACAAAGGCCAGCGTCATGCAAAGGAAGAGACCAAAGCCTCCCGCCAGACCATCCATGCCGTCGATCAGATTGATGATGTTCGGGATCGCCACCAGCCAGAACAAGGTCAGCGGCAGGCTCCACCACCCGAGATCCAGCGAGCCCTCGCCGAAAGGATTACTCAGCATGTCGATCGACACACCCAGGGAATACAAGATCAGCGCCACACCGATCTGGCCCACCAGCTTCACCCGCGCACCCAGCGCCTTCAGATCGTCAAAGAAACCGATGCTGAAGATCAGTGCATTGCATAGCAGCACCGGCGCATACTCCGTCCAGCGCACGCGCCCCAGACACAGCATGAAAGTCACACCGATCACCAGCGCGGCAAACAGCGGCGCACCGCCGAGCCGTGGGATGGGCTTTTCGTGATGCTTTCTCCGCCCGTCTGGCGCGTCAAGGCCCACGCTGCTCTTGCGCTGGAGGATGTAGAGCGTCGCCCCCACGCTCACCGCGAGGGCCATAAAAAAATACACCGCCAGTTCCGGCATCAGCGGCATGGCCGGCGCGGGCGGGCCCATGAGAGCATCAGGAATGGCGGCTTCAGTCATGCAATGGTGATGAAATCAGAAATTGGCAGGCATTCTCCGCCCCGCCTCAGCAATCACGTCGATCAATTGCGGGCGCAAGCAGCTCTGTGAGAACTCTGCCGCCAGCGCACGGCTTGCCTCTGAGGGCGGCAGAGGCCCTGCCGCCGCCGCATCCCGCAGCACCTGCACCAGGCCGTGCACATCCCCATGCCTGCCGATCCGCGCATAGCGCTGGTCTGGCAGGCGTGCCGCAAGATCTGAGAGATGACACTCCTCCGGCCCGATCCCGAGGAAGGGCAGCCCGAGAGCCAGGATGTTGTAGATTTTGCACGGATGCACGATCCCGACAAACGGCGCCCCCATCACAACGAGATGCAGATCCGCCGATGACAGCGAGGCCGAGAGCTGATCCTTCGGCTGATACGGCAGGCAGGTGATGTTCTTCAAACTGTGGCTCTCCGCGAAAGCCCGCACCTTCCCGTGCTCGCTGCCGCCGCCGACGAAGAGGAAATGCAGCGTCCCATGCCCCGCGAGCTCACGCGCCGCCTCCAGCACCGAGTCCAGAGGATGGCAGGGGCTGTGATTGCCCGAATACATCACCACAAACTTCCCCACCAGTCCATGTGCCGCGCGGAATGCCTCCCGCCCCGGCACATCCCACCTCACCGCATCATCATGTGACCATGGCGCGTCCACATGGATCACCTCTGCAGCCACCTCCTTCGCCCGCAGCCGCTCCGCCATGAAGCGATCCAGAGCCACGATGCGCGCCGCCCGCCGGAAGCTCCACTTTTGCAGCGCCGTCATGATCCGCTCCGGCAGCCCGCCAGCTTTCAGCCAGGCCGCCGCTACCGCCTCATCGGGATTCAAATCCATCACCCACGGCACCACCGCACCTCCTTTGATCACCGCCATCATCGTGCCGAGTGATGAAATCAGCGGCGGCGAAGTCAGGCATACCGTGACATCAAAACGCCGCAGCCTCAGCAGGATCAGCGTCGCATTCATCCAGAACGTCGCGAAGTCCACATACCGCCGCCACTTTGCCTTCTTTCCCAGGCCCGGTGTCCAGATCCGGTGGATCTCCACACCCTGCCAGGTCTCCCGCACCGGGAATCGCCGTTCCGGATTGTCATAGCCGCGACTCGCCGCCACAGCCACCACCTCATGCCCCGCCTGTGCCAGCCCCTGTGCCAGATCCGTCAGATGCTGGGCCGATGACACATGGTCCGGGTGGAAGCATTGGTTCAGCAAAAGAACCCGTAGCCGCCGTCCCGGTGCAGCCCCCTTTCTTTCACATGGAAGCAGCTCGGCAGGATCAGAAGGCATGAAAACGAAGCACGGGGGAGATTGAATAAGAACGGCGATTATCGAAAACCACCTCCCGAACGCAAGCCGTGATTCCCCAAATGCAAAGTCATCCCCTCATCAGCATCAAGCCTGCATGGAAGTCGCAGACTGGTGACACCCGGCGCACCCTCGGCATGGTCCAGCCCCGCCGTTGGGTCGGTTTTTTCCTTTGCAAGGCCCCTGCCTTCCCCCTATAACCTCGCCCTCCGCGCCGGGCATGGCTGGCACGGGCAGCGATTCCTTTTCACAACCCCTCCAAATCATCCTTCGTCATGGGCCAGATCTACAACAACATCGTCGAAACCGTGGGCCGCACTCCGCTGGTGAAACTGAACAAAGTCACCGCCGGGCTCAGCGCCACCATCGCCCTCAAGTGTGAGTTCTTTAATCCCCTCGGCAGCGTCAAGGACCGCATCGGCCTCGCCATGATCGAAGACGCCGAAGCTCGCGGCGTTCTAACGAAAGACACACTCATCGTCGAACCCACCAGCGGGAACACCGGCATCGCGCTCGCCTTTGTGGCCGCAGCCAAAGGGTATAAACTCGTCCTCACCATGCCCGAGACCATGTCCACCGAGCGCCGCACCCTGCTCGCCCTCCTCGGCGCGGACCTCGTGCTCACTCCCGGAGCCCAGGGCATGAAAGGCGCCATCGCCAAGGCAGAAGAAATCCTCAAAAGCACCCCGAACGCCTGGATGCCGCAGCAGTTTGAAAACCCCGCCAATCCGGCCATCC
>CAYMHJ010000303.1:0-7785 GCA_964390165.1 uncultured Prosthecobacter sp. | reverse complement strand
AATTGTACATCCGGGAGCTGAAACCATCGTCATTGATGAGGGTGTCGATGACGTTCGCACGCTTGGACGAACTCGAATCATTGAGAAAGACGAGCGTCTCCTCTGTTGTCGGGATGCGTCCGGCGAGGTCGAGATAAACGCGGCGAACAAACTGTTCGTCGCTGGCGAGAGGGTTGGGCTTCTGTCCTGCCTTGGTGAGGCCCATAAGTACGCCTTTGTCGATAAGCGCGGCTGCCTGCGCCACGTTGGGGTCTTTGGGGATGCCCAGCCCCTCGGGTTTCAGAGTTTGGGCGAGTTTTTGATCCTCCGGTGTCAGCCGTTCCAGCGGGATGCGATGCACATAGCCGTTGCGCGTTTGCAGGAAGACCTGCCCATTTTCAAAGCCACGAAAAGTCGCCTCGACACTGCGCCCGGAGCTGTCCTTCCACGCGCGGAAATTGGCATTTCCGTCAGGTGCCTGAATCGCTGCCTGCAAAGCGGGAGAAAGCGAAGCTGCCTCTTCGGCGCAGAGTGTGGCGAAAATCGAGAAAACGAGGAAGCCGGAGGTGAGTGATTTCATAGCGGAACCCGTGATGGGGTGGCGCTGAAACGATGACAGGGAGAAGAAGTTGCGCAGCCATCTCAAGCGTGACGAAGTTAAGTTGAAGAAAATCGACAGCGCGTTTGACAAAGTATTCTGGCAGCCTAGTCTCTTCGTCCCGCAGCGAAAGCTGCCCGGCTTCAAAGCCACTGCACCCCTAGCTCAACGGATTAGAGCATCTGACTACGGATCAGAAGGTTTCAGGTTCGAATCCTGAGGGGTGCGCCACTCAAACTGAATAAGTCATGGTGGCCTATCCCGGCATCAATGAATGCTTTCAATTTTCGTTAGCGAACGATTAATGTTCCCTAGGTGGTCATTTCCAAGCCTGGGTAGCTGTCCTCTAAAGATTGGGCCAAACCTTAACCCTCCGGCTTTGAAGGAGGCGGGAGTTTACCATTCACAGGGGGGCGGATCGGCCTTGCAATGGGTTTTCCCGGTGAACTGGCGATGGGACGAACGACCGGGGCAGTGGGCGGGTTGGCAACGACTGGCACTGGCACCACTGCATTGGCTGGGGGTGTGGGCTTTTCTTCGGGTGCCATCGCAACTGCGAATACTGGAGTCTGTGGTTCGGACACCGCCGAGGGTTTCGGCTTGGAAGTCACCCCATTGGCGATGCTGGAGAGAACCCCACCGGCAGGAGCGGCAGCGGTGGCGGGTTTCTCGGCGTGAGTCTGGATCTTTTGCAGATGCTCCCAGGTCTTGCAGGCGCAGAGCAAGGGATGTTTCCGCAGTGCCTCTCGAATGGCTGCTGGAGTGGCGGGCGGTTCCGTATGCAGACTATTGTGGATACCCTCACGCAGCGAGGCCAGCAGCCGCCCGAGCGCGCCAAGCAGAGCGGATTCAGTGCCCGAGACATGATGAAAGGTGTTCTTCGTTTTGAAGGTATTCAGCATTTCCAGAGTGAGTTGCCCGGACACGGCGGCAGCGGCATGACGGAGCAAAACCGTGCGCCCGGCGACTCCCTGAAGACGTTCCAGCACGGCAATGAAGCTATTGCGCATGGCGTTGGTCGTGACCACACGAACTTGGCCGCCATTCCAGGAGGCGGTGAAGTCCGCTCCATCGAATCCTGGGAAGTTTTTTCCCATGTCGCTGTCCCGGAATTCCACAGGCTGGCCCGCCATGATCTCAATCAGATCCTTCACCCGCTGGCCGAGATCGACGGCACTGTCTGCGGCGGTTTCGCCAGAACCTTCGAGTAGGTGCTTTTGCAAAAGTTCATCCACCTTTCCAGCCAGCGCAGGACGTGTGGGGACAGCAGGTGGCAATGGCGGTGGCAAACTCGGTGCCGCCGGTGGGGTCAGAGCGACATTGGCAGGCAGAGGCGCGGTCACTGGCAGCGGCGGTTTATCGGCTTTTGGCGTTGTTGGCGGCAGTGTTTTTTTAACTCCCGGTATGGCTGGGGGTGGCACTGTGACGACTGGTGAAGGCGTCGCGATGTCCGCCAGCGGTGCGGGTTTTGCCACTTCTGGCGTCACGACGACAGGATCAGGTGCTGCCACAGATGTGGGAGCCCGAAGAGCAGTCTCATAAACCTCACCAGCGGCGGCAATGAGGTGCCTTGGGAATACTGCCCCGCCCTGAGTAAGGCGGGTGATGTCACTCTCAGTCAACGGGTGGATTTCAGAGCTGATGCCGTCCTTGGTGCGCTGAGCCACGAGGGGCGCAGACTTCAGTCGGGCGAGCAGGAGTGCTTTTTTGTCTTCACCGCCGATGGGCAGGACATCGGTCACGGGCAGGAGAAAGCCGAGTGGTGCGGATGAATCAGGCACACTAATCCTGCCACGCAGCGCCTGCGTGAGTCCGGAATCCCAGGCGGTGAAACGCTCGGCCACGAGGCCGATGAGCACGACCCAGTTTTCACTTTGGTCGATGAGTGAAAAGAGCAGCCTCTGAAACTCGTCGAGCTGTGCGGCAGAGCTGATGAGATCGAGCTGATCCATCACCAGCACAAAAGGCATCCCGACACGAGCCGAGAGCTTGCCGAGAAGCTGAATGACCACGGAGCAGTCCTCACGGCGCAGCGGTTCGGGCACGCCGAGGTATTTTAAATCCGCCTCAGTGAGGTAAGTCGCCCCGGCGAGCCACTGGGCGGCGAGCGCTTCCTTGTCATCACGCAGAACCGTCAAAACAGCACGCAAGACACTGCGCGGCACGGAGGGAAAGTCTGCCTCCAGCATGAGCAGAGCCTGATGGATGAGCTCCTTCTTTTCATCCAAGGCAATGCCACTCCACGCTTCATGCAATTGGGAAAGTGTGACGTCCTGCTCCACTACCGGGCGCAGCATCGCATAAGCCAGAAGACGCAGCTGGCTGTAGGCTGATGCACCGCCAGTAGGATGACGGGCGAGGTTGCGCAGGCTGGCGATCAGCCGCCCGAGCACGAATGCCTCCAATGTCTCGGACTGGAGAGGTGGATTCGGAGCATAGGCGTAGAAGATCGAGTCTCCGGAAACACGACACAGACGGGTGAATAGATGGGATTTCCCAGCTCCTCCTGCGCCACGGACAAAGCGTATGCGTGTTCTCTTCGTGGCTCGCACCATTTCCACCATGACGTTGAGATCAGTCGTCGCATAGGCATGGATGGATGGCACATCCAGCCACTCGCGGGTACCCCAGAGTTCCGCCTCACCGACGCTGGAGGATAGAAACGGATTTAAAGGAAGATAGGCGGAAGTCATGAAGTCTAATGGGAACTGATCCAACTCCAGGCAAAGCCAGGAGGTCCGATGGCGAGAGGCACAAGCAATGCCCGTTCTTCTTCGGGGAGATTTTGTGGATATTCACAGGGTTCCAACCAAACCTGACCCTGATTGTAAAGCCTCTCGATCATGCTTCGGAATCGTTGAAGATCAGCCACTTGCGCATGGTCGGCTGACCAGGCAGCATAATGTGCCCATGTCTGCGGCAGCGGCACCATGCGTGTGGAGGAGCATCGCGCATCCTCCTCATACCATGTTCTGAGGAGTTCCGGGGTGAGTTCGTGAGGAACCTCCTCTGCCTTTGGCGCCACGGTGCCGTCCAGCCACTGAATCAATCCGTCCACGCTCAGCTCACATGATCTGACGACATTCACCTGCTCCACCAGAAGTCGCAGTCGCCGCAGGGTGGATGTGTCGATCAGATCCCGCGCTGAAGGCCGCGTCGCGAGCACCAGCGGAGTCGCGTTTGGAAGGAGAAACAGCCGCTGCTGCTTCACCAAATCATCGAGTTCGGCCTCGAAGTGCGGATGCAGCACCGGCGGGAGCTTCTTTCGAAGATCCGGCAGCTTTAGAGGCTTCTTCGCCGACCTCACCCAATGCTCCAGGAGATGCGCCGTCACAGTGCCTTCATCATGCACGGTGTAGCTCGGTTCCGTCACCTTTCGCGGATTCATGACGATTTCGCAGACGGTGGTGAGAGTCGCCAGCGCGGACAAAACCGCGTCCTTTTTAGCGATCTTGGGTCCGATGATTTTCCGCAGCCGTTTGGTCAGTTCCGCCGCAGTCAGGGGGAATAGCGATTGGTTCAGCAGTTCGAGCAGGGCGGAAGAAAGGGCAGCGGTGGCGGGCATGGACGAAGATGACACGTCGTCCGATGGCTGATCTTACCATTCCAATCATCGCAAAACAGCTATTCCTTCCCTTTGAAGAGCTTCAGGATACTCCTGTTTTTCTCCTCCTTCACCAGTCCTGGAACGGCACCGTAGCCATACAGTTTCGCTTTCGCCCCCGCCTTTGGCAGCACAAAATCGAAGATACTCACCCCCGTGCGCTTTTGGCCCTCGTAGCTGCGCCCATCACTCGCACCGAAGACGACACCTTTGCCTGTGGCTTTATTTTTGCCGAGGTACAGCATCACATGGGTGATCGGGGTCTTCCTCTTAGTTGATTCATAAGTGCCGGACCAGAAGACAAGATCTCCCGGCACGAGTTTGGCGAACTCCTCATGATTCAGTGAATCTGCTTTATCAATGCGGTGTAGCTTCGCTTTCTCCAGGATCCACTCGCCCATCTGGTCTGACTGCCTTGGCACATCGCTGACTCCAGCCTTTTGAAGCAGATGATAAATCGTGCCCGAGCAGTCCATGCCACCACGCGCAGGCTCATGCGAGGCGAAGACATACGTCAGCTTCATCTTCGTCAGTTCCAGCGCAGCTCGGATCAGCCGCTGCACCTCCTCGGGCTGTTTTTCAAAGTCAGTCAGTTCCGTCTCCGCCATCGTGCTCACTGCGGCAGGTTTTCTGATCTCCTCTGCAGCACAGATTTGCAGGGGAAACGCGATCAGCAGGGCTGGAACAAGTATTTTCATGGTCTGTTAATGACACAAATGTGACCTTTTCACATCCATCATCCTGCTTTCCGACGCTCAGCACAAGATTGCCTTTCACTGCGCGTAGGTTTGCCATCATGAACAAGTCCCCCCTTGCACTCATCGCCGCCTGTCTCGTCGCCGCGCCAGCTTTGGCCGCCGAAACCGCGCGCCCGCTGAACTTCGCCAACGACATCGTGCCCATCCTCACAAAGGGCGGCTGCAATGGCGGTGGCTGCCATGGCAAGGCCAGCGGTCAGAACGGCTTCAAGCTTTCCCTGCTCGGCTTTGAGCCGCAGGAGGACTACGAGCACATCGTGAAAGAAGCCCGAGGTCGCCGCATCTTCCCCGGCGCACCGGAACAGAGCCTCCTTTTGACCAAAGGCACCGCCCAACTCCCCCACGGTGGCGGCAAGAAGCTCGATCCCAAATCGGAAGACTATCAGGACCTCGTGCGCTGGATTCGTGAAGGCATGCCGTACGGCAAGGACACTGATCCGAAGATGGCGAGCATCAGCGTCGAGCCTTCCAAACTCACGATGCCGCTCAAAGGCAGCACCAAGCTCAAAGTCACCGCCCATTATAGCGATGGCTCCACCCGCGATGTCACCAAGCGTGCGCTTTACGAGGCCAATGAAAAGGCCATGGCCGAAACCAGCGAAACCGGCGACGTGAACCTCTTCGACCTGCCCGGCGATGTCGCCGTGATGATTCGCTATCAGGGCAAAGTCACCACCTTCCGCGCCACCGTGCCGCTCGGTGCTCCAGTCGATAAACTCCCCCCCGTCTCGAACTACATCGACGACCTCGTCTTCGCCAAACTGAAGACCATCGGCATGCCGCCCTCCGAGATCTGCGATGACGGCACCTTCATCCGCCGCATCACGCTCGACATCACCGGCCGCCTGCCCACCGCCGAGGAAATGAAGGACTTCATGGCATCGAAAGATCCCCAGAAGCGCGTCCAGCTCACCGACCGCCTGCTCGACAGTCCCGAGTATGCCGAATACTTCGCCAATAAATGGAGTGCCCTTTTGCGGAATCAGCGCACCCAGCCCACCTACGCTCGCGGCAGCTATCTCTTCTGGTCTTGGATTCGCGACAGCTTCGCAGACAACAAACCTTTCGATCAGTTCGCCCGCGAAGTCGTCGCCGCCTCCGGCAGTCTCGATCAGCATCCGCCCGTCGCCTGGTATCGTCAGGTAAAGGAGCCGAAAGCGCAGATGGAGGACGTGGCCCAGCTCTTCCTCGGTACCCGCATGCAGTGCGCCCAGTGCCATCACCATCCCTTCGAGAAATGGAGCCAGCAGGACTACTACGGATTCGCCGCCTTCTTCGCCAACGTCAGCCGCAAAACCGCCACAGCCAAAGATGAAGAGATCATCTTCAACAAGCGCGGCACGGCCCAGATGACGAACATCCGCACGAAGCAGCCTGTCATGCCCACCAGCCTCGGCAGTGAAGCTGCAAAGCTCCGCCCCGAGCAGGACCCGCGCCTCGAACTTGCCAACTGGATGAGCAAAAAAGAGAATCCTTTCTTCGCTCACACCCTGGTGAACCGTTACTGGAAGCACTTCTTCAATCGCGGTCTCGTCGAGCCTGAGGACGACATGCGCGAAACCAACCCACCGGTGAATCCCGAGTTGCTCAGCGCCATGGCGGCGGAGTTTGTGAAGAGCGGCTACGATTTAAAAGCCCTCGTCCGCAGCATCGCCACCTCCACCACCTATCAGCTCAGCGCCGTGCCAAACGCTCACAACGCCAAGGACCGCCAGAACTTCAGCCGCTACTATCCAAAGCGCCTGAATGCCGAAGTCCTCTACGATTCTGTGAACCGCCTGCTCGATGTCGAAAGTGCCTTCGCCGGTCAGGCCCCAGGCACTCGCGCCGTCGCCCTGCCAGACAACAGCTACAACCAGAGCAATTATTTCCTCACCGTCTTCGGTCGCCCCGACTCCTCATCCGCCTGCGAATGCGAGCGCACCCAGGAGGCCAGCCTCGCCCAAAGCCTGCACCTGCTGAATGCCGCTGACATCCAGAACCAGCTCACCCGCGCCAATGGCCGCGCTGACCGCATGGCCAAAGATGCCCGCCCCGAGGACGACAAGATCACCGACGTCTATCACATCGCCCTCAGCCGCGACCCGAACCCCACTGAGATGAAACTCGCCCAGGATCACGTCGCCAAAAAGACCTCCGGCAAAAAGGATCAGGAAGCCTTCAACGCGAAGAAGGAAGCCTTCGAAGACATTCTCTGGGCGCTCCTGAACACGAAGGAGTTTCTCTTCAATCACTGAGGCAGCTACACACGATCCGCGATGGCCAGCACGGTCTGAAAGTGCGGGCTGCGGGTCTCGCGGTGAACGATGCTGGTCTCCACTTTCTGGAAGCCGACGTCGGAGAGCATCTCGTGCAGCTCCGCCTCGGAGAAGCCGAGCCAGACATCGGCATACAGCTCGCGGGCTTTTTCAAACTGATGCTTGAGGAGGTCGAGGATGATGATGCGTCCTCCGGGCTTCAGCAGCGCAAAGGCGGCACGCAGGGCCTGGCCAGGACGCTGGGCATGATGCAGTGCCTGACTGAGAAAGACGAGATCGACACTGCCGGGCTCGATAGGTGGGTTCTCAATGTCGCCCAGTCGATATTCGAGATTCGTGAAGCCGTGCTGCTTCGCGAGGTCGGAGCCGTAGGTCACCATCGCCTCACTACTGTCCACGGCGATGACCTTCTTCGCACGCTGAGCCAGGAGCTGGGAAAGCGTGCCCTCCCCCGCCCCGAGATCGGCGATGACGAGAGGTGGCATGAGCTTCAGCAAGGTCTCGCCGAGGCCTTTCCATGACCGGCCAGGGATGGAGTGGCGGCCAAACTTTCCCGCCAGTGCATCGAAGTAGGCCTGCGCTGTTCGT
>CAYMHJ010000302.1:0-7789 GCA_964390165.1 uncultured Prosthecobacter sp. | reverse complement strand
GCGTCTGGATGGCCGGAGCCGGTGTCAAAGGCGGCCACGTCCACGGCGAGACCGACGACTTCAGCTACAACATCGTCAAAGACCCCGTCCACATCCACGATCTCAACGCCACCGCGCTGCACCTCCTCGGCCTCGACCACACCCGCCTCACCTATCGCTTCCAGGGCCGCGACTACCGCCTCACGGACATCCATGGCGAGATCGTGAAAGGCGTGCTGGCGTGATGAAGCGCGCCTGACGCATTCCGCACACTCTTTGTCGTGGAGTTCGGTGAGTTGGAGCCGTTATGCTCGGCGCATGAAGCCTCTGCTCGCTCTCTTTCTTCTTTCCGCCACCGCCTTCGCCGACGACTCGGCCAAACTCATCGCCCTGCTCGCCAAAGACGACGTCGTGACGATCCCGGCGGGTGATTACCATCTCGATGGCGCACAGCCGATCCCGCTGCGCTCCAACACGACCGTCATGGCCCACGGCGCTCGCTTCATCCTGCCGGAGACGCTGCCGGATCAGGCTCGCGTTGTGCTTTTCGCCGGGGAAAACATCGCCCACTTCGCCTGGCATGGCGGCGAGTTCATCGGGCATGTGTTTGATCCGGCGAAGAAGAACAACACTTGGGAGCCGAACGCGAACACGAAGGGCATCGAGATCACCACGACCCTCGCAGGCGGCACGCACGACCTGCTTTTTCGCGAAGTGAAGGCCAACGGCATGGCCGCGGCCGTCATCGGCGTGCATGGCAAATACGGCAAGAAGAGCGAAAGCGAGGTCGAGCACTACGCTGAGCGTGTCGCGGTGGAAAGCTGCACGCTTTTGCGCAGCGGGAAGTTCATGTGGGACTACGGCTACCTGTGGCAAATCATGACCTTCCCCGAGGCCTACGAACCCTGGGAGGTCGAGCGTGCCAAAAAGTACTTCCGCACCGATTTGATGCACGACGTGACCTTCAGCGGCGACCTCGTGAAGTTCGACAACACGGCCAAACCCATCGCCATCAGCGCCACCGACGAGCCCAAAGAGGCTCTCACCTTCATGGGCACCGCTTTGCCGAAAAACATCACTCGCGGCCAGCAATACTTCGTCGTCGAATCCACGCCCGAGCACATCCAAATCGCCGAAGCGCCCGGTGGAGCACCGATTCGCTTCGAGGGCGATGGTAGCGGCCAACTCGCCCACAACATCAGCGCCACCTACCTCTCCGCCTACGCCCCGACGGGCAGCGGGCCCGGCAAAGGGGCCTTCGACATCGTCGGCGCACGCGATGTGCGCGTCACCGGCTGCCAGCTCAGCGCCATTGGCGACACGATGCACATCCAGCGCTGTCGAAACATCGTCTTCGCGAACAACCACATTCTCGGCAGCCGCATGGGCGCGTTCTTTTTGGCCGAGTTCTGCCAAAACGCGAGCATCACCGGCAATCTCGTCGATGGCACGAACGGCAGCCGCATCGTGAGCGTGGAGAAGAGCTGCACCGACGTCACCATGACCGGTAATACCTTCCGCAACGGCGGCCGCGGCGCGTGGATCAACCAGCCCGTGAACTTCATCATGACCGGCAACGTCTTCATCAACAACACCACGAAAAACGAGCCTGACATGCGCCGTGGCCGTATCGCCTACCGCACCGCCAAGCCCGGCACCTTCCCCGAGCTCTATTTCACGATCTACGAACCCGAAGCCACCTACGGCCCCATCATCGTGAAGGACAACATCTTCATCCTCGGCGACTCCGCCCCCGAAGAAGCCGTCACCTTCGCCCCCAACGGCCATGACCTCGTTTTCACCGGCAACACCTTCCAGCAGACGGGGGAACGGGTTGGAAAACCCGTTCTACTCGTCGTCGATCCCACCTGCACGACCTCCACCATCGAAGCTAATCTTGGCGCAAAGACCATCATCAAGCCTGTCGATTTTAATCACGGGCGGCGGTGACTTGCCTTTGAGGAAGGGTCGGTTTTCTGTGAAGTGCCGCCTTACTTTTCAAGGCATGTGCGGCACGTAGTCGATCTCCATGAACTCGGCCACTTCTGGAATCCAGCGTTGCTGGACGAAGGCTTCATGATCGGGATGGCCGCTGTAAAGGGCGTAGGCGGTACTGTCGGCGAATTCCATGCTGAGGCCGAAGGTGAAGTTGTTCTTCGGGCTAGTCTGGCGCAGACACTCGAACTTCTGAACGCCTTCGATTTTGACGAGTTCGCAGGCGGCGCGGAGAAAGTCACGCTCGGCTTCGGAGCCGGGTGGGTGCTTGAGGCGGAAGACAACGGTGTGGCGGATCATGGCAGGCTGTTGCCGTTCGCATGAAGGCGAGGTTCAGTCAAACTTCACGCTCATCACCCATGCGGGGCCTTTACCACAGTCGTAAGTTTTGAGCGGAGTGAGAGCGCCGGTTTCGGCGTTGCGGCGGAAGACGATGAGCTTGTGCGATCCTTCACCAGCTGAGATGACGAATTGATCGCCGGGCGTGAGGCAGAAGGAACGCGGAGTCTTTTCGGTGGGAGTTTGTGCGTTTGATGTGAGTTCGCCGGTTTGCGCATTCACGGAGAAGACGGCGAGGCTGTCGTGGCCGCGATTCGAGGCATAGACGAAGCGACCATCGGCGCTGACATGGATGTCGGCGCAGGAACCTTTTGTGCGCCAGTCTTCGGGCACAGTGGGCACGCTCTGGCGAGCTTTGAGCGTGCCTTTCTCTGCATCGTAATCGCAAATCGTCACGCTTTTGCCCTGCTCGTTCACGAAGTAGGCCCATTTGCCGTTTGGATGAAACTGCATGTGCCGCGGCCCTTCGCCCTCGCCGCCGGAGAGATGGGGCGGCGTGTTGCGCGTGAGCGTGCCGGCCTGTGCATCGAAGCGGAGTTGCTCGACTTTGTTCAGCTCACCCACATGCGGCACGAAGGCGAACAGGTTCGCCGGATCGACCTGGATGCAGTGCGCCTTTTTGCCCGTTTCGAGCGTGACGGCAGGCAATCCAGTCACGCGCCCCTCCTTGATCGCGGACAAACCAACGACGCCCTCGCTGTAGGACGCCGCGAGCAGCCAGCGCCCTGTTTTGTCAGCGAAAACATAGGCCGCATTGAAGCCCGCATCCGCGAAGGTCGGATTCGAGAGCGCCCCGCTCTTCGCATCGACATCGAGCGTGGCGAACTGCTTCGCCGAGCGCACCGAGGCGTAAAGATGCCGCCGATCCGGGCTGAGCGCGAGACTTCCGGGCGCTCCCGGCAGCGGTGCCTCGCCCACGCGTCTCAACTCGCCGGACGTTTCGTCCAGCGTCCAGATGGCGATACGTTTTTCGCCACTTTCAGAGACATAAACGATGGTTGGGCCGGCAAAGGCGGAGGTGGCGAGGCAGAGGAGTGTGAGGAGGGCTTTCATGGTGTTGCGATCATGCACAAACGATGCGCGCAGGGGATAGTCATCACTCGTTTCTTATCACTTCGATGGTCATGGGCGCCGCATTCTCACAGTGACCATTTCTTCTTCATTCTTTCGTTGGGCCAAACCAGCCCGGACCTCACACGGCAATTTCTGGCAGCCGCCTCCCAGGTGCCCGAGGCGCGTTTAACCAGCGATCACTTGATTTTTGTATTGATCGTCGGGCGGCTTGTCCGCTAGAATCGGACTGAGTGTGGCGACTGGCTGTTCCAGGCGACCCACTGTGAACCGTTCACAAAAGGATCACCATGAATACGCCGACACTTCTTTCCGCCCTCGCGAAACTCGGTCTTGGATGGCCTCGAAACTTCGCCAAGGCGACAGTGTATCTCACAGGATTCATCGGTCTCTCCGCGAGCGCTGAGGTCATCTCCTCCGGCTCCCAGGTCGCGCGGGCGCTGGCCGGGCAGGCGGAAAAAGGTCTGCGCGTCACAGCCACGGACGATGGGGCGCGGCTGCACTGTGCTTTTCAAAAAATAGCTGCCGAGGCGACTCCGACCGGACTGTGGCTCACGTCATTGAGCGGCGCGGTGCCTGATCGGTTCCAGATCCGCGCCGCTCGGGCGGGGCGTGGGGGTGAGTTCCAAGAGTTGCGGGAGAAGGGCGGTGTGATCGTGGCGGATCAAAAGGCCGTCTGGGCGCGGGCAGGTCTGATCGAGGAGTACTTCGTGAGCATGGACGGAGTGCGGCAGGATTTTCTCGTGACCACACGGCCTGCTGGGGGAGGTGCTCTGCAGGTGGAACTGACGGCTCGGGGCTGCCGGGCCAGTGGCAGCGGAGACGGCGTGATGCTCACGCTGTCGGGCTCGGGACGCCAGATCGCCTACCATCGCCTGCACGTCACCGATGCCGCGGGGCGCGTGCTACAGGCGCGGATGACAGCGCCCGCGCCGGATCGGCTCGTGATCACGGTGGAGGACGAGGATGCTGTTTATCCGGTGCGGATCGACCCGACCTTTGTTGACGCGGACTGGAACAGCCTGGGCGCGGTGCCAGGGGCGCAGTTTGTCGTATATGGCGCGGCGATTGACTCGACCGGCCGGCTTTACCTGGGCGGGGACTTTAACATCGCCGGTAACACGCTGGCACAAAACGTCGTGATGTGGGACGGCAGCACCTGGAGCGCGTTGGGGGACGGCCTCAGCAACACCGTGTATGCCCTGGCGGTTGACTCCAGCGACCACTTGTATGCAGCCGGCACTTTCACCCAATCAGGAGCGCTTCTGTTGAACGGAGTGGGCAAATGGAATGGCACTGCGTGGGAGGCTCTGGGGACAGGCCTGGGGGGATCTTTCCCACATGGCAAAGCGCTGGCGGTGGATGATTCGGACCATGTCTATGTCGGCGGATGGTTCTCTTCCGCCGGGGGAGTGACCTCGCATGATATCGCGAAGTGGGATGGCATCGCATGGTCCGCCCTGGGCAATGGCAGCAACAGCACCATCGAGGCGGTGGCGGTGCATGGTTCGGATGTGTATGTCGGTGGCACCTTCTTTGCCATGGGCGCAGTCAGCGCCAACAAGGTGGCGCGTTGGGACGGCTCCGTGTGGTCGGCCATGGGCAGCGGTCTCGGAGGCACAAACCAGGTGGTGAACTCTCTGGTGGTCAGCAGTGGCGGAACGGTTTATGCGGCGGGCAGTTTCACGACCTCAGGCGGTTTGCAGGTCAACCGGATCGCTGAGTGGAGTGGGACGGTGTGGAACGAGGTGGGCGGCGGTCTCGACGGCCCGGCCACCAGCGCCGCGTTCGATTTGGCAGGCAATCTCTACGTCGGTGGAATTTTTGAAATGGCGGGAGCCGTCAGCGCGCGAAATGTCGCGAAATGGAATCCCCTGACCACGACCTGGACCGCGCTGGACACTGGCACGGACAACACCGTCCAGGTGATCGTGAGTGACGCTTCGAGCGGTGTGTTTGTGGGTGGCAGTTTCACGACCGCAGGCTCCACCGGAGCGCGCTCCATCGCGCACTGGGACGGCGCCGCGTGGAGCGCCCTGCACACCGGCATCAACGATGGCGTGCTCGCCTTTGCCATGGACTCCGCCGGGCGGGTGTATGCGGGCGGCGACTTCGTCCGCGCGGGCAGCACGCTGGCGTCCCATGTGGCGATGTGGGACGGCTCCACTTGGTCCGCACTCGGCACTGGAGTGAATGGCAAAGTGCTCGCTCTCGCGGTGGATGCCAGTGACGATATCTACGTCGCGGGGGAGTTCACCATGGCGGGTGGCGCGCCTGCCAGCAGGGTGGCCAAGTGGGACGGCAGCGCGTGGTCCGCCCTGGCGGACGGCCTGGATGATCGTGTCGGCGCGCTGGCACTGGATGGCAGCGGCAATCTCTACGCTGGCGGTTCTTTTCTCAACTCAGGTGCCGCGCCCATGTCGCGTGTGGCCATGTGGAATGGCATGGGCTGGTCTGCGCTCGGCACCGGTGCCAGCAGTGGCGCAGTGAACGCGCTGCTTTGGTCCGCCTCCAACAGCACGCTCTACGCGGGCGGCAGCTTCACCGTCATGGGCGGTGTCACCGTCAATCGCGTGGCGCGCTGGAACGGCACCGCCTGGAGCGCTCTCGGCCTGGGCTTCAACGGCACCGTGAACGCGCTGGCGCTCAACCCTGGCGGCACTTTGTATGCGGGCGGTGCCTTCACCCAGTCCGGCACGCAAACACGAAACCGTGTGGCACGCTGGACCGGCACGAGCTGGGCGGCGCTCGGCAGCGGAAACGGCGGCACGATCCACGCCATGGCCTTCGACATCTCCGGCACGCTCTACGTTGGCGGCAGTTTTTTCTCGGCGGGTGGAGAGCCCGCCAACAACATCGCGCATTGGAATGGCGTGTCCTGGTTTGCCATCGGCTCCGGCACAGATCGACCAGTCCACGCGCTGCTGGCGCATCCGGCGGGGCGTCTCTATACCGGGGGGTACTTCACCCTCGCGGGAGACAAGGTGTCCGGCTACGCCGCCTGGCTCGACATCGCCGCGCCGGAGATCGCCGTCTTCAACGGTGCCAGCACCGCGCCCGCCGATGAGCGGATCGACGGCAGCGGCTTCTGGGACTTCGGCACTCAGGGGCGCGGCACGTCGTCCGCCCCGCAGACCTTCACCATCAAAAACGTCGGCTCCGCCAGCCTCACCGGTCTCGCCGTCGATCTGGATGAAAACTGGGACGATGTAAACTTCACGCTCACCCAGCCCGCGCTCGCCACCCTGCTGCCGGGGGAAAGCACCTCTTTCACCGTCTCCTTTGCCCCGCAGGACCTGGGCGACATATTTGGCGTCGTCCAGATCCTCAACAACGACGAGAACGAGTCACCCTTCCTCGTCTCCGCATCAGGCAGCGGCATCTGGACCATTCAGCAGTGGCGGCAGTTTTACTTTGGCACCACCGCCAACACCGGCAACGCCGCCAACAACTTCGATCCCAACTTCGACGGCGTGCCGAACGTGGTCGCCTACGCCCTCGGCCTGCACCCCTTGGAAAACAGCGCGCATCTGCTGCCCGTCGTGGATCCCGATGATCTGGAGATCGGCTGGCTGAGCCTCTTCGTGGACGAAGGCCCCGGAGTCGTCGGCGTCACCATCGGCGCGGAGATTTCCGAAACCCTGGAAGTCGGGAGCTGGACCCCGGCCACCGAATTTGGCAGCGGCATCAACCACTACCTCTCCGAGCAGATCGGCCTGCGGGACAGGCTCTTCATCCGCCTGACCATTGATGTGATGGAATGAATGGCTCGCGCAGACCGATGCCAACAGCGGATAGGTCTCAATCCAACACGGAAAGGCGAGAACATAGTCATTGCCCCAGATCATTCGCACGCAAGGCGGCCAGTTTGGTGGTGATCTTCGCCTTCCACTCCTCGACGCGGGAGACGTGGTCGAGTGACTTGGCGAGGTTGGTGATCTGGCGCGGGTCGTTGTGCATGTCGAAGAGTTCGATGCCGCCTTTAGCATCCTCGCCGTATTGGATGAAAACCCAGCGGTCATCGCGGAGCATGAGGCCCTTGCTGGTGCCAGCGACGCTGAAGGCGGTGTCGTGCACCGTCACCTTCGGATCATCGAGAATGGGGCTGATGTCCTTGCCTTGCAGGCGGGCGGGGACTTCGAGGTCGCAGAGCTTCGCAGTGGTGGGATAGAGGTCGAGAAGCTCGACGAGCGAATCACTCGCACCGGCCTTTTTCCCGGGCACGCTGATGATTAGCGGCACACGGGCGGATTCGTCATGCAGGCTGACTTTGGCCCAGAAGTCGTGCTCGCCGAGGTGGTAGCCGTGGTCGCTGGTGAAGATGATGATCGTGTTGTCGGCCTGGCCGGTTTTTTCGAGCGCGTCGAGCACCTTGCCCACCTGCGCGTCCATGAAGCTCACCGCG
>CAYMHJ010000301.1:0-7891 GCA_964390165.1 uncultured Prosthecobacter sp. | reverse complement strand
CATTCGCTCGCGGCACATCAGCCTTCGCTTCCTCACCCTCGAAACCAACATCACCCACATCATCATGAAACTGCACTCTCTTTTGGCCGTCATTGCGCTGACAGCTTCTGTCCACGCGGGCACGACTGCTCCCGAAGCCCCCCTTGCACCCATCCCCGCTGCCAATGACTGGGAATTTCGCCTCGGCCTTCCCGGCTGGATTTCTGGCATTGAGGGTGATGTCGGCGTTTTTGGCGCAGTCAGCGCCATCGATGTGCCATTTGACGACATCGTCTCCAATCTGGACATGGTGGCCGCAGCCAATTTCGAAGTCCGCAAAGGACGCTGGGGGCTGCTCACCGGCCTGGCTTATATGGAGTTGTCAGGTGCTACGGGCACGCCTGGTCCGCTGGTGAACAACATCACGCTGGAGATGAAACAATGGATGCTCGATGCCGCTGTCAGCTATTCGCTGGTGGATAGCACCAGTTGCCGCGTCGAGCTGCTCGGTGGCGCTCGTTACAACTACATCGACCTCGGCCTGAACATCACTTCGGCCCTGCCTGCACTCAACCGCGAAATCTCCGGTGACAAGGGCTGGGTGGACCCCTATGTCGGCTTCCTGACGCGTGCGAAACTTGCAGAGCGGTTGACCTTGGTGCTCAAGGGCGACATTGGCGGTTTCGGTGTTTCATCCGATATTACCTGGCAGGCCTACGCCGGTCTGGAGTATCAGATCAGCAAGCATATGTACGCCGGTCTCGGCTACCGTGCGCTCGGCGTGGACTACACCGATGGCGGCTTCACTTATGATGTCATCACCAGCGGCGTTCAGATCGAGTTGGGACTGAAATTCTAAGCTGCCTGGGTAAGGCGCGGGTATTTCCAGATCACCCCATCCACACTGCCCGCTGTCTTGAATGATGGCGGGCATCAGAAAGCGCCAGGCCTGTTGGCCTTAGGTCCAATAGGCAGCGCTGGCAAAGATGGCTAGGCTGATTCATGCACCTTGCCCCAACGGTTCAATCACCATCCATTCCATGAAACCCACCCGCCTCATTCCTTGTTTGTCCGTCGTTTTTTTCTCCGCTGCTCTGACGAGCTGCAAGCTGCTCGAAACGAAGGAAGCTCCTGACTCTGGCTTCAATCCACCGACCACGGCCACGAAGAACACGCGTGCGGCATTCCTTCAGGAGGTGTGGGTTTCTCCTGCCTATCAAGGCACGGCGATCAACCAGAAGTTTAAGTCTGTCTATTTTGCTCCGGTCAACACGCAGCACATGGCGAAGCAGTCCTGGTGGCAGGCTCAGACACCTCTGCGCCAGAACGATCTGGCGCAGGACACGCAGAAGATCGCCACACAGCTCCGTCATGAGTTCATGACCGCTGTCGCCAATCATCCAGCCCACAAGATGAAGCTGGCATTGACCCCAGGGCCGGACACGCTGGTCATCGAGCTGGCTTTGGTGGAGCTGGTGCCTTCCAAGGCCTTTTGGAATGCGGCCTCCACGGCGGCTGGTTTTGCCGTGCCGGGTGCCGGTTACCTCTCCATGGCCGGACGCGGCAGCATCGCCATCGAAGGACGTGCTCGCAACGGTGCGGACAACTCCATCATCGCCACCTTCAAGGACCGCCGCACGGACAAGGTGGCTCCTGTGAACCTCGGCAAATACACCTGGTATCACGGTGCTGAGCAAAACATCAGCGAATGGGCTGCAGAGTTCGCCAGCTTCCTCAACACCACGCCGGACGAGACGATCAAGCGCACGAGCCGTGTGCCCTTGAAGCCTTGGTAAATCAACCGCGAGCTTCGTCATGACCATGCCACCTCAACCAGCAGCTTGTCTCCGCCCGGCCCTCTGGCGCTGGCTGGGCTGTCTGCTGCTGGCGGGTGGTTTCGGATTCAGCACGAGCCTCTTTGCGGATAGCAAGAGCAAGGAGACGATCATCACGAAGGGGGAGCCCGGAGGTTTGCTTGTTGAAACAACCGAGCTCTCCGCCACGGTTGTGAAGGTCAACAAGTCCACACGCGAGGTGACGATGGTCGATCCCCAGGGCATGAAGAAGACCTATCGCGCAGGACCCGAGGTGCGGAACTTTGACCAGATCGAGCCCGGTGACCACGTGCGTGCCGCGCTCACCGAGCAATACCTGAGCTTTGTCCGCAAACCTGGCAGCGAGATGCCCGCAAGTGCCGAACAAGTGCGACAGAAGGTCGTCGTGGCACCCAAAGGCGCGAAACCCTCGGTGCTGATCGTGAACACTAGCGAGTACACGGGCAGAGTCCATTCCATCGACACCCAAAAACGCATGGCGACCATCGTCTTTGCGGACGGACGCAGGCAGACCTTCAAAGCACGTCCTGATGTGGACATGACGCGGCACGGCGTCGGTGCCGAGGTGGTCTTCAGAACCACGGAGTCCGTGGCGGTCAGCATCACGAAATAATGCCTCTCATTTTAACCAAACCTAAAACATGAAATCACGTCTTCTACAGACCTGCACCACGGTGCTTTTCACAAGCCTCGCCATGACTTCCGCCCGTGGCGCCCCTGACAACATCCTCAATCCCGATGCCTGGCCACGCGTCTATGAAGTCGGCGGGGCGGAGGTGGCCATCTACATGCCGCAGATCCTGGAATGGCAGGACTTCCGACACCTGAAGGGCACCTCCGCCATCGGTGTGAAGCTGGAGGGCAGCAAGGAGGCCACGTTTGGTGCGGTCGCCATCGATGCGGACACCGTCGCTGACCTGGACCATGACACGGTGCGAGTCGGCAGGCGTGAGTTCAGCGGCTTTCGCTTTCCTGAAATGAGTGCGGCTGATGCCGCCAAGGCGGAGCAACTCGTGAAAAGCGTGCTGACACCGGACAGCCCCATGGAACTGCCCATGTCTGCCGTGACCGCCGCCCTGAACCGTGATGACACGACCACAGCGGACACAGCGGTGAGCTTCGAGCCGCCGCCGATCTTTTACAGCGACTCGCCTGCGGTGCTCGTCACCTTCATCGGCGAGCCGAAGCTGGAGGCGGTGAATGAAGATGATCCATCCCTGATGTTCGCCGTGAACACGAACTGGGATGTGCTCTTCAATGAGGGGCAGTATTACCTGCTGGTGGACAACCAGTGGCTCTCCACTCAGGATGTCATCAAAGGCCCCTGGGCGGCTGCCAAGACGCTGCCAGCCTCCTTCAAGAAACTGCCGGATGACGCGAACTGGTCTGAAGTGAAGGCCAATCTCGATCTTCCAGCAAATTCCAATCCTGCACCGCGCGTCTTCGCTGCGAACCGTCCATCGGAGATCATTCTCACGACTGGCAAACCGCAGTTGGTGCCGATCTCAGGCACCTCGCTGATGTATGTGGCGAACACGGAGAGTGATCTTTTCCTTCATCCTGCCGGCAAGAGCTACTACCTGCTCACCACAGGCCGCTGGTTTAGCGCTGCGAGCCTGGATGGTCCGTGGGCCTCGGCCATGGAAACGCTGCCGGAGGACTTTGCCCGCATCCCTGAGAACCATCCCAAAGCCCACGTCCTCGCCTCCGTGCATGGCACTCCTGAGGCTGATGAAGCTGTGATCCTGGCCTCCATCCCGCAGACCGCCACGGTGGATCGCGCCAGCACGACGATCCAGGTCGCCTATGAAGGCGAGCCGCAGTTCAAGGCTGTGCCAGGGACCGAGGGCGTGCAGTTCGCCACGAACACCTCCTATGATGTCTTCCTCGTGGGTGGTGCTTATTACTGCTGCCATCAGGGCGTGTGGTTCCAGGCTAGCGCTGCTGGTGGAGCATGGGTGGTATGCGATCAAGTGCCCGCTCCGATCTACACGATCCCGCCACAAAGCCCGAAGCACAACGTGACCTATGTGTACGTCTATAACTCAACTCCGACGACCGTGCAGGTCGGTGTGACTTCCGGTTACTCCGGCGCTTATGTGGCGCGCGGACTGCTGGTCTTTGGACTCGGCATGTGGCTCGGTCACGAGCTGGCGGATGATCACTGGCACCATCACTACTACCCGAGCCCCTACTGGTATGGCTACGGCTGCGGTGCCGTTTATCATCCAGGCCACGGCTACTACCGCCGCAGCGCACACTATTACGGTCCCTATGGCGGTGCTGGCTACGGTGCCGCCTACAATCCGGCCACGGGCATCTATTCCCGCGGCGCCTATGCCTATGGACCTCGTGGCGCTGTGACCGCCCGCACTGCCTACAATCCGTGGACAGATACCGCGGCAGGTCGTGTGACGGTGAAAACACCCTACGGCTCCTGGGGCCGCTCTGCCGTCGTGCGTGATGATGAATGGGTGCGTGCAGGACATCGCTCCAACGCTTACGGCACCGTGGGCGGAGTACAGACCTCGCGTGGAGGTGCGGCGGTGGGTGTGAACCGCAAATACGGCTCCGACGCTTTCGTGGCGAAATCAGCCGGTGGTGATGTCTATGTCGGTAAAGACGGAAACATCTATAAAAAGGACGACGATGGCTGGCACTCACGCTCCAACGGCGGATGGAAAAGCGCTCCCAACGTGCCCGCCAATCCGCCCTATCCGCCACGCAATCCCCCCAGTGCCTCACGCCCTGAGCGGCCCACGACTCTGCCCGCCCAGCCTGTGACACGCCCAACACAGCCTGTGACCCGGCCTGCGGATCGTCCGTCTCTGCCGACCACAAAGCCGACCGCTCGCCCGGCAGCCCCAACGACCAAACCCGCTGCCAAACCAACGACGAAACCTGTAACGCGTCCATCCACGCCCACTACCCGGCCCAGCTACAAGAGCACCAAGCCCACCTCTTCCCAGCTCAACCGTGATGCCTACTCACGCACACGTTCCAGCAGCGTCTCCAGGTCGAGTTCCAGTGCTTCGCGTTCGCGCTCCACCAGCACCTCCCGCTCGCGCGGTGGTCGTTAAGTCGCGTTTTGGCACTTTCTGAATTTGAGACCATTTCAATGAAACCAAGCCCCTCTCTCTCCTCCCTGGTCTTTGTTCTGACCTGGCTGCCAGCCTTCGGTGCGGAACCTGCCTCCAATGCGGCGGTTGATGAGTCTGCCGCACTCGCCCTGAAGCTTCAAAACCCCGTCGCCAGCCTCATCAGCGTGCCGTTGCAGGCGAACTGGGACTTCGGCATCGGGGTGAATGATGCGGCACGTTTCACGCTCAATGTCCAGCCAGTCATCCCGCTGGCGCTTAGCGAAGATGTGAACCTCATCATCCGCACGATCGTGCCGTTGATTGACGCTGAATCACCCGCGCCGGGCATTCCCGATGTCTCAGGCATGGGTGACATCACGCAGAGCTTTTTCTTTTCACCGAAGGCACCCACTGCCGGAGGCTGGATCTGGGGAGCTGGGCCGGTCATGCTCTGGCCGACTGCCACGGATGACCTTCTCGGCTCTGAAAAATGGGCTGCAGGTCCCACGGCGCTGGCGCTGAAGCAATCAGGCGGCTGGACCTATGGCGTGCTGACCAATCACCTCTGGTCGTATGCGGGCAACGAAGATCGCAATCAAGTGAGTGCCACCTTTGTGCAGCCCTTTTTATCCTACATCACCAAGACCAAGACGACCTTTGGTATCAACACCGAAGCCAGCTATGACTGGAACAACACACAGTGGTCCGTGCCGATCAATTTGTCTGTCAGTCAGCTCTTCAAAATCGGCGGTGCACCGATGCAGTTCAGCATTGGCGGGCGCTACTACGCCGAAGGTCCAAAAAGCGGCCCTGAGTGGGGGGTGCGAGCCGTGCTGACCCTGCTGTTCCCGAAATGAAACGAATCGCCGCCTTTCTCAAAGCCACTACAATGGGCGGTCTGTTCGTGCTGCTGCCGGTGGTCGCGGTCTTTGCCCTTCTAGCTAAGGCCGTGGTCACGGCGCATTCGGTGGCCCTGACAATCATGGAAGCCTTTGCCGGCCAGGAGTCGGTCGTGGCGGAGTTTCCGATGGTCTATGCGGTGCTGATTGTCGTGATGATCTCCTTTATCTTCGGGCTCGTGATGATCTCGCACCTCGGGAGGTCAGTCGGCACATGGATCGAGCGCACACTTCTCTTCCGCATCCCCGGTTATGCTGCGGCGAGAGCCATTATTGGCGGGCTGGCGAATGCTGAGCGCGAGGGCGTGGTGAAGTCCGGCCTGATGAAGGTGGGTGAGGGCGTCGAATGCTTCGTCTTCATCACCGAGGATCACGGCAACGGGAAGCTCACCATCTTCATCCCTGAAACTCCGAACCCAGGCACCGGCACGGTGCAGATCGTCTCCAGGGAACTCGTCCGTCCACTCAACGTGCGTATCACGAACATCGCCCATGCACTCCAGCAGTGGGGCGTGGGTTCGGCCAAGTTGCTCGCCCGGCATGACAACTACTGGGATGGTCGAGCAGAGGCCGGTGAAGCTTCAGTCCATGGTTCCTAAACTATGCGTTCGCCTCTTCCGCTTCAAATGCTGGCAGCTTTCGCCAGTCTCTTACTTAGCCTGATGGTGCGTGCTGAAGGTGAAGTCATCGCGCATGAGAAACGCAACGAAGACGGCATCGCGGCTGCCATTGCCATCCGGGACAATCAGCATCTGCTGAATTCGAGAGAGCAAAGGAAGGCACGCCGGACCGAGTGGATGGATGCCCTTGGGCTGGATGTGGTCTTGACCTATGACACCCTCGCGCTCGGCGCTCTTGGCTCTGATGACGGCTGGGGTGCGGCATCAGGTGATGCCACGATGAACCTGCGCTGGCAGATCAACTCCGACACCAGCAAGGCTCCACTTTCGCTCAATCTGCGCGCTCGGCATCGTCATGCCTACAGCGACCTCGCGCCCTCTGAACTCAGAGGTGAGACAGGATCACTCTGGGGACATGTCGATGGATTCACCGATGCAGGCTTCCAAGTCCCGGAGATCTTTCTGGAAGACAAATTCTTCGATCAACGGCTGACGCTGCGATACGGCCAGATGACGATTGATGACCTTCTCGATGGTCATCAACTGCGCAGCGCCAAACGCTCGTTCATGAACCAGGCATTCGCCTCCAGCCCGGCGGTGGGCTTTCCGGGCTCAGACCTCGGACTGGTGACACGCTGGCAAAGCCGTAACGGCTGGGACCTCACGCTGGCGGCCTCTAATCTGGCGAGCTCGAACCTGCGGGAGTCCGCCGAATGGAAGCTGGACAGCGGTGCCTTGTTTCAGGCAGCGCAGCTAGGCTACGACTTCAAAGGCCCGCGCGGCAGGGCTTCGCGCGTGCAGCTTCTGGCCTGGCGCTCCGATGCATCTTCGGAGCTGGATCTCCAGCCGGGGCGCGGTTTCAGCCTGACTCTGGAGCACGACTGGTCGCCGCAGACGCACAGCTTTTTCCGCTATGCCTGGTCCGATGGTGACGCCGCCGTGACGACACACTTCGCAGCGCTCGGCATCGCCCGAGATCTCCGCAAAACGGATCGCCTCGGTGTGGCCGTGGCAGGTGGGCAGTCAAGCAAGTCGAAGGATGCGTGGGAAGGTGTGGTCGAGTTGTTCTATCGCCGCCAGATTGGCAAATCACTGCTCATCACGCCGGATGTACAATTCGTCACTGGCAGTGATGCAGGAGCTCTCGTGATCGCGGGAGTTCGCGTTGGGCTGACGTTTTAAAACGCGCCGCCTGTTGGACCAAGGGCCAATAGCGACGATGCGCCTTCGTCTTCAATCTGGGACTGTCATGCAAAACTCCCGCGCCCTGATTTCTCTCTCCTGCTTTGTTGGTCTGGCCATCTCCTTTGCCACAGCACAGACGCCCCAGGCAGCCTACGATGCACCACCGGAACTGAAGGCCTCCGAGATTCTGCAAAGCTCCTATCTGACGAATCCAAACTACCGGGTGCGTGAGGAGGTGAAGACCTATCTCGGCCTGAACCATTATGTGATCGACTCGCCGTCCGGCACCTTCG
>CAYMHJ010000300.1:0-7901 GCA_964390165.1 uncultured Prosthecobacter sp. | reverse complement strand
ATGGCACGCTCGAACTGGTGGCTCCTCTCCACGCCCCACTCGAACTCATTCTCCCTCGCGTGGAGAAACGAGCCTCCTGGATCCGCACCCAGCGCCGCACCTTCCGCGAGATGAACGCCACCCGGCCCACGCTGCGCTATGTGAACGGGGCCACTCATCGCTACATGGGCCGTCAATATCGGCTCAAACTCGCGAAAGGTGAGCCCGAACAGGTGGCACTTCGAGGGGCCTATCTGCATGTGATGACCCCCAAGGGCAGTGAGGTCGAGATCAAAGAAGCGCTGGAAGCGTGGTATCGACGCCATGCTCAGGAGCAATTCGAGAAGCGATTGATCCCGTGGATCGGCTGGTGCCAGCAGCGCAAGCTGCCCAAGCCCCGCTTTCGCCTGCGCTCCATGCCCAAACGCTGGGGCAGTGCCCTCAAAAGCGGCACCATCTATCTCAATCCCGAACTCATCCAGGCCCCGAGCGCCTGCATCGACTACGTCATCACCCACGAAATCTGCCACCTCAAGCACCCCGACCACGGCCCGAAGTTCCGGGCTTTGTTGCAGCAGCTTTGCCCGGATTGGAAGCGGCTGAAGGAGCGGCTGGAGAGAGCGGAGTGAGGATGCGGAGGTGGGGGAGTCGCGGAGAAGGGGATTGCCTTCGAGAAAGGCGGGCGCATGGTGGCGGTATGAGAACGCAGTTTTATCAGTTCAATCTCGGGGGCCGCCGTCTGGGCTGGCCGGCGAAGATCCTGCTCAGCGTCCTGGCGCTGGTGGGCATCGCCCTGTTTGTGAGCTTTGGTTTGCTGGCGGTCGTGGCAGGCGTGGCGATCTTTGCCCTGATGAAGCTGGTGGGCATCCTGCGTGAGGCCTTGGGGCTGACTCCAACCGTGGAGATCAGGGAGCAGGCCTGGGAGAGAGGTGTCATGGCCCAAACCACCCCCAACGCCGAGGAATCCCTCATCGTGCGCGACATCGAGGTCGAGGTGCTGCCCGCTGAGGGTGAGAAGAGATAGCCGGGCTTCCAGGCGGGACGCACCTCACTTTCTCACATTTTGTAGAAGATGGCGCGCATCTTGTCGTTTGAGGGGCGGTTAGACCTGTCACCCCCCTGCTGCGCCATGAAAAAGATCGCCCTCCTCCTTCTCACGGCTTGTGCCGCCCACGCTGCCGCTTTGCCGGAAGCTGCCAAGATCGACCAATTGCTGGCTGCCGACTGGCAGAAGCACGGTCTCCAAGCGAATCCACCGGCCACGGACGATGTGCTCGTCCGCCGCCTCTATCTGGACATCGCGGGGCGGATCCCGACGGTGGCGGAGCGGGAGGAGTTCATCGGCTCGAACGACCCGCAGAAGCGAGCGAAGCTGATCGACAAGCTGCTCGCGAGCGATGGCTACACGAGCCACATGTTTAACTTCTGGGCCGACCTTCTCCGCCTGACGGACAATACGAAGGGCCGCATTACCGCCGAGGCCTACGAGGAGTGGATGAAGAAGGAACTGAAGGCCAACACGCCCTACGACAAGCTCGTGAAGAAGCTGCTGACCACCGATGGCGGTGCCTGGGACAGCGGCAGCATCGGCTTTTACCAGCGGGATGAGAACAAGCTCGATCACCTAGCCTACACTGTGCAGGTCTTCCTGGGCACCAGCATCGTCTGTGCGCAATGCCACAATCACCCCTTCGATAAGTGGTCGCAGATGGACTATTACAGCATGGCCGCCTTTACCTATGGCATGGACACGAAGGGCAATGGCGTGACTGACATCAAGCTGCCAAAGCGCCCGCAGGCGCCTGGCAAGATGGTTCCTGCCTCTCTGGCCAACCTCTCCCCCAAAGAGCGCCGCGAGTACATGAAGAAGCATCCGGAAGAGATGGCCAAGCTGCGGGAAGAGGCGAAGAAAAAGGATGCCCTCAGCAATGAAGACATGTCGGCGGTGCGCAAAGCCCTCGGTGATGTGATGAAGCCGCTGCGCTACACCGCCATCACGAACAACGATGGCAAACTGCCGAAGCTGCCCGATGACTACAAATACGATGACGGCAAGCCCGGCCAGACCATTGAGGCCAAGGCCATGTTTGGTCACGATGCGAAGCCAAAAGAAGGCCAGACCCGCGTCCACGCTTTTGCCGACTGGATGACCAGCCCGGAGAATCCCCGCTTCACCACGGTGATCGCGAACCGCATGTGGAAGAAGGTTTTCGGCCTCGGCCTGATCGAGCCCGTGGATGAAATGACGGACTCCACCGTGGCCTCCAATCCTGCGCTGATGGACTACCTCACGCAGCTCATGATCGAGAAGAAGTACTCGCTCAAATCCTTCATGCGCGTGCTTTACAACACTGACACTTACCAGCGCATGGCAGGCACCCAGGAGATCGCGCTCGGCGAGACCTCCCACTTCACCGGCCCGATGCTCCGCCGCATGAGCGCCGAGCAGGTCTGGGACAGCGTGATCACCCTGACGAAGGGGAATCTGGACGATGCCGTGGATGACGAAAACAAGCGCCTGCACCAGTACCTCGACGATCTGGCCATGTTCCTCGGCACGATGAAAGAAAAGGGCCCCGAGGGCATTCTCGCCGCTGCCAAAGTGGGCATGGAGCAGCGCAAAGCAGCCGACCAAAAGCTGGACGAACTCCGCGCGAAGATGGCGGAGGATAAAGAAAAAGGCACCGCCTCTAAAGCCGATGCCAAAGCGCTCGCCAATGCCGCGAACAGACTGCGCCGTGACGCCACCAATGATCTGCTGACGAACCTCATGGGCGAAGAGCGCGCGGACGCCCTGATCAAAGGCTACAGGCCCGAGAAACCGCAGGTGAAACGCCCCACCCTCGACAAAACCACGCTCGCCAGCCTGACAAAAGAGCAGCGAAAAGACCTCCTCAAGAATGCCGGGAGCAACAACATGGTCGCCGCCCGCGCCTCCGAATTGCCCAGCCCCGCCCGCCCTGGCCACTTCCTACGCACCTTCGGCCAGAGCGACCGCGAGGTGATCGATAATTCCAGTGACGACGCATCCGTGCCGCAGGCGCTGACTTTGCTCAATGGACCACTCGTCGAGACCATCACGAGCCCGCTTTCCCTCCTGAATCAGCAGCTCGCCAAAGCCGGAGCACCCGAACAAAAGGTGACGCTCCTCTACGAAGCCCTGCTCAGCCGCCGCCCCACGAACAACGAGCGCGCCCTGCTCGACAGCGTCGTCCGCGAACGTGGCAACCAAGCCATCCCCGACATCACACACGCCCTACTCACCGGCAGCCAGTTCCTCTTCATTCAGTAGCTTAGAGCAGAGAGCAGAGGGCGGAGAGTATCTGCCGGATGCTGCTCGCCAGACGTTTCCGAAAAGCTTCCAGCATTCGACTTATGGACTCCAACTCAGTCAGCCAAGGTTCAATCAGCTCGCGCGAGCAGATGCCCTGGCGCTCGAAGACGAGCAGCATGTTGACGACCTCGAAGGTCGAACGACGGGCGATGTTGATGAAATGCGCGAATTCCTTGTTCGAGCTGCTTCCTGAACCTTCGGCAATGTTATTGGTAATACTCAGCACTGCGCTCCTCAACTGCTCGGCAAATCTAAACCTTTTCATGTCTTCCAACTGATCCGCAAAGCTCAGCAGCGGTATCGTTAAATCTGCTGCACGGTTCCACACATCCAGTTTTTCAAATCGAAACGTCGTTTTCATAGGCCTCAAGTCTGCACAAACCTAACACCCAAAATCAACCCGCAAATTTATGTCCTCTCTCCGCCCTCTTCCCTCTGCTCTCCGCTCCGCCGACGAACCTTCCCGCCGTGACTTCGTCCTCGGCATCGCCAAGACCTGCCTCGGTGTCTCCGTGCTGCCCATGCTGAGTGGCAAGGCGGGTGCCGCCCCCTTTGAAGGCAGCTCGAAGGCCAAGCAGGTGCCGACAGCACGAAACGTCATCTATTTGTACATGTCCGGTGGCATGACGCACCTCGACACCTTCGGCGTCGTGCCGGGGGCAGACACCATGGGCGACACGAAGTGCATCCCGACCAGCGCGGATGGCGTCCAGCTCGGCGATGGTCTGCCCACCGTGGCAAAGCACATGCATCATGGCGTGGTCATCAACAGTATGACCAGCACCCAGGGTGCGCATGAGCAGGGGAACTACTTCCAGCACACCGGCTACACCATGCGTGGTGCTACACGGCATCCCACGATGGGTGCCTGGCTCCAGAAATTCCAGGGCAAGGGCAATCCCGACCTGCCCGGCACTGTCGTCATTTCTGGCGATAGCAAGCACCCTGGCGGAGGCTTCTTCGAGGCCGGCTTCCAGCCCCTCGTGCTGAACAATCCCAGCACCGGACTCCAGCACAGCAAGCGCCTCGCCAGCCTCGGCGAGAGCGACTTTGACTATCGCCTGAACCTCTCCGCGAAGCTGAATGCTGGCTTTGAAGAGACCTACAAGCACAGCGCCGTGCGCGCCTATGCCGATGTGTATAAAGACGCCGTCAAAGTCATGAAGAGCGCCGACCTCGCCGCCTTTGACCTCAGTCAGGAGTCCGCTGAATCACAGGCCGAGTATGGCACCAGCAACTTCGGCCAGGGCTGCCTCCTCGCCCGCCGACTCGTCGAGCATGGTGTCCGCTTCGTGGAGGTCAGCCTCGGCGGCTGGGACATGCATCAGGACATCTACGCCCGCCTGCCAGAGAAGATCGCCGAGCTCGACCAAGCCCTCGGTACACTCCTGGGCGATCTCGACCGTCGTGGCTTGCTGAATGACACCCTCGTCGTGCTTACCAGCGAGTTTGGCCGCACACCGAAGATCAATCAAAACTCCGGCCGCGACCACTACCCGAAAGCCTTCTCTTCCGCCATGTGGGGCGGTGGCGTCCAGGGAGGTCAGGTCTATGGCAAGACGGACAAAGGCATCGAAGTCACCGAGAACAAGGTCAACGTCCCCGACCTCAACGCCACCATCGGCTACGCCCTCGGTCTTCCGCTCGATCAGGTCATCTTCAGCCCCACGAAGCGCCCCTTCACCATCGCGGACAAAGGGAAACCACTGACGAGTCTGTTTGGTTGAATCACCAATCATGTTCCCGGAGAGGCTGGGCCTTGTCCGGTTGTATGATTTGCAACCAAGGGGGCGATGAGTTCGGCTCTTGATCGAGCCTCTCTCTCCATGCTGAATCGGTCAGTGGCTCTTGTGCATCTCGCTCTTCGTAGGTATTGACGGCACCTCTCAGCAGAACCTCACCATTCTTCGTGGGATAGAGAATGTAGAATATTCGAGGGCGCCCGAGCCCGACGTGACGTCGGATGCCACTCTGTGGGTCGTGGAGAATCTGTGAACAGATCGCCGCATCATCGCGTGGGGAAAGGTAGGTGGACCCATCATAGCCCATCAAGCCTCCTAATAGTGGGCCATAGACGAACATGAACTCTCTTTGGGTATCGGAGAAAGGTTGTCCGCGTAATTGCTTGTGGGCGATGGCCTCAAGTTGCCGACAAAGCACGAGGAACTGTTGCCAGCGCTGATTCAGCTTGTTGCGCTCGCTTTCATAATGGCGAAGGAACGCCGCAGGTAGGCCCCCAGCCTCGGCCTGTTCTTCAAACCATTTTTGTGCGGCCTTTTGCCAAACAATCACAGACTTCCAATACTCCGCCTCTTGCTGCTGACGCCTCTCGACATAGTACTTATGCTTAGTAGCGTCGTCATCTTGAATACTCTCGGGGACAACGATCCCTCCAACCATAATAGGCGTCCACTTTGGAGGGCTGATGATCTCCGGCCAAGGAGCTTTAGATAAACGCTCCTCCGCCAAAATTTTGTCAGGTGACTGCTCATTGAAAACATCTGTGAAATCCTCGCGCATGGCACGCTCCACGTCATTCATGTCCATGGAGAAAGTCTGACGTTCTGAAAAGGCTTCGTGCCACTGAGCCGTCAAGTTACCCAACATCTCAAAAAAACTGGGATCTGGTTCCACATAACCAGGTTCGTTCGGCGGAGCGCACAAGGCATGGACCTCATGACGTGCATGGAGAGCCGCCGTGTGGCGCATCTGCGCCCAACCTGCCAGCACGGTCTGACAGCTTTTACTCTGCCAGGCATTACTTGAAAAAACTGCCGGTGCGTCCGGCTCAGCCGTGTCCAGCAGAGCGGCCAAACATGACATGTAGCGCTGATAAAAGGAGCTCTCATCGTCCCAGTTCGTCATGTCAGACGGCGGCCCCAATTTGGGTTCAGGGACAGGTGGAATCGGCTGCCCAGGAGCGGGTGCAGGAGTGCCAAACGTGTCTTGGCCGTCAATTTCCTTGGGAGGTCTTAGACCTGCCTGAAAGGATGCATCTTCAGCCAAACTGAACCGCCTCTGTGCCTCTAAGTTTCCATGCGTTTTCAGGATCTCAGATCGTGCTGCCATCGATCCGAGAGCAGCAGCCACCTCCAAGCCGCGCACGAAACGGCCCTCACTGACCGGCTCGAAGTCTGCCACGGACTGGAAGTAGCGGTGATCAGGCATCTCTGATGACGGCCAAAAGCGAACGTTTGCCACACCAACTCTTGAGGTTAGCAGGTCGTTTGGCGTTTGAGTGGGCTTCAGTTGACTGAGAGCCTCCAGGATCTTCATTCTTCGTTCATCCAGACTGGCCTTTCGGTCTGAGTTTTTCTTTGTTTCGGGAACGTGGTCATAATTGAAAGGCCACACCTCTTTCAAATGCGCCACCCCCAGAATACCGCCCATTCCAAAGAACCGGTCAAAGGTCCGCAAGCAGTTCACCATTTGACGATCTCGCTCATAATTCTCAAGGCTGAACTCTTCCGCATGCATCGCGTTCACCAGTATGCAGACACTGACAAGACTGGCGTCGTCATTGATCAGCAAGGGAATGGATTGCAGCCAAGTGATGGATTTAAAGCACCGCGCCAGCCGCTGATCTCCCGCGTAAAAAGAAACGGGGCTGAAACGGGTGGCATCAATCCCCTGGAACTCAGCGGTTGGCTTGCCCAGCCAAGCTGGGAGGAAAATACCTTTTTCTTGTCCCACCAGTATTGCCGCTTCTCGCGCTTCAGCCTGAAGCTCTATCGGTATCGCCTTGGAATCTCCAATTAAATTTTGGGCGACAGCCAATAGCAGCCGGGCGCGATGGATGCCTACCTCAGTAGCTTCCACTTTCCCGTAAGTTGCCTTGTAAGCCTCCATCCGACTGGCGATTCTGCCCTGCATGATTTGAAGAAGGGATTCCAGATGACTAACTTGTCGTAGTTCCAAAAACCGGAGTGACTCTTGTACTAAACCATTGAAACCACTTAGCACACCGTCTGAGGTGATGAAGACAGGCATCCTCATCATGGCGTATGGCCCAAAGACCTGACGAATCTGCCGTCCGCTAACGACCATTTTATTCGTCCTCAATGACTCAACCTCAACCTTGGTCAGTCCTTCTGTCTCAATGATTTCGGCCCAATCAATCTCTGCATGAAGAGACTGCGTACAGGCAAGACTACCCATAGCGATGAAACAGGCAAAACACAGAATGTATCGGCTCATGATCAGCCATATTATTCCAACACCGCCTGCATGGTCGAGGCACAAAATACCCCCTTTACCTGCTGTCTCGGCGGTCATTGAAATTCTGCATCGTTTCAGCTTTGCTCCTCCATCAGCTTCACCGCTAGGCGGCGCATGGTCTGGCGGAGTTGGAGGTTATCCGTGCGCTCACAGGCTTCGTCGAGATTGCGCAGGATGCGCAGGAGAATCTGCTCCACGGAGGCAGACTGACGGATGATGTCTTCGAGCGCGGGATTTGCCGCCGGGTGGTGGCGGGCGACATCGCTGGCGAGCATGAAGCGACCGCGGTTGAAACAATCCACCAGCCAGGAGCGGCCCAGCATTTCCACTCGGGCGAGGAAGTGACCGGGGAAGTTGCAGCCCTGGATGT
>CAYMHJ010000299.1:0-7932 GCA_964390165.1 uncultured Prosthecobacter sp. | reverse complement strand
GCCCGGAAACATGAGCGCCATTCACTACGCCCGGGCGTCCGCTCCTCTCTCACACACTCAAGAATGATGTTTGGCATAAGGAGGCGTTAACACCTTTCGATCAATCTAGCGGCCGAACCTCATCTTTTTGGCATTCAGCGTTTGATGATCGGCGTTCCCGGGACTTCCCGAAGTTTTTCAATCGCTGCCAAACGCCTGCTTTCAAAGCTTCAGCCGCCAATAGCCCGGCTTTGGCCTCATGATTCGTGGGCTGCAATTGTATCAGCCGCTCAAACCGTGAGACTGCCTGCTTTTGATTCTTTGCCACCAGCGCTATCTTTCCCAACAGTGCCAGCTCCTCGGCATCCAAGTCCTGCACGGATACTTGATGAAAAAAGCCTTCGGCGTCTAAGAAGTAGCCGCGCGCAGCGAACTCTTGGGCTAGCAGCAAGCGTAACCGCCGCTGGAACTGGCTGTGACTGGATTGCATGGGCAGATCAAATCACACCAGCGTTCCAACCACGTTGGGCTTCTTCAGCGACTTCGCGCGGCAGGAGTTGCAAGAGCTGAACGCAAGCGTTGCGTAACCCGGCCAGATTGTTCTCGGCGATGGCCTGGCGTCCATGAGCAATAAGGCGCTTAGCACGATCTGGATCGTTCATTAGAGGCAAGTCTTGTTCGAGGTTGCGGAAGAAACCGGCCCAGAAGCCAGGCTGCTCAAACAGGATGGCACGGTAAAGTTCGTTCATCTGGTCTTCCGTGCGCTTGAGCTTGTCTGAGTTCTTCGACTGGATGTGCTCCTCCGCTTGATCATGCAGATCCTCGGCTTTGTCCTGTTGCTGCCGCGAGCCAGACTCTTTGGCGATGTTGTGCAAATCTTGATCGAGCGTGCGCACCGTTTTCACCAAGGCAGGCCATTTGATCTGAGCCTCCACCTCATCCAAACGGCAAGCCATATCGAGCAGCATCTTATGGCACTGTTCACCCGCCACGAAATCACCCTCGGCATCGCGCAGCTTACGCCGCAGCTCTTTGGTGGCGTCTTCGCGGTCGATTTCACCCAATAGCTTATTGGCACCACGATCCTCAGCCTCGTCTGCTTGATTCTTCAGTGTTTCAAGTCGCTGCTGCTCTTTCGCCATGCGTTCTCGCAGGACTTCCGGACTATTTGCAGCGGCCTTGCGTCCCATTTCTAATCTGACGCTAAAATCTTCATCCAGGTATGGAACAAAAGCCTCAACAGTGATTTCGCGACTTTCGTCAATTCGCAGTGTGACCTCGACCTCCTGCCCTTCTGGCAGTTCACGGCGTATGTGTTTGCCAGTGATGTCGAGGCAGCCAATCAGACGATTTCGATCACTTAAATCACTTTCACCCTCCACCACAGCAACTCGGATGAAACTGTCTGCCTGCCCAGGTTTTACAGTGCGAGTGGTATGATATTTCTGCATCTTTTTCTGCGGTAAGCCCTCTCCTTTGGCAAAATAAGGGCGCACGCTGTTGTTTTCCAGACCAACGCCGATGCTGTGAATAATCGGTTGTTCTTCGACCGCAGCTCCAATGGTGTAGTGGAGGCTGTCTGGTGTGATCTTCTGGGTCTGACCGCTCTTGTTGCGCAGGGTGATGCGATACTGATTCCGCATCTTGCGCTCGGCAGAGAGCATCACGGTGAAGGTGCCATCGTCATGCACCGGTGCCTGCCCGCTGGTCCAGCCGGATTTGTCGTTGGTGAACTCGATGGTATGTCCGGCGAAGCTCACCGCGCTGGAGGCCAGCACACGGCCACCAACCAGCGGATCGGGTTCGATGCCGGTGGGCTTGTACTTCAGATCGAGATGGAACTCGCCCACTTGCGCGGGCGCTGCGGCTTTCTTGCCGATCATCTGCGTGCTGGCAAAGACTGCCGCACCGCGTGCTACTACGGTCATGGGGTCCACGCTAAAGTCCACAGGTGCGCCCAACTCCGCCCGAAGTTGCTCTCGAAAGTAAGGTGCTTGCGTGGGCCCGCCGACGAGGATGGCTTTATGCAGGTCGCCGGGGCGCAAGTTCTTGGATGCCAGCACCTTCTTCACGAGTGAGATAGATTTGGAAATGATTGGGGCCGCGATGCGGGCGATGTCCTGCTGTGTCAGTTCGAGGCCCAGCGCCTCCACATCCACCTCCTCGCCCGAGGCGTCTTCAAAGCGGCACTCAATGAGCGGAGCGCGAGCGCTCCGACTGGCTTCGATCTTCGCCTTCTCGATGGCGGACTTGAGTTTCAAGATCGCCATTTCCCAGCGTGCATTGCCACGACGAAAGTCGGGCAGATCAAAGTCCTTCAACCTCGGCAGCAGAAGGTCTTGCAGGATGGCCCAGTCAATGTCGGAGCCACCAAGGAAGTTGTCACCCTCATGGGCCACCACATTGATGATGCCTTCCTCTGCACGGATGAGTGCCGCATCAAAGGTGCCGCCGCCGAAGTCATAAACCAGCCAGTAGGCTTTCTCTTCGTCCTTCTGAAAACCATAGGCCAGCGCGGCTGCCACCGGCTCCTGCACTAGCGGAGAGCTGCTAAATCCTGCCAGTTCCGCCGCTCGGCGTGTGGCATCACACTGGTGCAGTTCAAAGGCGGCAGGCACCGTGATGACTGCGGCTTCCACGACTTCACCGCGAGTCTGTTCTACGTCGCCCTTGAGGGTCTTGAGCACTTCAGCGGAGAGGTCTTCGGGCTTCAATTTCTTTCCCGTGGCGGGGAATTCATAAATGTGATCCGAACCCATCCGCCGCTTGAACTCGGTGTATGCGTCCGTGGGACTGCCAAGTTGCAGACGCTTGGCGGCATCTCCCAGCCGCAACACGCCAGCCTTGGTGAAGCCGACGGCTGAAGGCGTGATGTCCTGGCCTTGGTTGTTCTTGATGATCAGCGGCTCCACTCCCTCCATCACGGCGATGGCGCTGTTGGTGGTTCCGAGATCGATGCCGAAATCAATGGTCTGGCGTGACATGAGAGTGGGGGGATGTGTTTTTGAAATGAGATTGAGAGAGATTTACTCGGTGGCTTTGGGTGCTGGCGCGGCTGGTTGCTCGTCACGCGAAGCGGTGGCGGCCACTTCCTCCGGCACAGCAATGACGATCTCTCCTGGCTTCACGAGCTGATCGCCATACATGATGCTGGGCCGGATCGTCTCCACCACCATCTCGCGGCTGATGCCTGCGCGTTTTTCGGCAGCGACGACTTTTTCTGGCAGACCGTAATCATAGAACTCACCTTCACGGTCCCGCAGAGTGAAACCCATGCTCGTGAGCGCCTCCAGAATCCCCGCCACGCTGCGGTGCATGGCCTTGTGCTCCTCCTTCACCTCCTTGGTCATCCGATCCGTCATCCGCCGCTGCATCCGCCAGGCATGGATGGCGATCTCACAAAAAGTGGACGCCGCTTTCTGTTCAAACTCACGAACCACCGCCACCTCGGCGGCAGCCAGACGTTGCAATACGGGCATCTCCTTGGGCCAATCAGGCGTGGTGATGCGAAAGTCGGGCTGGGAATTCATGGGCAATTAGAAGTTGTCTTTGTTGATGCTATTTGTCTTGAGGTTGCCGAACTGCTGGAGGTAAAGCTCCACGGTGTAGCCACTGCCGCTGCCGAAGGTGAAATCCGAATCCGCTTTGTTGTACCTGGTTTCATCACCGAACAACAGTTCGTCACCGTGCCAGTTCTGACCGGTGGCATAGCGCAGTTCATAGGTTCCTGACGGCACCGCGATCTGGTCTGTCGTCGCCCCGCCCCGAATGAATATGGTCATTCGGGTGATCCCAGTGCTCTTAACCACCAGCTTGACGTAGTAGTCGCCTGAGTCTGCACGGGTCTTGATCGTCAGCGGTCCTGTGCTGTACGACGGACTAACAAAACCTTGCAAGACACCCGTTTCGGGGCGCTTTCGAAGCCTGTCCAGTTCCCGGACAAGTTGCTGGCTAGCCTCGGATAGCTTGCTGATCGGGTAGGTGTGCGTGCTCGAGCTTGTGGTCAGGATCACATTGGTGCCATCGAATGAGTCGACCTTGGCGGAGATCACTTTGTCGTCCTGGTTGCGCAGCGTATGCCAGACATCAGGCTCGATCTGCCAGTCTGCCAGTATTTTAACTTCTTTTGGCGGCTCTACTGCTGGTGTGAGTGCGGGAGGCGGCGACACCATCGGTTTGACCGGTTCGTACGTAGGCGGCGGCGGGACGTATCTTGGAGAGGTGTAGGATGGTTGGGGCGTGGAAACAGGCTGGGGATTAGCGGCTGTTGGAATTGAGGGCGGATACGAAGTGGGTCTATTTTTCGAGCCGCCGCCCATGTTGCTGATGACCAACAAAACAAAACCAACAACTAACACCCAAAGACACCCGTTATTTAATCTATCATCCGATGTGCTTGCTCCGGCCTGTGCGCCACGAGCAGCCATGTTGTCGATCATAGTTTCCGCATCTCTCTTAACTTGAGCCAGCAATTCTTGATCGCGTGCATATTTTACAGCAAGAGTCATCGCCTCCAATCCCACAGCAGGTTGCTTAAAATCATTGTTGGCAGAGATGGCGACACCACGAAGCACGATGGCAATCGAATTGCTGAGCATAAATCGCGCATCTTCCTGTAGCACACCCGATGAGATTAGCGCCTCAGTCTCGGGAATAATTTCATTTTTGATGCGACGAAGCCGTTCTTTCGGTTGTGTTGTTTGCTGTTGTTGTATTCCAACCAGCTTATCAAGCAATGGCTTGATGAGAGTTTCAAATTGAAGATCACCGCGTGCGGTGGCGATGTTTTGTTCCAATCGGCGGCGAAGCTCCAAGTCTGTAGCAAGCGCTTTGGCACGGCTCAGCACTTGAATAAACCTATCTTTAGACAGCTTTCTGGCGTCAGGGCTGCCAGCCACAGACAGAGGTGATGGCTCTTTTGCCTCAGTGTTTGTGGTATTATAGCCGTCAACCGCGCATCCCAAGCAGGTCTTGGCGACCTCATCAAACAAATGACAACGCTCGCTGCTATCCGTCTGATGAAACATATCAAAGACGGAAAGTAGCGGCTCAGCGGCATCCAACAACTTCGCCGCCTCTGCAATGCCGCTGCGCTTGTCTTTTTGAGTTGCCTGCATGGCCGATTCCATGCTGCGCTCGAGTCTTGCACGCGTCGGTGCGAGAACCACATCAAGTGTCGCTGTGACATTGTCACTGCCAGAATGCGTGGACTTCAAAAAAGTCACATGCCATTCGGCATCCTTGCGCCTGCCTTGTTCAGCATAGGTCAGTGCGAGCTCCGCATTGATTTTATCGAACGCCTGCGGCAATTCGCTGCGCAGGCGACGAGCGAATCCGGTCGTCAATGCCGGATCGTCCACTTGGCGAATGCGCGCCTTGAAAGCTTCCCAGTGACGGTCGTCATCGGCGAGCCACTCCCAACGGTCAAATGACTGCTTCCAGTAGCCTGCGACCTTGGCAACGCGCTCTTTCGGCAAGGGTTCTACCAAATCGAGATGCGCCCACTCCAGCGCACGCATGTGGAAGATCAAAGCAAGGTTCCGTGAGGCAATGAATGAGTTTTTATCGTCCTGCCGCTGCGCCCAAATGGCAAAGGCAGCATCCAAATCGTTGCGCTTAACGGCGGCGAAGGCTTCGTCTGACTCCGGCTTTTCCCAGTCCTCGGGCCAGAACCAGAAGAACTCGTCCAAGGCGCGGGCCTCCACATCCTTGAGCCGCTGCGTGGCCTCACGCACTTCCTCAGGCGTCGGTGGTTCCATGCCGGGGATGACGGCGAGATGTTGAGCGGCCTGACCGCCAAGTTCCGCGAGCATTTTGAGTTTGTCCGCCTGCCGCGCCACTTCGCGGGTGCTGGCGGTCACCGGCAGGCCGGTGAGGCGAAAGGCATTCCGCCGATAGAGGTCGGGCGTGGCAGCTTTGAGCAGGAGACTGAGGCTGGCGTCCGAGGCGGGCATGGTAGGTAGGACGGGCTATGGCAGACGTGCAGCATTGTCCAGGAGGTGCTGACCCAGCCGGGCGAGCAGGCGCTTCAGCCGTGCGGCGCTGATGCTGCCAATTCGTCCGGTGATGCGATGCGGCATGATGACGGTGAGAAACGCGGCCCGGATCAGGGATGAGGCCTTCAAACCACTGCAAACATAGTCTGCATCGCCAGGGACGATGAGTTCATCCAGACCACGCACTTCCTCGTGAAGCTGGGTGCTGACGCCGCAGATGAGCGGGTCACGATGCGGTTCAACCAGACAAAGGACGACGGCAGGACGGGTCTTGATGCGGCCATCAAACTGCGGCAGCGAGGTGAGAATGACATCACCGGGCTTCATGCGATGCAGTCGGCTACGGTGTATTCAGGTTCAGCAAGCGAACCTGCACGGGTGAAAGCCTCGGCTCCGAGTTCGCTCCAATAGCGGGATTCTTCGTCATCCTCCAAGACGGTGACCAACAGGCGTGCGTCCTGTGGCAGCGGGAATGGCTCGTCCAGCTGGATGGCTTTGCCGTCGTAGTGTGCTTTGAGCGTGGCGGTCATAGTTCGAGGATAGGCAACGAGTGAATTCGTTTCAAGGCGGATTCTTAGCCTGTGCGCAACTTTGCTGTCGCGCTCTTACATCGCCACGCCCATGCGCCAGAGGCGAACGCGGGACTCGTGACTGGCACGCAGCGCAGGATCAGCACGGAGGGCTTCCTCCAGCAGATCTGCGGCAGGCTGGAGCTGGCCGCCGCGAGCCTGGGCATAGGCTTGCTTCATCCACTGGGCGGCCTGATCGCGATCTGCGGTGCGGGCGGCGGGTAGAATGGCCTTGAGAGATGCGCTGGAGGCTATGGCTGATGGATGACATTCATCGGCAGGCGCTGCCTGAGGTTTCCAAGCAGCGAGAGCTTCCAGCAAGGCGTCGGCATGCGGGTAGCGGTCCTGTGGCTCAAAGGCCAGCGCACGCCGGACGATGGCGTCGAGACGAGAGTCACACTCAAAATTCAAGCGTGACGGCGGAGGTGGCGGAGTTTCGTACAACCGGCGTGAGGGTGTGACGCCATCCGGCACAGCGTAAGGCATTTGATCGGTGAGCAGCATGTAGAGTGTGACGCCAATAGACCACACGTCACCGGCAGGAGAGTCGGTCTTCTCGGTGATGAAGACTTCCGGGGCCTTGAAGGGCAGCGTGCCTGCCGCAGTCGCCATGAGTGTCAAAGGATTCACCTGCTTGGCGAGCCCGAAGTCGCTCACCTTGGCCTGGTAACCTTCTGGGGTGATGGCAACGAGAATGTTGCCGGGCTTGATGTCCCGATGGATCACCGGCGGGTCCGAGCGATGGGCAACGGCCAGTCCTGATGCAGTCTGGCGAATAAGGTCCACAGTGGTAGTGACTGGAAGCGTCCGCATACCCTGCGAACGCCAGAGATCATGCAACGTGCCGCCACCGGCATATTCCATGGTGAGGTAGCCGTGGTGCTCGCCAGCCAGGTCCAGGGTGCCTGCATCGAAGACACGGACGATGTTTGGATGACCAATCTTGGAGAGCAGGATGGCTTCTGAGAGCATTTCAGCAACGTCCTGACCAAGCTGCACCGGTTGTTTGAAAACCTTCATGGCCTGCCTGCCAAAGACACGATGCTTCACCCTATAAACCTGCGCAAAGGCTCCCTCACCGAGAAAGCGTTCGACAGTGTGTTGTGTTGGCAGCACTTGGCCGTCTGTTAGGATCATGGACATGACTGCGGGATGATATGCCGACGATTCGCCGACACTCCATAAATAAAACAAGCAGGACGATCTCGTGCCCTCTGATTTATTATCGCTCCTCTCTCACACCCGGTGCAGCTTGTACGGATACACCTGATCCGCATTCCACTGGCAGCCATACATGTCGCCCGCGTCATCCACGCACACGTCATGCACGTTGCGAAACACCGGCTGATCCTGCAGCAGCAGGCCGACCTGATCTCCGTCATACTTCG
>CAYMHJ010000298.1:7569-7973 GCA_964390165.1 uncultured Prosthecobacter sp. | reverse complement strand
GTATCCCGCCTGCCATGCGAAGGTGGCCAGATTCGGCCCCTGCGTCTTGATCCATTTCGACGACGACTTCTTCACGTCCTCCACCACCTGGGCAAGTGTGACCGTGCGGCCCATGTTGAAAAGGAGATGTACATGGTCCGCCACCGAGTTGATGAGCACCGCCGGAGAGTTCAGGTTCGCCAGCACCGTCGCCATGTAGGCGTGCAGATCAGGCCGCACCGCATCCGTGAGATAGGGAAACCGTTCCTTCGTCGAGAAGATCAGATGGACGTAGAGGTTGGCGAGCGATTGCGGCATGGCAGGTGGCGAGACGCGTTGAGGAGTTAGGTCGCCCCTACAGGGCTCCGAAATGAATCGGCAATCCGATACCCAGAGCGTTGCCCGGGGCGACGAGAGTTTGCACC
>CAYMHJ010000298.1:670-7559 GCA_964390165.1 uncultured Prosthecobacter sp. | reverse complement strand
GAATGACAGAATCGTGCACCACCCCGCGCCTCGTGGTTCGACGCGCCACCGGCGCGGTCTATCGCAGCCCAGGGCAACGCCCTGGGAAGGCGCAGCCACAAGATCGGAGCGCCACAGGCGCGGCCTATTGTAGCGAAGGGCAACGCCCTGGGTATGCATGGCGCAAAGCGCGGAGCCCTGAAGGGGCGACCTAACTCACCGGAGGTTGTTTCGGCATGCAGAGTCATCGCGTTCATCGGCGTGTATTGCGTTTGGTAGTTTTGGTTGTCTGCGCCTCACGTTCCGCACGGATGCGGGCCAGCAGGGCGGCGGCGGGTTCGTCGGCGGGGTCTTGCGGCACCAGCTCTCCGGCAAAGGCTTTCTTCAAGATCGACTGCCGCAGCGCTTCCGCTTTCTGGAGGTTCAGGTCGATGTCGGCTTCGAGGGCGTCCATGACGCTGGTCTGCTCGTCTAATTGCCGCACAACATCTTCTTGTTCGTCGAGTGAGCAGAGTGGGATTTCGACGGTGCCAATTTTGCTGTGGGTCAAACTTAAGCCGCTTTCGCTAATCCCTGCCTTTCGTTGATCAATTGCACGCAAGACTTCAGGCGAGTTGAGAGCCAGTTCAAGATACAAGGGGTTCACTACATCCTCTATGCACCTGAAGCGATAAACAGTATCACAAACCATCAGCCGATGTCTCGTCCGGCGAACATAACAGGACACACCCGCTCTGGTTCTTGGCCCCTTCCGAGTCATGAGGAAATCCCCATCCTTGATCTCAATCGATGGTCTTCCTTCGAAAGGAGGCGGGAGAGGCTTGGCTTCCGTGTCGTCGTAGCGGCAATGCTGGATGGCTGTTGTTTTAATCACAGCCCATTCGTCTGGCTTGGGTGCCCGATTAAGTTCGCATTTAGGACTCCAACCTTGGCTCAGATCCGTGATCAACGACGACAACGGAACTTTTTTGATGCCCTTGATAGCGGTGAGGTGGCCTTCGAAGGCGTGCTTGAGCAGTGCCTGCCGATACACCGCCAACTGCGCCCGGGCCTGCTTCAAATTCGCCACCCCTTCGGCCAACTCCGAAAACAACTCCTCCACCTTCCCCACGATCCGCTCCTGCTCGGCGAGTGGGGGGATCACGATGGGCATCTGCTCCAACGCTGCCTTAGTGAGCTTCAACCGCGTAGTTCCCGTGACATGATCGGCGTAACGGAACTGATTCAGGTAGTAGCAGGTGAACTTTGGATTCGCGTAAGGTTCGAGAATGTGAGCATGGTTGTTCACCCAGAACCGACCTGATACCATGTATGCCTTGTCCTTGTATGGGTCCATGAACGGAGCTCCATCCTCACCAATCAGGACATACTCACCGTCGAATAGATAGCCGTCGATTCTCCCAACTTGTCCTGTCGCACCGTAATATGGAAAGAGTTCGTGATCCTTCTTTCCATTGAGGCGCTCTTTTCGTTCGTCCGAGTTAATCGGAATGCGCTTGGAATCCAAATTCACACACCATTCGCCAATGGTCGATGTAGCCCACCCCTTCGGAAGCGCACTCATGCCATCCCCTCCTCACGCTGTCTCAGGCGGTTTCCAGACGGGGAAATCACACCGCAGAGGTGAGAAGACCGCAGAGATGAAAAGACATGCACCACGAACCCACGCTTGGCAGGCGAGCCGGAGGCTCGAAAGAGATTAGCCGGTGGTAAAACCACCGGTTTTTGCGAAGCGACGCCCCGCGCCCTGAAAGGGCGCGAGAAGCCTGCGAACGACTCTCGCGCACCCTCCGGGGCGCAGGGCTGTTCTGGCTCGGTGGTCCGGTGGTTGCGCTCGTGCCTCGGTTGCTTCGCTTCGCGCCCCCCTTCGGGGCAGCCTACGGCTGGCTGTCTCCCTTCGGTCGGCTCACCACCGGCTAATTTCTCCCGAGCCTCCGGCTCGACGGAAACCGAAACGGAAAACCTCTGCGGTCTTCTAACCTCTGCGGTGTAAAATCTGGGCACGGCAGCAACAATCACGGCTTCCAAGGATTCACGACGGTGACGCCTGTGCCGTCGAAGTCGGATTCATTGCGTGTGGCGAGGGTGAGGCCATGCACGAGCGCGGTGGCGGCGATGAGGGCGGCGTAGTCAGGATAAGTGCGGATGGCATGCAGCTCGGCTGCCCGGTGGGCAACGACGGTATCAACGGGCACGAAGGTGCGCTCAAACTTGGGCAGCAAGAAATCCTGATACCAAGTCTCCAGCCTGCCTGCAAAATCAGCGTCTCGTTTGGCGACTTGCAGGATGCCTCGGCGGATCTCAACCAGAGTGATCACGCTGATGAAAACGGGCACTTCAGCCGTGCTCTGGTGCCAGTTGCGGAACAGTGCATCCCCCTACGGTCCCTTGCGCAGCTCGGAAACGGCGACGGTATCCAGCAAAAGACCCGCACTCATGGGAAAGCCAAAGGTCTGCCTGGGTCTTCACTGCGGGGCGTCAGGGGCAAGTCGTAGTCAGCCGTGGCTTCGTCGTAGAGTTCGCCAAGCATGGCCGTGGTCGGCAGTGATAACTCAGAAACGCGGTCACGAGTCGCCGGATTCCGCAGCATCTCAGCGAGGCTGAGGGGTTTTGGCTGAGGCTTGTGCAGTTCTCGCCGCAGCAAGTCGGCAAGCCAGGACGAGAGAGTCTTGGACTCCACTCCAGCCCGCTGCTGGGCCGCCTTGCAGAGGTCATCAGGAAGTTGGAGGGTCATGTTCATGGAAGTGAGATTAAGCGATTTGAAAAAGTCGGCAACTGCTCATGCAACCAGCGCCCCGTTGAGTTCATCCATGATCGCATCCATGCGGTCGCCGAAGAGCTGATACATGGTGCCGAGACCGCCCTGGGAATCAAAGAGGGCGAGTTCGAGGTCGTCGCGGTCGAGATGGAAGGAGGTGGTCATGTGGTCGCGGATCATGTTCAGCCAGTTCACCTGCGCATCGGTGAATTTGGGGCCGGGTTCGTTATGTTTGGCCATGATCCAGTGCTGGAAGTTCTTCCGCACCACGTCATCAAAGGCCGTCAGCTTCACATCCACGCCGCAGGCACGGCGAATCAGCGAAACGAGGGCCGTCAGCTCATTGAGCGGTGTTTTGGCCTTCGTCTCATCCAGGTGCTGATAAGCCTGATACACCCTCAGCGGGGCCAGACGCGGTGCATCCGCCCGCAGCGCGGTCATGACCTGCTCCAGCATGGCAAAGGTGATCTCCCGACGCCGAAACGGCTCGGCATAGAAGATCGTGAGTGCGGTGAATTCGTTCTGATGCTCCTGCAACCACGCGGCGAACTCCTGCGTGAGTGTCTCCGCCTTTTCCTGCGCATCCTGCGCCCAGCCGACGGTGATGAGCTGGTCCTGATGATCGTGATTGAGCTTCTGCTCCTTGTCCCGGCGGATGCTGTCGATCAGCTCAATGAGATCGCCCGTGAAGACATTGGCGGCGGCTTTGACGAGCTGCGCCTGCGCTTTCTCGCGGTTCGTCTCGCCAGGGTTCGTACCGGGCTCCTGTCCGGCGATTTCGAGGGCCTTGGCCTCCACGTTGTCGCCATCAATGGCGGCGATGAGGCTGCTGACGATGCTGCTGAGCACCACGCCTCCGGATTTCTCCGCAATGCGGGCATGGTCGTGTTTATCGAGCTGCTTGTTCAGCCGAGCGAGGCGTCCGGCGAGGCTGCTGACGGTGTCCGTATCACTCGCGCCCATCATCACACCCATGGCCAGATCTTTGAGCGGCACGCCGGGCTTGGTGATGAGTGGTGTGCTGGCCGTCTTGAGCGACTTCGTGACGCCGATGGCATCGACGATGACGTAGTGCGTCTTTGCCGTGACGGCGGAGGGTGTGACTTTGCGCAGATCGTCCAGCTCCAGCGTGCGGGTGCCGCGGCCTTTCATCTGCTCGAAGTAGTTCCGGCTTTTCACGTCCCGCATGAAGAGCAGGCACTCCAGCGGCTTCACATCCGTGCCGGTGGCGATCATGTCCACGGTGACGGCGATGCGCGGGTGGTAGTCGTTGCGGAACTGGGCCAGCACGGACTTCGGGTCTTCCTCGGCCTTGTAGGTGATCTTTTTGCAGAAGGCGTTCCCCTCGCCGAACTCCTCGCGGATGATCTGAATGATGTCGTCGGCGTGGGAGTCGGTCTTGGCAAAGATGAGCGTCTTTGGCACCTCCGTGCGCCCTGGAAAAATCTCCGGCAGCTTGTCGCGGAAGGTTTTCACGATGAGCCGGATTTGCGAGGGCACGACGACCTTGTCATCGAGCTGTTTGGCGGAATATGCCTCGTCCTCATCCTGCTGCTCCCAGCGGCGCTTCCGCGTGACCCGTTCGCGATGCTCCACGGGCTGCTTCGCCACCAACCGCGTGCCGGTGGTGGTGACCTCCGTCTCGATGACGTAGGTTTCGTTGCCAACATTGACACCATCTGCCACGGCCTTTTCGTGGCTGTAGTCACTGACGACGTTGTTTTTGAAGAAGCCGAAGGTGCGGTTGTCCGGCGTGGCGGTGAGACCGATGAGGAAGGCGTCAAAGTAGTCGAGCACCTGCTGCCAGAGGTTGTAAATGCTGCGGTGGCACTCGTCGATGATGATGAAGTCGAAGAACTCCGGCGGCACACGGTCGGAATACACGACAGGCATCGGCTTCTTGGGCCGCGTGAGCTGCTCGGCAGGTGTCAGCTCCTCCAAAGCCTCGTCCAGCTCCTCGCCCTTCAGGATGGAGTAGAGCCGCTGGATGGTGCAGATGACAACCTGGGCATCCTTGGGCACAGAGGACGACTTCAGCCGCTGCACGGTGTAAAGCTCGGTGAAGCGGCGATTGTCATCACTCGGCGTGAAGGCCATGAACTCCTGCTCCGCCTGCTCGCCAAGGTTCTTGGTATCGACGAGGAAGAGAATGCGCTTCGCTTTCGCAAACTTCAGCAGGCGATAGACCTGCGTAATGGCCGTGAACGTCTTCCCAGAGCCCGTGGCCATCTGGATGAGCGCACGGAGGCGGGCCTCGGCGAGGGAGACTTCATGGTTCGTGATGGCGACCTCCTGGCAGTCGCGCAGGCGGAGCTCGGCAGCGGGGAGCTTGTTGGGATTCAGCAGAGGGATTTTCGTGAGGCGGGCGCGGAGGGAGTCGCCATCTTCGATCCAGCGCAGCAGCGTCTCCGGCCGATGAAAACTGAACACCTCCCGCGAGCGCGGCTTTGGGTCTGCCATGTCGGTGAAGCGGGTGATGAGTCCCGTGCTCTCATACAGAAAGCGCAGCGGCTGCTTGTTGCTGACCCACTTCAATTTTGCATTCGCGTAACCGGCGGTCTGATCCTCCACCGTGGTGATGTTCTGCCCCATTTCCTCCTTCTTTGCCTCCATCACGCCGCATGCCTGCTTTAAGACAAAAAGCACATAGTCCGCCGGGCCGGTGTCCGTGGGATACTCGCGAACAGCGATGCCGGGACCTGCATTGAAATCGATCTTCTTCTTGTCCTGCACCTTCCAGCCCGAAGCCTCCAGCATCGCGTCAATGCGATCCCGGGCGAGCTGTTCAGGGTTTTGGTTGGGAGGCGGCATGTGCCAGAGATAAAGCTGCGCCCGGAGGAGTCGGGCCATTGTCATTATTTCCCTATGGAGTTGCGTCATGAAAGCGGAGTGTGGTAGGAAAGGCAAGGCACGAAGCGCTGCACGATGAACCAACCGGCTCTGGCAGCGGCTTCATTTTGTTCTTTATCCCAGCCTGGCAGGTCGGGTATTCTCGGCGGCCAACAACCAACCTTGAACATGAGCAGGAAACGTGTTTTTCAACGGGGCTGCATCACCGGGAAGCGGTGGGCGAAGGAGCTGGATGTGGATGAGTTTAACCGGCAGTATGCACGGGCGATGCACCACATCCGCAAGGACATCACCAAGATCTCCCTCCTGGAGGCGGAGCGCCGCAGCGGCGTGTGTCACCAGTTCTGGGCCAAGGTGGAGCGCGGCGAGACGCACCCCTCGTCCCGCACGCAGCTGATCATGTGCAACGCCCTGCGCATCCGCTCGCATGCGCTCGTGCGGCTGGCCGAGTACTGGACGGAACTGGCGCAGAAGGCCAAGCTGATCGTGCTGTCACTGCTGCCGGACGATGAGGGGCCGATTTTCGTTCTGCACGGGGGGTAACTATATGCCCCTGTTGCGCGTGGCGGTCTGTGGGACAATCCCCCCATGACTGAGCGCCACCTCCTGAAGACCACGGACCGCCACGACCGGACCGGCGTGCAAGGCGTGGAACGCAGGGTGCTCAAGGATGGCCGGACGGCAGCGGCTCTCTGCCCTGTGGCAGATTCACCCTGCCCGAAGGCAGACTCGCTCTGCCCGAAGGCAGATTCCCTTTGCCCGAAGGCAGACTCACCTTGCCCGAAGGCAGATTCATCCTGCCCGAAGGCAGACTCGCCCTGCCCGAAGGCAGATTCATCCTGCCCGAAGGCAGACTCGCTCTGCCCGGTGGCAGACTCATCCTGCCCGAAGGCAGACTCGCTCTGCCCGAAGGCAGATTCATCCTGCCCGAAGGCAGACTCACCTTGCCCGAAGGCAGATTCACCTTGCCCAAAGGCAGATTCACCTTGCCCAAAGGCAGATTCACCTTGCCCGAAGGCAGACTCGCTCTGCCCGGTGGACAGCGGGTCGAACCGGGGTGCTCAGAGTCCTTTTTCTCAATCCTTTGCCCGGAGGAACCTGATCGCATGGCTCTGTGGTCCAGCGGTGTGACCTGGTCGTCCGGGAGTCTTTGGGGGCCGGCGGTAGCACCGCCAGCTCCTCTCAACGCCAACACGAAATCAAAACTGAACACCATGAAAAGAGAAAAATTCTATCCGCGCCTGGTTTCCCAGCGCCCCGAGTGGCACGGGAATTTCGCCGCCAAGATCGCCATCTATGGCC
>CAYMHJ010000298.1:0-660 GCA_964390165.1 uncultured Prosthecobacter sp. | reverse complement strand
ATGGTTTAAGCATGGGCCTGACCCCGGCGGAGGTGGACAAGGCTGTCGCTGATAATCTGATGCTGGCCTACGGGCTGGGCGACTGGATCAGCAACGTGCGCGACTACGCGCCCGCCTGCACCTCCTCTTTGAAGGACCTGAGCAGCGGGACGGGGGTGACGCCCTACGCTTTTCCTGTCTGCACGGCGCCGCCACCACCGACGCTGCCAGCCGGGATCACCGGCGTGCTGCCGGGTGCGCTGGAGCGCACGTTCGATCTGGTGCAGATCTTGAAGCACTCCTCTGGCTACACGGAGGCGGCAGGCATCGACCTGGGCATCGTGGGCAGTGAGGCGCCTGCGCCACCGCCGGGAGAGAGCTCTCCGCGCGTCACGGTGGAGGTGATTCTGGGCAGCCTGAACGAGGCGGGCCGGATCAAGTTCTTCAAGGACGGGCACATGGGCATCTGGCTGGAGTGTCGCCGCAACGGCGGAGCCTGGGAGTACCTGACGGCGACGCCCAAGAGCCCCTACGTGGACGATCGCCCTCTGCTGGTGGCCGGCCAGCCGGAGGTGCGGGAGTACCGCGCCCGCTTCTGGGACGACGGCGTGCCGAACGGCGACTGGTGCGATGTGGCGAAGGTGACGGTGGGGCCGTGAGGGCGCGCGGTGAGCGGAGCCT
>CAYMHJ010000297.1:6643-8018 GCA_964390165.1 uncultured Prosthecobacter sp. | reverse complement strand
CCTCGCTCCTGATCGCCACCGGTGATCCCGTGCTTGCAGCGCTCGCTCAGTGAAAGCGCCTTGCCTGAGGAAGCTCCCGCGCCTTCATGGCCCACCCATGCGCGCCCTCCTTCCCCTCCTCGGTCTCGTTACCCTCCTTCAGGCAAAGGACATCCCCGTCACCGATCCTGCCGTGCTGCCTGCCGCACAGCCTGGAGATACCCTGATCCTCCCCGAAGGTGAGTTTCGTGACGTGGAGCTGCTCTTCATCGGCACCGGCAGGAAGGACGCGCCCATCACGCTGAAATCCGCCGTGCCCGGCAAGACCATCTTCACCGGCAAAAGCACGCTCCGTCTCACGGGCGAGCATCTCGTCATCGACGGGCTGCATTTCAAAGAGCCTGATCCGAGTGTCGGCGACCTCATCCTCTTCCGCAAAGATTCCAAGACACTCGCCAATCATTGCCGGCTAACGAACTGCGCCATCACCAGCACGCTGAAGGAGGACGGCTCGAAAGAGTCGCGCTGGCTCGGGCTCTACGGCACCGGCCACCGCGTGGACCATTGCAGCTTCAGCGGCAAGACAGGGAAGGGGACCACCTTCGTCGTCTGGCTTGGCAAGGAGGGAGACGGGAAGCACCAGATCGATCACAACTACTTCGGCCCGCGTGAGAAGCTCGGCAAGAACGGCGGTGAAACCATCCGCCTCGGCGACAGCAAGACCTCCATGATGACCGCCGCCTGCATCGTCGAGCACAACCTCTTCGAGAAGTGCAATGGCGAGGCCGAGTGCATCTCGAACAAGTCCTGCGGCAACCTTTATCGTGACAACACCTTCCTCGAAGTCGGCGGCACCCTGACCCTGCGTCATGGCAACGGCTGCACCGTCGAGCGCAATGTTTTCATCGGCAATGAAGTCAGCGGCACCGGCGGCATCCGCATCATCGGCGAGGACCACCTCGTGCGGGACAACTACCTCGAAAACCTCACTGGCGACAAAGCCCGCTCTTCCATCTGCCTCATGATCGGCGTGCCGAATTCGCCCTTGAACCGCTACTTCCAGGTCCAGCGCGCCAAGATCACCGGCAACACCCTCGTCAACTGCGAGCACACCATCACCATCGGCGTCAGCGATGGCAAAGACGCCTCGCTGCCCCCCATCGACACCGTCTTCGAGGGCAATCAAATCTCCTGCCCCAAATACACCCTTATCGAAGCCCTCTGCGACCTCAGCGGCATCACCTGGAAAGCCAACACCGTCGCCGTCAAAGACCTCGGCATCCCCGCTACAGCGGGCATCGAGATCGGCGAGCCCAAGATAGCCAAGCTCAAGCCCATCGCGCGCAGTGAAGTGGGCGCGGCCTGGTGATCAAGCCGCAGACCGCAGCTCTGACTC
>CAYMHJ010000297.1:0-6633 GCA_964390165.1 uncultured Prosthecobacter sp. | reverse complement strand
GTGCATCTCGTTTTCTCGAGGATTTTGTTCCGGGGAGAGGGTCGGGGTGAGGGGCCGACACCTCGCCGAACCATCCAGGTGCTCCCCTCACCTAGCCTCTCCCCGCAAAAACACTTGGCGGCGAAACAGATCCTCAGCGGGGAGAGGGACCAGCGCTGGGGCCTGCCATGCTTTTGAGCCATGCCTCAGGTGATCCGAAGGACGGCACTGTCTTCCCCCGGCTCGGAGCCTTCACGCCGGAATTCGGCGTGAGGGCCGGCAGTCTCCGGTGACCCAGTCCCTGATTCATTACGCCACCTGACAGTCTCCGAGTCCTCACGCCGGATTCCGGCGCAGCGGGTCGGAGCCTCCAGGGTGACGATCCCTGATTCATTGCGCCACTCGGAAGCCTGCGGCACCTCAGCCGGAAATCCGGAGCGGCAGGCCAGCGGCTTCAAAGTGACGATCCCTGATTCATTACGCCTCTTGGCAGCTTCCGACACCTCAGTCGGAAATCCGGCGCGGCAGGTCAGCGGCTGGAAGACGACGATTCCTGATCCATGACGCCACCTGACACTCTCCGAAACCTCAGCCCGGAATCCGCCGTGGGTCGGGGGAGACTCCTGGCAGCCAGCCCGGAATCCGGGGCGACGAGACCGAGACTCCGAGGAGCCAGCCGGAAATCCGCGCGACGCAGGTGAGTCTCTGTCCACCCAGCCCCTGATTCGTCATGCCGCCTGGGAGACGGTCAAACCTCAGCCCTTATTTCCAGCCTTGCCTTCGGAGCCTCTGATCTGGTAAAACCTGATTCATGGCCAACCGCAGCCGTTCACCCGCCGATGCCAACGATCCCGCCGGACAGAGTCGGGACCTCACCTTTGCCCTGCTGGCAGATCCCGTGAGGCGCCGCATCCTCGAGCTCCTCAGCGACGGAAAGCCGCACACGGCCACGAGCTGCGCCCGGCACGTCCGCCGTCGCCTGGATGCCGCCTTGAAGCACCTCATCGCCCTCCGGGAAGCCCAGGTCATCACCACCCGCCCCGACCCCGTGGACTCCCGCCGCCAGCTCTACACCCTGGCCGAACACATCCCCGTGCGGAAATCCGAATCGGGTCCGGTGGAGATGGACTTCGGCTGCTGCCTGCTGCGGCTGTGAGTCAGGATCTTGGATATCCCATAGCGATCCGACCTTCGGGCAAAAATCAGGTCGAGGTATTGCAGGTAAAGAGCTGGGCACTACCCAGAATAAAACACCGTGGGAGCAAGCTGAAGCGAGATTATTTCCTCGTCACCCCCAGGGGCTCTCCATTATTAAAGCAGCGTCCGCCCCAAGCCCCTCCCTCTGCCGCCCCCTCATGGAATACCCGCCCACCCCGGTCCACCGACTCCTCGGCCTCTGCCTCCTCCTGCTGCTCGGCTCCACCTCCCACGCCGCTCCGGGGGATCTGGATTCGCTGGATCTCGGTGTTAATTCCCATTATAGTAGCGTTGTGCTGGCCACTGCCGTGCAGACGGATGGGAAGACGATCATCGCGGGTACTTTCACCTCCGCGCTGGGCCAGCCTCGCAATAACATCGCCCGAATCAATGCCGACGGCACGCTGGATGCTGGCTTCAATCCCGATGTGAGTGGTTCTGTTCACAGCGTGGCGGTACAGGCGGACGGCAAGATTCTGCTCGGGGGCGCTTTCTTCAGCGTCGCCGGGACTACACGCAACCGCATCGCACGGGTGGCGGCGGATGGCACGCTGGATGCGGGTTTTAACCCCAATGCGAACAATTACATTAATAGCATTGCGGTGCAGGCGGATGGGAAAATTCTCCTTGGGGGCTTCTTCACCAACGTCGGCGGCATCACCCGCAAATTCATTGCGCGACTGGTCGCGGATGGCACGCTAGACATGGGCTTCGATCCCAATGCGAACAACATCGTTAATTGCGTGACGGTGCTGGCGGACGGCAAGATTCTGCTTGGTGGCGGTTTCACCGGCATAGGGGGGAATTCTCGCCATCGCGTCGCGCGGGTGCATGCCAATGGCACGTTGGACATGGGGTTCAATCCCCATCCTGACAACGGCATCACTTGCTTAGCGGTACAGGCTGACGGCAAGATTTTGCTCGCGGGCTTGTTCACCAGCATGGGCGGTGCCGCCCGCATCGGACTCGCCAGAGTGGAAGCCAACGGCGCACTGGATGCTGGCTTCAATCCCAATCCGAATGGCGATATTTATAGTATAGCGGTGCAGGCGGACGGGAAAATTTTGCTCGGGGGCTATTTTTCCAGCATGGGGGACATCGCGCGTAACAACATCGCAAGGCTGGAAGCCAACGGTACACTGGATACGGGTTTCACCCCCGATGTGAACAGCGCACTCCATAGCCTGACGATACAGGCGGACGGGAAAATTTTGATCGGAGGCTATTTCACCAGTGTGGGGGGGGCCTCGCGCAACTGCTTTGCACGTCTGCTCAATGACCCGGCAACACAGACGCTGAGTGCGGTGGATAGGACGCAGGTGCTGTGGACCCGTGGTGGCAGTACATCAGAGATCACTCAGACCACTTTCGAGCTGAGTACAAACGGCGGGGTCAGCTACAGCCCGCTGGGCGGCACGGCCACGCGTGGAGGAGGTACGGCCCACTGGAAGCTCGCCGGTCTGAGCCTGCCTGCCAGCGGACATCTCCGTTCCCGTGGCCGCATCTCTGGCGGCCGTCACAACGGAAGTGCCGGCTGGGTAGAGCAGGTATTCAGCTTCAGCGGGCTGGAAGCTCCCGCCTTCACCGTCACCCAGGTCATACCTGCCGAGGGTGGTATTGCGGGTGGCACCAGCGTGACGATCACTGGCACGAACTTCACTGAAGCCACCTCCGTGACTTTTGGTGGCACCACCGTCACCAACTTCACCGTGGACAGTCCTACCCAGATCACTGCCATCACTCCTGCTCATGCGGCGGGAACTGTCGATGTTAGGGTCTCCAAGCCGGAAGGTTCCGGGATTGGAACGCTGCTCTACACCTATGTGCCGCCTCCCATGGTGACTGCATCCACGGTCAGACTGCCGAGCAACCTCACCCTGATGACGATCATCGGCAACGGATTCAGCTCCACACCTGGAAACAACACGGTCGTCTTTTCGCCAACAGGCACGGGCACGGTGACTGCCGCCACGGCGACCTCCCTGACCCTGACTGGCATCTCGGGACTGACGCCAGGTGCTTTGGATGCTGTGGTCACGTCCGATGGTGTCAGTAGTGGTGACCCTGTGCAGGTGGCCACGGTGGTCGTGGCTGGACCTGGGGATGTGAGCACTCTCGATGCCGGTCTTTTCGGCGGCTCTGTGGGAACCACTGCCATCCAGCCGGATGGGAAGATTCTCATCGCGGGCAACTTCACCTCCGTGCTGGGAGTGGCGCGCAACAACATCGCCCGGCTCAATGCCGACGGCACACTGGACATGGGCTTCAATCCGTACACAAATGGTTATATTTATAGCATGGCCGTGCAGGCGGATGGGAAGATTCTGCTCGGAGGCACCTTTTCCAGTGTGAACGGCACCTTGCGCAACCGCATCGCGCGGGTCATGGCCGACGGCACGCTGGATATAGGTTTCAATCCCAACGCGAACGATGCCGTAATTTGCATGGCGTTGCAGTTGGACGGCAAGGTTTTGTTGGGAGGCAGCTTCACTAGGGTTGGCGGGACCACTCGCAATAAAATCGCTCGTTTGGCGGCCAATGGCAGTCTGGATACAAGTTTCAATCCGGATGCGAATAACGGCGTCTCGAGCATCGCAGTGCAGGCGGATGGGAAGATTCTCCTGGGGGGCAGTTTCAACAGCGTGGGTCTCACTAAGCGCAATTTTATCGCCAGGGTGGGTGCCAATGGCACACTGGACATGGACTTCAATCCCATTGTGAACGGTTCTGCATCGATCTTGGCAGTGCAGGCGGATGGGAAGATTTTGCTCGCAGGCTATTTCAACAGCGTGGAAGGGATCCCCCGTAGCAACATCGCACGGGTGGCGGCCAATGGCACACTGGATGCGGGCTTCAATATCGATGCGAATAACCGGATCAATAGGGTGGCGCTGCAGGCGGACGGAAAGATTTTGCTCGCGGGCAGCTTCACCAGCATCGGCGGGACCACGCGCAACCACATCGCACGGATCGCTTCCGACGGCACCCTGGATCTCGGTTTCGATCCCAATGCAAATTTGGATGTCTTTTGTTTGGCCGTGCAGGCGGATGGGAGAATTCTGCTCGGGGGCAGTTTTTCCAGCGTGGGCGAGGTCCCGCGCAACCGTTTTGCCCAGTTGCTCAATGATCCAGCGATACAAACGCTGAGTGTGGTGGACAGCACGCAGGTGCTGTGGACCAGGGGCGGCAGTGCGCCGGAGATTTCCCAAACAACCTTTGAGTTGAGCACAGACGGCGGCGTAAGCTTCTCTCCTCTGGGCGGCACGGCCACGCGCGCGGGCAGCACGGCCCACTGAAGCTCACTGGCCTGAACCTGCCCCCCAGTGGCTGGCTCCGTGCCCGTGGACGAACCTCAAATCATTACGACAACAATAGTCTGTTGGAGCAGGTGGTAAGCTTTAGTGAACTGGAGCCTCCGGCAGCTACCGTCACGCAAGTCATACCTACTTTCGGCAGCACTGGTGGCGGCACCAGTGTGACGATCACCGGCACGAACTTCACGGGTGCCACCTCGGTGACCTTTGGCGGTTTGGCTGCTAGTTTCACGGTGGACAGCGCCACCCAGATCACCGCCATCACACCGGCCCATGTGGCTGAAACGGTTGATGTGAGGATTACCACGCCGCCAGGCTCCGGACTCGGGCTCTACCTCTTCACCTATGTAAAGCCGCCCACGGTGACAGCATCCTCGGCCAGGCTGCCGAACAATGCCACCATGCTGACCATCTCAGGTTCTGGGTTCAGCACCAAGCCTGGAAGCCATAACACCGTCGCCTTTTTGCCGACTGGCACAGGCACGGTGACTGCCGCCTCGGAGACCTCCCTGACTGTGACCGGTATCTCCGGGTTGTCGTTAGGTGCCTTGAATGCCGTGGTCACGTCCGATGGGATCAGCGGTGCTGCCACACAGGTGGCCACAGCGGTCGTGCCAGGGCCGGGGGATGTGAGTTCGCTTAATGCCAATGTCATTGGCGATACTGTCAGCACCTTTGCCGTGCAGCCGGATGGGAAGACAATCATCGCGGGCACTTTCACCTCCGTGCTGGGCCAGCCGCGCAATAATATCGCGCGGATCAACGCCGACGGCACGTTGGATGCGGGCTTTGATCCCAACGTGAATGGTTCGATTTATAGTGTGGCGGTGCAGGCGGACGGCCAGATCCTTCTCGGAGGCAATTTCTCCTCCGTGGGAGGAACCCTGCGCAGTAACCTCGCACGAGTGGCGGCAGATGGCACGCTTGACATGGGCTTCTATCCCAAACCAAGTGGGAGCGTTTTGTGTGTGGCAATGCAGGCGGATGGGAAAATTCTACTCGGGGGCAGCTTCACCTTCCTCATAGGCGTGATCGTCCGCAGTTACATTGCACGGCTAGAAGCCGACGGTACGCTGGATATGGGCTTCACCCCCAATGCGAACGACGACATTAACGGCATTGCGGTACAGGCGGATGGGAAGATTCTTCTTGTGGGCGATTTCACCAGCATGGGCGTCATCACGCGCAACCGCATCGCGCGGGTGGCGGCAGATGGCACACTGGACATGGGCTTCAATCCCAATGCGAATCAAAGAGTCCGCTGCGTGACAGTGCAGGCAGACGGCAAGATTTTGATCGGAGGCTATTTCACCAGCGTGGGTGGCATCGGGCGCAACCGCATCGCTCGGGTGGCGGCCGATGGCACGCTGGATATGGGTTTTAATCCCGATGCAGCCGATCTCGTATTAAGTATGGCGGTGCAGGCCGATGGTCAGATTCTGTTCGGCGGCTACTTCACCAGCGTGGGTAGCAGCGCACGCAACCACATCGCGCGGGTTACCGCTGGTGGCATGGTGGACGCGCTCTTCAATCCCAATGCGAACGGCGATGTCTTTAGCGTCGCGGTGCAGACGGATGGTCAGATCCTGCTTGGGGGAAGCTTTACTTCCGTGGAAAGTCTCGAGCGCAGCCTATTCGCCAGCGTGCTCAATGCGCCTGCGACGCAAACACTCAGCGCGGTGGACCGCACGCAGGTGCTGTGGAGCCGTGGCGGTAGCGCACCGGAGATCACGCAGGTCACTTTCGAGCTGAGTACCGACCGTGGCAAGAGCTACACCCCGCTGGGCACGGCCACCCGCGTGGGTAGCTCTGCCAACTGGAAGCTCACTGGCCTGAACCTCCCCTTCAAGGGCCAGCTCCGTGCCCGAGGTCGTACTACTGGCGGCAGCTCCAGCGGTAGCTCCGGCTTGGTGGAGCAGGTGACCAGATTCAACGTGCTCGGCATAACCAGCGCCCAGACCCTCGTCTTCACTCCGCCTGCGAAGCTCCATCTTTCCGAGGGGCCACTCACTCTCACGGCCAGCGCCAGTTCAGGCTTGCCGGTGACTTTCGCGGTGGTCTCCGGCCCAGCCACGGTGCTGGAGAATGTGCTCACTCTCACTGGCCCAGGCGCGGTGAAGGTACGGGCGAGTCAGGCTGGTGA
>CAYMHJ010000296.1:0-8042 GCA_964390165.1 uncultured Prosthecobacter sp. | reverse complement strand
ACCCGAAGACGCGAATCGCCAATCACTACACCGACTGGGTCGATGCCTGCATGAAGGGTGAAAAAGCCAGCACCGACCTGCCGACCTACGGCTGCCCGGTCACCGAGGCTGTGCTGCTCGGCGTGCTCTCCGAGCGCAATCCTGGCGACTGGATCGAATGGGACGCCGTCGAAGGCAAAGTGACCAACAAGCCCGAACTCAACGCCCAGCTCACGCGGAAGTACCGCGATGGGTGGAATGTCGAGGGGTTGGGTTGACGCAAGATAGGCGCGAGCAAGAACCTTGCACGCTTGCCCGCCGTGGGTATCGCCACAGGACTATGTCCCTCGTCCCTCCCTCCAGCGCTATCGGTTTCAAAGAATGGTCCTTCGTCTGTGACTCGCTCGTCCAGGGCGTGCAGACCATGGTACTGCGCAAGGGCGGCATCCACGAGGGGCGCGGCGGATTTGAGTGGAAGCACAAGGCCTTCTTCCTCTTCCCCACCTGGTTTCACACGCAGGGCGAAAAGCTCCGCTGGGTGCCGGAGAACGCTCAGCGTGCCTTCCCGCCTGAAGAGGAGCGCACGAGCGTGGACATCGACGGCTTCGCCACGCTGGAGCATGTCTGGAAAGTCACTGACTGGGCGAAGATGGAGGCCCTGGCCCCGCTGCATATCTGGAATGAAGACGTGGTGAAGGAGCGCTTCGTCTATGATGACGAAAGCTGTCTGCACATCGCCCTTGTGCGTGCTTGGAAGCTCCCGCAGCGCTGGTCTTTCCCCTATTCCAAGAGCTATGGCGGCTGCCGCTCCTGGGTGAATTTGCCAGAGGAAGGTCTCGCCCTTCTGGCGCATGCCACACCCGCGATGACAGATGCCGCTTGGGATGAAACAGCAGGCAGGTTGCATTCGATTCTTGATGCCGCGTAACCCGGCCCTCAAGATCGACTTCCTTTCCCCTCCATGACTCCCCACGACATCGCCCCCGCCTGGTTTCACATCGACAACGAAGCTGAGATCGCCTCACCGGCGCTGCTGCTCTACCGCGAGCGCATCGAGCACAATCTGAAGCTGATGATCGAGATCGCGGGTGATCCAGCGAGGCTGCGTCCGCATGTGAAGACCCACAAGCTCCTGCCCGTCATGAAGCGGCAGATCGAGCTCGGCATCACGAAGTTCAAATGCTCCACCATCGCTGAAGTGGAGATGTGCGCGATGGCAGGTGCTGCGGATGTCCTGCTGGCCATGCCATGTGTGGGGCCGAACGCGCATCGTCTGGCAGAACTGGCGCTGAAGTATCCGCAGACGGAGTTCGCCGGCATCGCCGATGATGAGGAGACGATTCGTACGCTGGCCTCCGCCGCGCAGCAGCATGGGGTAAATCTCGGCGTGTTCCTGGAGCTGGACTGCGGCATGGCGCGCACGGGCATCGTGCCGGGTGTGGCGGCGGCGCTTCTCGTGCATTCGATCAAGGAGACGCCGCGTCTTCTGTTCCGTGGCCTTCATGCCTATGATGGGCACATCCACGATGCCGAACTCTCCGTGCGGAAGGAGAAATGCGAGGCCGCCTTTGCTCCCATCCTGGCCTTTAAAAAGCAGCTCGAAGGCGAAGGCCTGATCATCAAGGAATTTCTCACCGGTGGTTCGCCGACCTTTGGCATTCATGCGCAGCATCAGGACCGCATTTGCAGCCCCGGTACGACCGTGTTGTGGGACTTTGGATACGGGGACAAACACCCCGACCTGCCTTTCCTTCCCGCCGCCGTGCTGCTGGCGCGTGTGATCAGCAAGCCGGGCACGAACCGCATCACGCTGGATCTCGGGCACAAGTCTGTGGCACCGGAGAATCCGCATCCGCGTGTGCGCTTCGAGGAACTGCCCGATGCCACACCGATCATGCAGAGTGAGGAACATCTCGTGCTGGAGACCGAGCGTGCTCACGAGTTCCTCATCGGCCAGGCCTTGCACGGCATCCCGCGTCACGTCTGTCCCACAGTTTCGATGCATGGCGAGGCGGTGGTCATCGAGGGCGGTCGTGCCACGGAGACCTGGCCCATCACCGCGCGCAATCGCAAGATCAGCATCTGAACCTCGTTCCCCAGCGCCCCGATGAAAAACCTGTCCCGCCGCCGCGCCCTCAAGACTCTCTTTTGCTCCAGCGCTGTCATGGCGCTGAATCTGCAAACCCGCCGTGCGCAGGCGGAGATCGCCAAGGACGGGCTGCACTTCCTTGCCATCGGTGACTTCGGCACCGGAGCGGCGGATCAAAAGGCGGTCTCGAAAGCCATGCAGGACTTCGTTGCCAAAAACAGCCTGAAGCCAGAGGCCATGCTCATGCTGGGCGACAACTTCTACGGCAAGACGAAGGACGGCCTCACCGTCGATTCGGCGCGCTGGCAGACGGACATCGAGGACATGTACCCCGTCAGTGCCTTCGCCGGCCCGCAGTATGCCGTGCTGGGCAATCACGACTATCACGACAATCTCGGCGGCCAGGACGTGCAGCTCGCTTACTCGAAGAAACCCGGCGTGCGCTGGAAGATGCCCGCGAAGTGGTATCGCCAGGACTTCGGCGGCGTGCTGACGGTGATCTTCCTCGACAGCAACCTGCCCGCTGTCAGCGGAGCCAAGGACAAGAAAACTGGCAAAGCACGCCCATCGCTGACTGCCGATGAGGCCAAGGAGCAGATGACCTGGCTGAAGGCCGAACTCGCCAAACCACGCGCCCCCTTCACTCTCGTGGTGGCCCATCATCCCGTGTACTCGAATGGCGATCATGGCGATACCAAAGCCCTCGTGGCCGAATGGGAGCCGCTTTTGCAGGAGCACAAGATCCACGCCTATCTCTGCGGTCATGACCACGACCTCCAGCATCTGGAAGTGGAGGGCAAATTCACCTCCCACATCCTCTCCGGCGGCGGCGGGGCAAAGACCCGCAAGCTGGAGCACCCTGAGCGCAAGATGCCTTACGGGCTTGATGTTCACGGCTTCACCCACATCACCGTAAAGACGGATGCGCTCATTTTCGCCCATCACGGCGTGGATGGCGCTGTACTGCATCGCTTCACGAAGCGGCTGGATGGAAAAGTGGAGATCGGCTGATCCATCGTGATTCCCCTTCCCACCCGGCCCGCTTTCCGCTAGCTAGACGGTGATGAGTTCACCCCAAGAGACCCAACGCCCCGCCCTCGCTCAGACCATCGGAGGCTGGCAGATCATGTTTTACGGCCTCGGCTCCATGCTCGGAGCCGGCATTTATGCCTTGATCGGCAAAGCCGCCGCTGGCCTCGGCAATGCGATGTGGCTGGCCTTCTTGATGGCGATGATCGGTGCCATGCTGACCGGCCTCTCCTATGCCTGTGTCGGCGGACGTTATGCCCGCGCAGGTGGTGCCGCTTATGTGACCCAGCGTGCCCTGAGCAAGCCGTTGTTGAGCTACGTCATCGGCATCGCCGTGATGATGAGTGGACTCACCAGCATGGCCACAGGCTCGCAGGCGATCATCGGACAATTGAAGGAACTCTTCGCCTGGAACCTCGATGATTCGACGATGAAGCTGGGCAGCATCGGCGTCGTCTTTCTCGTCGGCTGCGTCATCTACCGCGGCATCCGCGAGAGCATGTGGCTGAACATTCTATGCACTGTCATCGAGGCCAGCGGGCTGATCTTCATCATCGTCGTCGGTGTGAAATACTGGGGCGGTGTGAACTATCTAGAGTCCCCCGGCGACACGGTTGCCGGAGGCGCTGGCTCGGGCATCACGATGGCGCTCATCATGCAGGGGGCCGTGCTCACCTTTTATTCCTTCATCGGCTTTGAGGACATTTTGAATGTTAGTGAGGAAGTCAAAGACCCCGCGAAAAACGTCCCGTTCGGACTCATCGGCGCGATGATCCTAGCCACGGGCATTTACATGGCAGTCGCGATCACCGCCGTGTCCGTCATCCCTTGGCAGGAGCTGGCAAAGAGTGATGCCCCGCTCATGGAGGTTGCCCGCCGTGCCGCTCCCTGGTTTCATGGCATCAAACCCGTGTATGCCGGCATCACCATCTTTGCCATCGGCAACACCGCCCTGCTGAACTACCTCATGGGTTCGCGTCTGCTCTACGGCATGAGCCACCAGGGCCTGCTGCCCTCCGTCCTCGGCCGGGTGCATGCCGTCCGCAAAAGTCCGCACATCGCCGTCTTCGTGCTCTTTGGCATTGTCTCCATCCTCATCCTCAGCGGCGGCGTGAAGGCGCTCGCTGAATCCACGGTGCTGCTGCTGCTCACTGTCTTCACCACGGTGAACATCTCCCTCGTCGTGCTCAAACGCCGTCCTGGTGAGCCGCGCGGCGGTTTTGAGCCTCCTATCATCGTGCCTGTGCTCGGAGCACTAGTGTGTGCCTCGCTCATCATCGTCCGTGTCCAGACCGCCATCACCAGCAGTGACGTCGCCCAGCGCACAGCTCCGCTCATTGCCGGAGCCATCGTGCTGGTCAGTCTCGTGCTCTACAAGGTCCTGAAGCCGAAGAACGTCGTCGCGAAGATCGATGACTGAGCTTTGAGTGCTCTCCATGCGCGTCCTCATCGTCGTCGAAAACCTGCCCGTGCCGCTGGACCGCCGTGTCTGGCAGGAGGCCTGTGCTTTGCGTGATGCTGGGCATGAGGTGACCGTCATCTGCCCGCAGATGCGAGGCTACACGCAGGCCGAGGAGGTGCTGGATGGCATCCAGATCTACCGCCATTGGATCAGCGATGAGGCGCGGGGCATTCGCGGCTTCATCCTGGAGTATGCCACAGCACTCTGGGGTGAGCTGGGCTGTGCTTTAAAGGCATGGCGTCGCAGGGGCTTCGATGTCATCCACCTCTGCAATCCACCGGATCTGCTCTTCCTCGTGGCGCTGCCTTTCAAGCTGCTGGCTGGCGTGAAGGTCATCTACGACGTGCATGATCTCTGGCCCGAGATGTTCGAGGCCAAGTTCGGCAATCGCGGCCTGCTTTACTGGGCCGTGCGCCTCGCGGAACGCTGCACGCTGGCACTCGCGGATGCGGTGATGGCCACGAACCAAAGCGTGCTCGCTGCCGTGAAGGAGCGCGGGAAGAAGGGCGACGACGAAGTCTTCATCGTCCGCACCGCACCAAACAAGCTCAACACCGCCACGCCTGCCAACCCGGCTTTGAAGAAGGGAAAAAAGCACCTCGTCGGCTACATCGGCGTCATGGGGAATGCGGATGGCGTGAGCTACCTCATCGAGGCCGCGCGCCATATCGTGCAGACGCGGGGCAGACACGATGTGCAGTTCCTGCTCATGGGCAGCGGCCCCGAGCACGCGGAACTGCTGCGCCTGCGCGATTCGCTCGGACTCGCGGACTTCATCGACATGCCAGGGCGTGTGACCAATGAGTTTCTCTTCACCGGCCTGCAAACCATGGACCTCGGCGTCGCCTGCGATCCGATCAACGACTACAACGACCACTGCACCATGAACAAGACGCTGGAGTACATGGCCTTCAGCAAGGCGCAGGTCATGTTCGGCACCCGTGAGGGCCGCTTCTCCGCCGGTGAGGGCGCCCATTACGTCATGGAAAACAGCGCCGAAAAGCTCGGCGATGCCATTTTGGACCTCCTAGACGATCCTGCCCGCCGTGAGCAAATGGGCCGCCTCGGCCGCCACCGCCTCAGCACCGAGCTGAGCTGGGAAAAGAGCGTCCAGGAGCTGCTGAAGACCTATGCGCGGGCCATCTCGGCTTGAGGGATACCTCACCTCTCTTGTCTTCCAGCCAATCCCCGGTTGAACTGGCCCACCCCCTGCGCTTCTCTCCGACCTCATTTTTCTCCCAAAACACCCATGAACTACGACCTCATCGTCATCGGCGGCGGCCCTGCGGGCTATGTCGCAGCCATCCGCGGCGCTCAACTCGGCAAGAAAGTCGCCTGCGTCGAAAACGACCGCGCTGGTGGAACCTGTCTGAACTGGGGTTGCATCCCCACGAAAGCCCTGCTGAAAAACGCCGAGCTGTATCACACCCTCACCCATCGCGCCGAGGAGTTTGGGCTCAAGATCGGCAGCATCGAGTACGACTGGTCCAAGGTCATCGGCCGCAGCCGTGGCGTGTCTGACAAGCTGAACAAGGGCATCGAGTTCCTCTTCAAAAAGAACAAGGTCGATTACCTCAAAGGCACCGCCAGCATCCCCGCCGCTGGCAAAGTGGAAGTCACCGCCGCAGACGGCAGTAAAGCCACCCACGACGCCGCGAACATCCTCATCGCCACCGGCGCAAAGAGCCGCCCGATGCCCGGTTTCCCCTTCAATGGCACCACCGTCATCGGCAGCAAAGAAGCCATGACCAACACCACGCAGCCGAAGAGCATCGTCGTCATCGGCGCGGGAGCCATCGGCATCGAGTTCGCCTACTTCTTCAACGCCTACGGCACCAAAGTGACCGTCGTCGAGATGCAGCCGAACATCCTCCCTGTGGAAGACACCGAGGTCAGCCAGCTCCTGGAAAAGAGCCTCACCAAGGCCGGCATCCGCATCCTCACGAACACGAAGATCACCAGCACCAGCGAAGACGGCAAGAGCGTCAAAATCACCGTCGAAGGTGCCGCCAATGAAACCATCGAGGCCGATGTAGCCCTCGTCGCCATCGGCGTCTCCCCCGTGCTGCCTGGCGGCATCGAGCTGAAGCTCAGCGACCGCGGCTGGCTCGACACGAACGACCGCTACGAAACCAGCGTCAAAGGCATCTACGGCGCCGGCGACATCATCGGGCCACCCTGGCTCGCCCACGTCGCCAGCTACGAGGCCGTCCAGGCCGTCGAAGGCATGTTCACCAAGCACAAGCCCAAGAAAGTCGGCGTCTTCCCCGGCTGCACCTACTGCCATCCGCAGGTCGCCAGCATCGGTCTCACCGAGCGCGCCGCGAAGGAGAAGGGCCTCAAATACAAGATCGGCAAATTCCCCTATCAGGCCAGTGGCAAAGCCCTGGCGGCAGGCGAGCCCGAGGGCTTCGTCAAAATCATCTATGGCGAGCCCCACGGTGAGATCATCGGTGCCCACATGATCGGTGCCGAAAGCACCGAAATGATCGCCGAGATCGGCCTCGCCATGAATCTCGAAGCCACCTGGGACGAAATCGAAGCCACCATCCACGCCCATCCGACCCTGTCCGAGATGGTCAAGGAAGCCACCGAAGTGGCGAAGGGGCATCCGATTCATGTGTGAGTGAATCACCGTCCATTCTTTTGCCACCACGGCCATGAACTTCCTCTTTTGGAATACGGCTCGAAAAAACCTCAGTGTCGAGGTGGCAAGATTGGCCTTGGAACGCGGCTCTGATTTCGTGATCCTTGCGGAGGCTGAGGATCATGCGCACGACTATCTGGTCGCGCTCAATAAGCGGCGTAAAGACTCCATGTTCGATCTCGCCCCAGCTTTTGTGCAGGCTGGTGGCAGGTTGCTCGTTTTCACCAGACTGCCTGTGGGTGAGATCACCCCTGCTGCGACAGATCATACCTGTTCTGTTTTTCACGTTCAGCCAGCAGGGGTAAATAGCTTCTTTCTAGCCTGTGTGCATTTGTCATCAGCCATGCACATGGAACAGGATGACCGTGCCGGGCTGGCTGGTTGTACGGCACGTTTGATCTCAAGCTGCGAGCAAAGCGCGGGGCACGAGCGGACCTTGGTCATGGGCGATTTTAATATGAACCCGTTTGAGCCCGGGATGGTGAGCTGTGAGGGTTTCCATGCGGTTCTTGATCGAAAGATTGCCGCTCGCGGGAATCGGACTGTTCAAACTCGCCGTCGCCCTTTCTTCTATAACCCGATGTGGCGGTTTATGAACGATGACCGCAGTAGCTCATGTGGAAGCTATTTCTATCCGAAGAGCACTCCGGTGTGCCACTTCTGGAATACTTTTGATCAAGTATTGATACGACCAGCCTTGCTACACGTCTTTGAAGACACGGGGTTGGCTCTGATTGACTCCATTGAGTCCCAGTCTCTGCTGGACTCACAAGGGCGTCCGAATAAACTGCGCTTATCAGATCACCTGCCCATTCATTTGAACCTCAACTTCTAAC
>CAYMHJ010000295.1:0-8065 GCA_964390165.1 uncultured Prosthecobacter sp. | reverse complement strand
TGAGAAGTCTTTCTTTCAAGAAAAGAAGGCTCTGTGGCATAAGATTGGCAATCGAGTCTGCTTCAAGTGCTTATCCGATTGCCCCGGTGCGGTGTTCTCGCAGCGGCTGGATGATCTGCCGGTAGCTCTCGCGCAAGACGGTGATGTCGGTCTCGATGGCGAGGTGGGTGAAGCCGAGGGCTTGGAGCGCGGCGGCATCGTCGGTCTGGCGCGTGAGCAGGCCGCAGACTTTGCCTGCGGATTTGGCGGCGGCGGCGACTTCAAGCAGACAGGCGTCGTAGTCGCGGGTGGCGGGTTGCGGACTGGACTGAATGCTGAGTTGCAAGTCCATGGGACCGATAAAGAGCACATCGACACCCTCCACAGCGGCGATGGCATGAGCGTTCTTCACGGCTTCGACCGTCTCGATCTGGGCGAAAAACACGGGGGACAGTGTTTCGCGTTCGAGACCGAAGTTGTAGGCGCGCACCATGCGGGCCAGGCCGCGATCTCCACGCGGCGGATACTGCATCGCGCGCACACACGCCTCGGCTTTCTCCGCCGTGGACACCATCGGGACCATGATGCCGGCGGCACCCCAGTCGAGCGCTCGCGCGATCATCTCTGGGTGCGGTGCGCCGACGCGGACGATGGCTGCGGCATTGCGAATGGCCTGGAGTTGCGGCAGCACATTTGCCTCGGTGCCGCAGCCGTGTTCGAGGTCGATGAGCAGCCAGTCGAAGCCGCTCGCATCGGCGAGTTCGGCGACGATGGAAGAGCCGGTCTGCAGCCAGGTGCCGAGCTGAAGGTTAGGTTGGCGAAGGTTGGTGAGATTCGTCATGAGAGTGTCGGTTGTGATTCAACGCGCGGAGGGCGCGGGGAGCACTGAGACCAGGACCGAAGTGTCGGGAGCCTTGCCGGAGTAGAAGGAGACGTAGTGGGTGTCGCCGATCACCGTGGCGTTCGCGTTGCCCGAGTCCCAGGTGCTCGTGCTCCCGATGGCGACAGCCTCGGAAGTCGGCCAACTGCCCGGACGCTCGAAGATGCTCTGCGGATCGACGACGCGCCGCCGCAGGAAGCCCTTGCCACGGTGGTAGTAGTAGTTGCTCAGCAGTCCGGTTTTGGCGTCGAGGATCAGGCTTGGCGTTGACGCCTTGATGTCACCGATGTTGGTGGGCGTGCGCTTCCACGTCACCCCGGAGTCGGTGGAGACAAGCTGCCACTGCGTGGGACCGACTTCTGTGCGGGCGATGGCGAGGATCTTGCCATCGCCGAGATAAACGGCGGCAGGCTCGGTGGGCCACTGCGCCTTGGGCAGCTCGGCCTCGATGGTGGTCTGTGTCCAGGTGACGCCGTCGTCGCTGCTGGTCACGGTGCCCCATGCGTTCGTCGGCTTGTCGCCATAATCCCCGGCGAACCACAGGGCCATGAGTCCGACCTTGGGCACGGCGAAGATGTCCGTGATCTGCATGGGACGCACGTCGAGCTTCGGCGTGGCCACGAGCGTGAAGGTGACGCCATCCATGCTGCGGTAGAGGTCGTGATGCCACTCCCCTTTGCCGATGCGGCGCACCCAGAGGAGCATCGCGCCGGTGGCATCAAGCCCTTTCCCGACTGCGACCTCGCCGTAGGCTGGCGCATTGGCGACGACCGTTTCCGGCGTCCACGTTTTGCCGCCATCGTTGGAGGTGCGCGCGTAAACGGCACGATCATCGTTCGCGATGTTGTGTCCTTTGCCGCGGCCATACACGCAGACCAGCTTGTCGCCGATGGCCTGGAGCATCGGCCACGAGTTATAGCCGCTCACGTCCTGCACGACATGTGGCTTCGCGAGAGCGTCCAGGGGCGTCACCTTAACCATGGCGAGGCCGGTGGGCTTGGTGAAGGTGTCAGCGGGATCGCCCGGCTCGCGCTGAATCCGCACCCACAAGGGCGCGTTCGGCTGCACTTCGTAATACGATTCCAGTACGATGGTCCGAGAATGAAAAGGCGCGGCGGGAAGCGCGGTGCGCACGGTGTTGCCCAAATGGTATCGATCAGTGAAGGGCGCATCTTCCACCATCTGCGAGAGGTGAACCCGATAGACATCCTCAAAGTCGGGGCTCGTCGTCGCATCGGTCGTGGTCACGACGATCTCGATCTTCACGGCGGCGCAATCTTTGGGCAGGCCGGTGACGAGTCCAGCGACCGACTGCCCCACGGTGCCACCGGACAGAGACCACACGGGGATATGCACGGAGCCGCTCGACATGAGCACGAGAGAAGGTTGGCCCGTCACGATCGACAGGTTGTTCGCAGTCAGACTGATCGGAGCGCCCGCACCGAAGCCGGTGACGACGGAGGCAAGCAGAACAATGGATGGGAGGATGATTCGCATGGTTTGTCTATGCCTCCCATTTCAGGAAAGCAGTTTTGTATAGGGTCGGCCTTCGTTCTGGTCGATGCGTTCGGGCCGTCCCTTGTGATTGAAAATGAGATGGGTGTGGTCGATGCCCAGCAAATGCAGAATCGTCGCGTGGAGGTCGTGAACGTGCAGACGATCTTCCACGGCATACAAACCCAGATCATCCGTGGCACCGTGGGTCTGGCCGCCTTTCACGCCGCCGCCGGCCATCCACATGGTGAAGCCCGTGGGGTTGTGGTCGCGACCGTCGCCTTGTTCGCTCATCGGTGTGCGGCCAAATTCACCGCCCCAGATGACGAGCGTCTCGTCGAGCATGCCCCGGGACTTCAGGTCCGCGAGAAGACCGGCGATGGGTTGATCGACCGCATGGCAAAGACGCGAATGATTCACCTCAATGCCCTTGTGGCTGTCCCACTTGCTGCCGGCGCCGCTGTAGAGCTGCACGAAGCGCACGCCGTTTTCGACGAGGCGGCGGGCGAGGAGGCAGTTGCGACCGAAGGTGGCGGTGGCTTTGTCGTCCATGCCGTAGAGCTTCCTCGTGGCCTCGGTCTCTCTGCTCAGATCGACTGCATCAGGAGCCTCGGCCTGCATCTGGTAGGCGAGCTCGTAGCTCTTGATACGGGCGTCGAGCTCGGTGTTGCTGGCGCGGCCGGCGTTGAAGCCACGGCCGAGCGCGCCGAAGAGGTCTAGCATGTCACGCTGGCGCTGGCGATTGACGCCTTTCGGGTTGTCGAGGTATTTGATGGGCGTGCCGTCGGAGTTGAACTCGACGCCCTGATACACGGCGGGCATGAAGCCGTTGCCCCAGTTGCGCACGCCGTTCACCACAGATGCCTCGCTGTCCTTGATGACGACAAAGGAGGGCAGGTTTTTGTTCTCAGTGCCCAGCCCGTAAGAGGCCCATGCGCCGAGCGAGGGGCGGCCGCCAAAGATGGAGCCGGTGTTCATCGAGCACACGCCGCCGGCATGATTGATGCCGCTGGAGGCGCAGGAATGGATCATGGCGAGATCGTCGGCATGACGTGCGACATGGGGGAACCAGTCGGAGACCCACAGGCCGCCCTGGCCGTGTTGTTTCCAGGTGCGTTTGCATTCGAGCAGAGGCGACTTGCCCTCTCCCGCCGCCGTGAGCGGCATCCCGAAACTCGCGGGCAGCGACTGCCCTGCCAGCTTGTTCAGCAGCGGCTTGTAATCAAAGGTGTCCAGGTGGCTCGGGCCGCCTTCCATGAAGAGGAAGATGACGTTTTTCGCCCTGGCGGCGCGGTGTGGCAGACGCAGCGGCGAGGCATGAGCCTGCTCGCCCATGAGCGCGGCCAAAGCGACGGCACCGAAGCCGCAGCCGGCCGTTTGCAGGAACTCTCGACGAGTGTTGGGAATGTCGAATCGGTTGCAGTTCACCGTCTTAGTGGAGATAGAAGAATTCATTCGAGTTCAGCAGCACCTTGCAGAGATCAGTCATGGCCTGGCGGAAAGGATTATTCTCCTCGGTGGCACCCGAGTCGGAGTCGATCCACGCAAACTTGGGGTTCGGCGGATCAGCGGCGCGCCAGACGACGAATCCGGCGTTCCACTTCGCGGGATCGGCGTTGAGAGCGTGGTCAGCAACATAACCCGGCACGATCCGCAGGGCCTCGATGAGGCCGTCCCACTGACGCGTCGGCGTGCGCTTGCTCAACCCGCCTAGAACGATGGGCGAAGCGCCCTGGCTGATCTTCGAGAGAGCGTCCAAGGGCGCGATGCTGGACTGCACGGCGGCGCCGGGCGTGTCGAGATCACGCACGGCGAAAGTGACCTGATGGCGGATGCTGGAAACACGCATCACCAGGTGATAGCGGCGTCCTACTTCTATGTGGATGTTTGCAGGCACCACCTGATAGCCGATGTTCGCGTTCTCATCCTCGCCGACGATTTGCATGAGGATATGGCGCGGCTTGTAGCGCGATTTTTGGCCGGTGACGTCGATGCTCCAGCCAAAGGATTCCAAGCTGCCCTTGCCGCCATCCCAACGCGAGACCAGCGTGCGCAGCTCAGCGTTCACGTCGATGCTGTCGAGCTTCACGACGGCCTCGACGGTGAACTCATCCCCCTCCTTCTCGCTGGAGTTCACCAGCAGGCGCTCGTGTCGGCTGTTGATTTTGAAGAGTCCGTCCGGTTCTCCATTTTCGGCAGCCTGGGAGTTTGTGCGGGTCGGTTGGGCTACTGCGACACGTTTTTTCAGGAAAGCATCCGCCGTGGTCCGCTCCTCGTCCGTCGGTGGGCGGCCAAAAACAGCCAGCCACGCATCGTCGATGTTTTGCACACGGGAGGCGAGCTTGCGGGCGCGGGAGAGCAACCAGTCGCCATTGAGCAGTTGCAGCGCTTGCGTCGGCGTCGTGGTGCTCTGACGCTCGGAGGCGCTCGTGAAACCAGGCGGCATGTCGAGGGCGCGCAGCAGCTCGTTCGGGCTGTTGCGCTTCTTGATCGTGTAAATCGAGCGGCGCGTGCCATTGCCATCGCCAGATGGGCCACCGGGCCTCGCCTCAAGCTCGCCGCTGACCGCCAGCAACGCGTCACGCACCTGCTCCGCATCGAGACGGCGCGGATGGAAGCGCCACAGATAGCGGTTCGTCGGATCGACCTTCGCCGCAGTCTCGTCCGGCTCGCGCCGCGCCGTCTGGCGGTAGGTGGCGGAGAGCATGATCTCACGATGCAACGGTTTGAGGTGCCAGCCTCCGGCCACGAATTTCGCCGTGAGATAATCGAGCAGTTCGGGATGTGTTGGCAGCTCGCCCAGCTTGCCAAACTCGCTCGCCGTCGCGACGATGCCGCGCCCGAAATGATACTGCCACACGCGGTTCACGATCACTCGGGTGGAGAGCTGGTTGTCCGGTCGCGTGATCCAGTCCGCCAGCGCTCTGCGGCGTCCGGTGGAGGTCTTGGTCGCTTCGATGCGCGGCGGGGCCGGGTCCACGATGGCAAGGAAGCCCGGCTCGATCTCCTGCTCGCCTTTGCGCGTCTTGAGCTTGTTCGCTGGCGCCTCGGCTCCCGCGTCCGTGACGACGAAGGCTTCGAGCAGCGGCTTCGGTTTCAAGTGCTCGAACTTCTTCAGTTCCTCCTGGAGCGCTTGGTATTCCGCCCCGCCCTTGTCGGGCTTGAGATCCCTCATCGGATTGAACTCTCCACGCGCGTATTTCAACTGGCGCTCGCAGAGTCCGGTGAGCTGTTTTTCCAGCGCATCACGCTGCTCCGCGGGCTTGCGCGTCATGGCTTGCAGATCCTCGGGGAAACTGGCGCGCCAGCGCTCGACCCGCACCTCAATGCCCGGCTTCGTCAGCGCGTCCATTTTAGCGCGGATCTCCGCCGTGGCCGCTTCCCACGCAGTCTGTTGCTCGTCGAATGCCTGCTTCTCTGCCGGAGTGGCCAGCTTCATGTCATCTCGCCACTGCACCGGCGCGAGGAAGGCGCGCAGGCGGTAATAATCCTTTTGCAGGACAGGATCGAACTTGTGGTCATGGCAGCGGGCGCAGCCCATGCTCAGGCCGAGGAAGAGCTCGCCCGTGGTGTCCGTCATGTCGGTGAGAATGGTGTCCCACTGGCCGCGCACATCGCGCAGGTTGTATTCATACACCGGATGACGCATGAAGGCGGTGGCGATGACGACGTTCGGATCATCCGGCGCGATCTCATCACCCGCGAGCTGCTCGCGCACAAACTGGTCGTAGGGCTTGTCGTCGTTAAGGGATTGGATGACGTAGTCGCGATACGGCCACACCGACGGACGATACGCGTCCGCGTTGTAACCATCACTCTCCGCATAGCGCACGAGGTCAAGCCAATGCTGCGCCCAGCGCTCGCCATAGCGCGTGCTCGCCAGCAGTTCATCGACGAGGGTTTCATAGGCACGCGGGTTCGTGTCCTTCACAAAGGCGTCGATCTGCGCCTTCGTCGGCGGCAGGCCGTGCAGGTCAAAATACACACGGCGCACCAGCTCATGCCGGTCCGCCTCAGGCGCTGGGGTGAGCTTCCATTCTGCATGCTTCTCCGCGATGAAGCGGTCGATGTCATTGCGCGCCCACTTCCCACCCGCATCGGGCGGCGAGACTTTCTTCACTGGCTGGAAGAACCAGAAGTTTCGCTGCTCCTCCGTGAAGCCTCCCTCGGTCACCACGACCTTTTTCGAGGCATCCTCCGGCCACGGAGCGCCCATTTTGATCCACTTTTCGAGCACTGCGATCTCCGCGTCCGGCAGTTTCTTCTTGGGCGGCATCTGGAAGTCTTCGTTCGCATAGCGCACGGCCTCCATGAGCGCGGAGCCATCCGGGTTCCCAGGCACCAAGGCCGGGCCGGTGTCTCCACCCGATTTCAGGTAGCCGATGTGGTCCACCCGCAGGCCGCCTTTCTGCTTCGTGTTGCTGTGGCAGTCGTAGCACCGGTTCACCAGGATCGGGCGCACCTCTTTTTCAAAGAAGGTCATCGCCGCACGCTGCGCGTCATCGGCTGCCAGGGCCGGGGCAGCACCAGCCAATCCCCACGCGAGCGAAGACAGGCTCCACAAGGCAAAGCATCCGAGCACCCGTTTTGCCGAGCGGCTTTTTCGAGGAAGAGGCGTCGCTGCCTCGGGAACGGTCCATTCCAGCGAGCCCGTGATGTGCTGGGCCATCACTTTGGCGGCCACTTCCGGCTTACGGGCTGCCAGTGCCTCAAGCACCTTCCAATGCCAGTCCACTGTGAAGCGGCGGAGATCGTGAGCCATCTCGCCCTGAAGCCGGTGGATGAAGGCCAGCGCCATCTCAAATTGCCAGCGGACGCATTGCCACAGCACGACCAGCCGTTCGTTCCCGCTGCGCTTCATGATGTGTTCATGCATCGCGATGTCCAACCGGCTGAACTCCGCGCCGGTCAAAGCCTTCTCCTGTGCCGCGATGCTGTTCTCGATCCAGCGGCTGTCTTCCTCTGTCCAACGCATGGCGGCCAATCGCGCCCCCATGGATTCCAGGGCGATCCGGGTTTCGACGATCTCGGCGATGTCCTTTTCCTCCAGGATCTTGACACGAGTCCGTCCAGACGTCTCGAACTGAACCAGACCGGCGCGTTCCAGCTCGATCATGGCCTCACGCACCGGCGCACGGCTCACGCCAAAGCGTTTCGCCAGCACCGGCTCCGCGAGAGCCTCACCCGGCTTGAAAGCGCCGGAGATGATCTTGCCGCGCAGTTGCAGCACGATTTTATCGGCAAGGTTGCGCCGGGGCTGGGATTGGACTTTGGGCATGAGGCGGATTGAAGTGTCGGCTCAACCAACACAAACTGTCGACACTTTATTTCAGAAAGCCTGCTATATAGATCTCATGCGATCACTCATCCTCCTTCTCACCTTTCTTCCACAGCTCGTCACCGCTCAAATCCGCCCACTGTCGCAGGAGCATGTGGCCATCTGGATCTCGCCGGACCCGGAGCGGATTTATGGATACACGCCTGGCATCTGCCGGCTGCCTTCGGGGCGGCTGGTGGTGACGCATGAGGTTTCCTCGGCGGGGAAACCGGTGCCACCGGAGAACAAGGCGGTTCATGAGGCGCGCATCCTCACCAGCGACGACGGCGGCAAGACATGGACGCATCGCGCGAACTTTGATCTGAGCTTCGCGAGGCCGTTTGTGGCCGGAAAGTCGCTCTACATCCTCGGGCGCAGCAAGCAGGTGGCGATCA
>CAYMHJ010000294.1:0-8112 GCA_964390165.1 uncultured Prosthecobacter sp. | reverse complement strand
GGAAGTCGATGTTGTTGATGTCGCCGCTGGTGCCGTTCGACATGATGCCGACGAACTCGGGGCCAGCTCCTAGCAACTGGCCTATCTTCACCGCGAACGCGCCAAAGTAGTCCGCCGAGATGTGTCCGGGGCCGACACCACCGACGTAATGCAGCGCATAATTCGCCAGCAGCGCGAGCGGTTTACCGTCCGCCGACTGCACACTGATGAAAGCGACCTCAGGATCGGTCGGTCCGGCGGGCTCGACGAGGTTCGGGTTGTTGACACCAGGATTGGTTTTCACCTGATCGGTGGTGATGCCGAGCGGTGTCTGCAAAATGCTGCCGGGCTTCATCTTCCAGCGTCGATTGAAGACCTGATTCGGCACTGAGGCGCTGCCATGGCCGATCTTGGCTGGCACGAGATTGTTCAGCGCACGCCGCACGCCGTCTGCGATGCGTCGGGCCACGAAGCGCTGATAAATCGGGTTCGGCTCGCTTTGGCCGACGGCCTGCAGCGTGCCGCATGAGTGCGAGTGCGTGGCGGACATCATCAGGTTCTCCATCGGCAGGCCCGCAGCCTCGTTCACCATCTTTTTCGCCTCGTCAAAGATGCCGCGGCCGATGACGCAACTATCCGCGACGACGACCACGAGCTTCGTTTCGCCATCATCGAGCGCGAGGCAGCGAGCGTGCAGCTCATCGTGAATGACGAGCGCTTTGCCGTCCTGAAAACCGCCATTGATCGAGCTGCCGAGTTCCGGCGTGATGTTGCTGATGGCGGCTCCGGCGCGGAAGTCAGCGGCGCTCACGGCAGACGCAGCAAGGAGGATGGAGAGGATGAATGTTTTCATTCCCTTTGATACGGGACCGGCCAGGCATCTCAATCCGCCAACTCAGACGCCTTTGTGGTCGGCGCCCACCAAATGACGATGAGGCCGAGGGCGTAGATGGAGGCGCAGATCGTCCCCACTTTTGGATAATCACCGCCAAATGCGGCAAAGAGGAAGCCTGCAGCCAAAACACCGAAGGCGGTGGCAAAGCGGCCCGAGTTGTAAGCGAGGCCGCTGCCGGTGGCTCGAACGCGCGTGGGAAACAGCTCCGGCAGATACAAGGCGAGCCAGCCGAAGAACAAAGTGGCCACGAAACCCTGCGCGAAGACGATGTGATGGAAGAAAGGCTGCAGTGGCGCGGTAAGCTGAAACATCGCGAAGGTTATCGTAACGGTGGCGAGGCTGATGAGGCCGTAGCTGAGACGACGGCCGAGCCAGTTCGCCAGTTGCGCACCCATGAAGCTTCCGAACGTGGCTCCCAGCGCCCACCAGCCCTGCGTGGCGGCTTTGTAGCCGAGGTTCGTGGCTCCAGCGACTTTGTCGGCCCACGGAATCATCCACTTGCTGGCGGACCAGGCACCAACCATTGGAATGGCACTCAACAAAATGCCCACGAGGGTGAAACGAATGAGCTGTGGCTGAAACAGCTCGCGCAACGGAGCGACTTTTTGTTTCACACCACGATTCGCGAGCCATTTCGGCGATTCGGGCAGCGAGATGAGCACAAAGATGCCGAGCAGCGCAGGAGCGCCGGCGAATTGAAACAGCCAACGCCACGAATCCGGCGTGATGGGCCAAGCGCGGGCGAGTTGGGACAAGAGAAGGATGCCGGCATTGAGTCCGGCCATCATCGCGCCAGAGACGAGAGGGCGAGACGCCCCAGACCAGCATTCGGAGACAAGCGCGATGCCATTCGGCCACAAACCACCGACACCGAGGCCAACGAGGAAACGCAACGCGAGCATCTGCCATTGGTCCTGCGCATACGCGCCGAGCGCGGCGAAGATGGAGTAGAACAGGATGCACACGCCCATGGCCCGCGTGCGACCGATGCGGTCTCCAAGGCTGCCAAGCATGATGCCGCCGATGGCCGCGCCGAGCATCAACGCGGCGGTGAAGCGCGCAAACCACTCGCCACCAAGTTCTGGAGTGAATGCAGCTCCAAGCAGGCTTTTCGACACCGAGAGCGATGCGACGGGCATGAGACCGAGTTCCACGCCATCGAAGACGAGCGCGAGGAAACAGGTGATGAGGACGAGATAGCGTTGCGAGGCGCTCATGGCTCCAGAATAGCTTTGATGACGGCGCTGTTGTCCGCGTCGCCAAACCCGAGCGCCTCGGCCTTTTCGAGCAGTTGACGGTGCGTTTCGCTCAACGGCAGTGGAATCGAGCTGGTGGCGAGCATGAGGCGAACGTCCTTCAAATGCTGCGAGAGCTTTGCCTGCGGCGTGAAGTCCTGCGTGATCATCTTTTCGCCTTTCGTGTCCATGATGCGCGAGTAGGCCATGCTGCGGCGCATGACATCAAGCGTCTGTGGCCATTCCAGGGCAAGCTGCTGCGCAAAGGCCAGCCCTTCCGCCAAGGCGGCACGATTGAGTCCGAGGACGAGGTTGGTGACAAGCTTCATCTTCGCTCCGTTGCCGCAGGGGCCGACGTGGACGGCGTCGCGGGCGAATTTGGCGAACAACTTGCGGCATCGCTCGAAAACGGCCGAATCTCCGCCGACCATGAGAAGCACGTCGCGTTGCAACAACTGCGCGCTGCTGCCAGAAATGGTAGCGTCGAGGTAATGCACTCCCTTCGCGGCCAATTCGGCTCCCAGCGCCGCCATTTCAGTTGGGTCGCCGGTGGTGGTGTCGATGAGGATGAGGCCGGGCTTCAAACTCGCCGCGTTCAGCACCTCACGAGCGATCTTGGAGTTTGGCAGGCAGAGGAAAACGACGTCGCTGTGCTCGAAGACCTCATTCGCCGTCGCGGCATTCACACATCGGCCCGCATCAATGTCCCAACCGCGTGCAGCTTCAGTCATCCGCATCAACGCGGAGCCCATGAGGCCCATGCCGATGATACCTTGCGCGTTCATTTCAAGAGTTGCTGAAGGTTCGGCGCTTTCGCATCCGGCGAGGCGTGGATGATGATCGTGTGACGCAGGCGGTAGGTTTCTCCGCGTTTCACGTCGATGCGGCTCGGCTCGCCCTGCTTCATGGCTTTGCGACCAAAGGGATTGGAGACAAAGACGCCGTAGTCCCGGTTGTGCCACCAGCTTGGGTGCGCATTCGCGGGATCGGGGACGATCATGATGCCGACGTGGCGACCGTTGATGGCGCCGGAGTAGTCGCACCACGCGGCGGGCTGACCCCAGGTGGCTTTGGCGGTCGTTTTGCCAGTGCTGCTGGTGATGAGGCCGCCGTTCTTCTCGTTGATCGCGGTGGCGACGCGGACGCCGAGCCCCATCTCCTCCTGATCGCCGAAGTAGAAGCCCTCGGTGGTCGGAGTGAAGGCAGCGTCCCAGGCGAGATGCCATGCGTCGTGTTTTTCAGTGAGCGTGATGCGCGTGGTGAGTTGCGCGAGCTTTTGGGCATCAGCGGTGAGCATGGCGGACTCGGTGGTGAAGCTCAGCGCATCGCTTTGGATTGTGGGCGGCTCGCTGAAGCGCTCATGCACGATGTGACCTTTGTTCCGCCAGAAGTCGGTGCCGCTGATGTCTCCAAATCCGAGCCAGATGCCGGGATGCATGTCCGGGTGATCCACCGGATCAGTGCCGGGCACGGGCGGATGATTGCGCGTGACCTGGATGCCGCCAGGCGCGCGAACATGCGTGAAGTGCGGGCGCAGCACCTGCGTGTCTCGAAAGATAAAATGCGCGACAGGTGATCCGCTGTGCGTGATGACGACTCGATCCGCCTTTGACTCAAACTCGAATCCAGCGCCATGCGCCGAAGACGCAGATGCGCATGCAGACCAGACCGCAAGGGCCAGCAGAGAGGCGATGCCGTGTCTTGTCGAAAGAGTCTTCATAGGGTCACAAGGCGAATGTGCGTGGATCGATTCTGCGGGAGACGAGCGCTGTCCGTCCATGCGAATCTCATCTGAACCCGTTAAAAAATTCCGGTGACCACCACCCGCTGCTTTTCCTCAAAATTCGCCGGCTGTCGGGAGGCGAAGGAAGGCCGAATCCCTGCCAGAAGTTTATAGTTTCTATAAATTAGCTAGCGGGCGGGCTGCGTATGAGGGAGATTTTATGGAACTTATGGACTCAACCCGCCTTTTTCAATCCCGCAGGAGCGCCCTCGCCGCTCTCGTGCTGCTTCTGCTCGGAGCTGGTGGCCTCGGCTGGCAGCTTGCTTTGGACCATGGAAGTTCCGGTACGGTTTCGGAGGAGCAGATCTCCGGTGTGGACGCGGAAGAGGTGATGCCCATCGAGCCTGCATTGCCAGGCATGCGCCTCCCGGTCCGCAGTCAGACTCCTCCCCTGGCCCTCGTGCCAGACTCCGAACCAGAGCGGGCGCTGCTGGAGACGGGAAGGGTGACCCTTCGGGAAAGTTCCAAAGCGGTGCGCCGCTACCGTCTCGCGCTGGATGAGATTTACGACATGGCTCCGGGCCACGAGGGAGTGCGGAGCATTCCTGCTCAGCCGAGCGCGCGCGATTTGGCGGAGTACGCTGCCGCAGAGGTCGGGCGTGGCTCGCCATGGCCTGCGATGGTGCTTTATCCTGAAAACGGACCGGCGGACAGTGCCACCCGGCGCATCCTTACCGGGAAAATGCTGGTGGCACTGGAGAATCCGACCGTGGCTGCCCCCGAACTCACGGCCGCAGGGTTGGATCTGGTGGAGAGACCGGCCTACTCGCCCCGGCATCTCATCGTGCAAAGCAGAAGCGGCAGTCCGCTGGAGGCACTGGCGGGCATACGCAGGCTGGACCACCAGGCGGAGGTCGTATCCGTGACGCCGCTCCTGAAGCGCGCGGTGGAGGCCACGGCTCTGCCAAACGATCCACTGTTTGCGCAGCAGTGGCATCTCCTGAACTCCGGCCAGGGCAGGGGAGTGGCGAGGATGGACGCACAAGTCCCCGAAGTGTGGGAAAGCCACCAGGGGGAGGGCATCCACGTCGCGATCGTGGATACGGGCGTGCAAATGGAGCAAGAAGACCTGGCCGCCAATGTAGAGAACTTCGGTCATCTGGAGATCACCACCCGGGAGGAAGGCTCTCCCGGCGAGGATGTGGATGGCCATGGCACAGCCGTGGCGGGGATCGTGGCAGGCGTGGGAAACAACAACCTGGGAGGCATCGGCGTGGCACCACTGGCCAAGCTGCACAGCCATCGTCTCCTGAATGGAAATCCCGACCTGGACGACAGCCAGATCGCCAGCGTCACGGTTTACGGGGCCTACGATGCCGCCGAGGTCAGCGATGAAGGGGGCGGCCCGGCCACACCGCCGAACACGCGCTTCATCGACATTAAAAACAACAGTTGGGGCTGGGTCACCGGGCCGATGAATCTAGGCGAGAGCGGGCCGCTTTTCCAAGACGCCATGAAGACCTGCGCCGAGCTGGGGCGCGGCGGGCTCGGCGTCATCTCCGTGTGGGCCTCCGGCAATGGCAGAGCCTACTATGAGCAGGGGAACAAAGGCGGGCTCGCCAATGACATCCACGCCATCGCCGTCGGCGCGCTGACGAATACCGGCAAGCTGGCATCCTACAGTGAAACGGGTGCCCACCTCACCTGCGTCGGCCCCTCGGGCGGTGGTACGCTGCATCTTGTTTCCAGCGACATGGCCGGGCTGGCGGGAATGAACCCCGATCCCGAGCAGCCCGACATCGAGGACTTCAACTACAGCTACACCCGGAACCTCCAGGGCACCTCCTTCTCCGCCCCCGTCGTCTCCTTCGTTTGTTCACTAATGCTGGAGTCCAATCCGAACCTCAGCTGGCGGGATGTGAAGGAGATCCTCCTGCGGTCCTCTTTACAAGTCGATCCCAGGTCCGCCACCTGGGTGAAGCGCAGCGGCAACCAGCCCCACCTCCCGCCCATCAAGCACAGCAACCTCTACGGCGGGGGGCTCGTGCAGGCGCAAGCCGCCGTGGACATGGCGAAAAGCTGGACACCTCTCGGCCCACAGATCACCGCAAGTAAAAAGATCGACCCCAACCTCGCCATCAACTACACCGGCACCCAGCCCAAGCCAGACACCACCACCGCCGCCGCCAAGCTCTCCACCATCATCAAGCCAGCCGCGAAGCCCAAGCGGCGGACTCTCAAAACCCAGTTCGACATGCGTGACATCCAGCCCATGCGCGTGGAAAACGTCTCCGTCACGCTCGACATCTCCCACGCCTATCGCGGGAACCTGATCATCATCCTCCGCAGTCCCTCAGGCGTCACCAGCACCCTCGCCAACGCCAGCGAATGGGACTTCGGCGCCGACTACGCCAGCTTCAATGTCAGCTCCATGCGCCACTGGGGAGAGTCCGGCCAGGGCCTCTGGACCATCGAGATCACAGACAAATCCATCCCCGACGACGGCACCTTCACCTCCGCCGTCCTCACCCTCACCGGCACCGCCGCCCCCGCCGCACAGATCCTCAGCCAGTCCGGCCCCCAGCTCGTCTCCGAAGAGCTCCCCACCACCCTCACCGTCGAGTCCACCCTCTCCTCCGAAGGCGGCACCCGCGTCTGGAGGAAAAACGGCAAAGTCATCCCCAAACAAACCGCCCCCACCCTCCCCGGAGTAGGCCGAAAAGTCACCGATGCCGGCACCTACGACCATTTGATCTCCAACCAATGGGGTCACGTCGCCTCCGCAGCCATCCCCATCGCCGTCCTCCGGCGCACCGTACCCTCCATCACCCTGATCGAGGGCAAGACCGCCACCTTCAGCACCGCCGCCGCCGGTGCCGGGCTCACCTATGAATGGTATCGCAGCTCCAGCACCGACCCGCTCGTGGACAATGGCCGCATCACCGGCACCCGCACTCCCAAACTTACCCTCCAGGCCGCCACCGCACTGGATGAGGACAGCTACTTCTGCCGCGTCACCATGCTGAACCCCAACTTCGACCCCGAGACCGAGCAGCGCCTGCCCCCCTACGGCGTCATGGACACCTTCCCCGCCCAGCTCTCCCTCCGCCGCCGTCCCCAGGTCGATGCCACCGTCCTCACCCTCCCCACCATCGTCAGCGAAAATGTGCAGCGCCAGCTCACCGCCACCAGCGAAGTCACCCGCTGGACCATCACCGGCCTCCCACCCGGCGTCACTTACAATAGCAAAACCGGCGTCATCACCGGCTCACCCACCGCTCCCGGCTACTACTGGGTCACCATCACCGTCAGCAACTCCCTCGGCGCCGGCACCCCCGTTGGTCTCACCTGGGAGGTGCAGGCCCTGCCCCCCGGCGTCATCGGCACCTTCCACGGCCTCGTGGACAGAAACCTCCGCTACAACGGCGGCTACGGCGGAGCACTCAGCCTCACCACCACCAGCACCGGCGCCTACACCGGCACCCTCACCCGCGGCATCCACCGGCACATCCTCAAAGGCCGCCTCACCGCCACCACCACCGGCGGCGCCCCCGTTTCCGGCCAAGCCTCCCTCACCCGCCGCGCCCCCTACGGCCCCCTCACCTTCCGTTTCGATCTCCTGCCAGAGGAAAACAGGCTCGAAGGCAGCATCACCGACCCCACCGTGGTCCCCGCAGACATCGCCCTCGTCGCAGCCCTCCGCGCCGCCTACAGCACCACCGCCCCGGCCACCGACTACCTCGGCCGCTGGAATACCGCCCACACACCGCCCGCCCCCCTCCTCGGCAGCGTCACCTACCCCCAGGGAGCCGCCTGGAGCACCCAGACCGTCAGCAGCACCGGCACCGCCACATGGGCAGGCCGCCTCGCCGACGGCACCGCCATCACCAGCAGCGTCGGCTTGAGTGCCGATGGCACCACTCCGCTCCACGTCATGCTCTACAGCCACCTCGGCTCCGCCCAGGGCTGGCAGACCCTCCACACCGGCACCCAGACCACCAGCAGCACCCTCACCTGGGTAAAGGCCCCCATCCCCGGCACCCGCAGCTACCCCGCCGGCTTCCCCGAGCATGACCTCACCGGCACCGGTGCCCGCTACACCGCCCCCGCCACCGGAGAGATGCTCTTCGGCATCACCCCCGGAAGCGACAATGCTAGCCTCACCTTCAGCCAGGGCGGCCTCGCCCAGCCCTTCGAGCAAACCTTCAGTCTCGGCGCAGGCAACCTCATCACCCTCCCCACCGGCAGCGACAACCCCCACCAGATCCAGTTCACCCTCG
>CAYMHJ010000293.1:0-8127 GCA_964390165.1 uncultured Prosthecobacter sp. | reverse complement strand
AATGGCCGAAGTCACTCGGAGTGGGCACGAGACCGGTGCCGAAGTGGCCCTGCCAGATGCGGTTCACCATCACGCGGGCGGTGAGCGGGTTCTGCGGACTCGCAATCCACTCGGCGAGCACGCGGCGACGTTGTTGCTCGGCTGATTCCTTCGGCAGCTTCAAATCACCGAGCGCGGTGAGCACGGCGGGTGTGACAGGCTCCTTCGGTTGCTCGGGATCGCCGCGATTGAGCAAGTGAATGTCATCAGGCGTGCGGAAGGTGCCGGCGAAGACTTTTTGCGCATTCTCGGCGGCTTTGATCTTGGCTTCGATGTTGGCTTTCTCCTGGATGAGCGGCTTCGCGCGCTTGGTCTCGTCGGGGCTTAGGCCGCTGATCGTTGGTTTCACGAGCTTTTTGTTCTTTGGGTCAAACTTTTGCCGGTCGCTGGCATCGGCGACGGTGTGCCACTGGCCTGCGCTGTCGCCGATTTCGATTTGATAGTCGATGGCGAGGCGGTCGGTGAATTTGCCTTCACGATCACGGCCCCAGACGACGCGCTCGATGGTTTGCTCCTGCGTGAACTCCAACTCGACCCAGCCTTTGCCTTTCTCGGCGGCCATCCAACTGCGACCGTTTCCGTAGCGGCCGTCGTTGATGAAGCGCAGCTCGTGCCGCTCGGCGACACCGATGTCGCCTCCAGATTTGCGCTGTGTGCCTGCGGTGGCGAGCGCGACATTCTCGCCGCTGGTGTTGAAGACTTCGAGTTCGTCGATGCAAGGCTCCAGATTGTTCGTGGCCTTGATGGTGAAGCGCACGCACTGGGCCTTCGTCGGCGCAAAACGATCCGAGTTTTCACGGGCGTTGAGCATGGGGCGCTCGGTCCCAGATTTCACCAAGGGGACGAAGCGGGCGAGTTCTTTGTCGATCTCGGCGAGGCGCGGCTGGAGACGTTTGGCTTCCGCGCGTGCGGCCTCGGCCTCGGGTGTGCGCAGATCACGATCACCGTATTCGACTCCGGCGACGAATGCCTGCATCGCGTAGTAATCTTTGGCTGTGATGGGATCAAATTTGTGATCGTGGCAACGCGCGCAGCCGATGCTGAGGCCGAGGAAGGTCTGGCCGATGTTCACCACCATCTCGTCGATGGAATCCTGCCGTGCGAGTCGCTTGGATTGATCGTCTTTGCCAATCTGGCCGGGAAGAAGCACGGACGCGGTGACGAGGAAGCCAGTGGCGGCATCCTGGCCCATGGCATCGCCGACGATCTGCTCTTTGATGAAGCGGTCATACGGTGTGTCGTTGTTGAAGGCACGGATGACGTAGTCGCGGTAGGGCCAGGCGTTCGGACGCTCGGTGTTCACTTCAAAGCCGTGCGTGTCAGCGTAGCGCACCACATCGAGCCAGTGCTGAGCCCATCGTTCGCCGTAGCGCGGTGATGCTAGCAGGCGTTCGATAACAGCGGCGTGGTCTTTGTTCTTCGAAAACTCGGCGACTTCCTCGGGTGTGGGCGGCAGGCCGGTGAGATCGAAAGTGACGCGGCGCAGCCAGGAAACGGGATCGGCCTCGGGGGACATGGTGAGGCTGTTTTCTTTGAGCTTGGCAGCTATAAAGTCATCAATCGAACTGCTCGCGGTCTTTGTCAGCGGCTTGAAGCTCCAGTGATCGCGGCGGTCTTCGAGTTTGGCGAGATCGACACCATCGGGCCACGCGGCACCTTCGTTGATCCAGGTGGTGAGTGTCTCGATCTCGGCAGCGGCGAGTTTGCCTTTCGGCGGCATGAGTTCGTCCTCGTCATCGGTGGTGATGAAGTGGATGAGCGGGCTGTCCTTCGCGCTCTTGGCGATGATGTCAGGCGCGTGGTTGTCGCCGCCTTTGAAGGCTTCGGATTTGATGTCGAGGCGCAGACCGGACTTCTGTTTTTTCTCGCCGTGGCAGTCGTAACAGTGCTGCTGGAGGATGGGTCGCACATCGCGCACGAAGTCGATGGGCGCGGCGATGGTGGAGGTGGCGAAAAAAATGCAGAGGAACCTCATGAATGGTGATCAGCGGTAAGGATTGCCGGCGGCATGGAGGGCGCGGATTTCGTCGTCGGTCATGGCGCGGCCGAGCAGGAGGAGTTCATCCACGCGGCCGCTGAGTTTGCGGTCCTGCTGGTTCCAGTTGCCGATTTGCGCGGGGCCGAGACGGGCGGGATGCGCCACTTGCTGGCGGGTTTCTTTATCAAACTGGCCGTTGAGGTAAAAGCGCACCGTTTTGGCCTGCGAATCATACACGGTGGCGAGATGGACCCAGCGTCCTTGCTCTGGCAGCACGGAGGTGCGCGAGTCGGGATGACCGTCGCGTTCGTTGGCATCGGGCGCGAGCGTGTTGCCGATGAGAGCGAGGCGCATAGTGGTGTCACGATTGATCATCCAGTGGACCTGGCCGGGGTTGTTTTTGCTCCAGCCATCGGTGTGCAGCAGCGATTGATACGGCGCACCGAGTCGGTCGATGCGCACCCATGCGGCGAGTGTGAGCTGCGGCCACTCACGATCACCGCCGACATCGAGTTTCAAATGATCGCCGACATGCACAAACTCCGGTGCGTGCGAACCGGGCCAGCGGCCTTGCACGCGACGAAACACACCTGGCAGGGCCTCGTCGGACTCGAAATCGAGCAGTGCGATGAGTGCGGGATCGTTTTTCAACTTAGCCAGTGCCGCATCGGACCGCGCACGCTGACCGGCGGCGAGACCGGCGGTGAGTTCGGGCATTTCATCGGGCTGGATGAAAGCGGAGGAGCGTAGTTCGCGAGAGGTGCTGGCACCTTGGTCGAAGGTCACGGCATCGCCAGTGCGCAGGCTTTGTTTGGCTTTGGCACCGGAGGCCTTCGTGATGACCTCGCCTTGAAATACGTGCACCTCAGCAGCGCCGCTGGAGGGAACATCCACGCCGAAGCGCGTGCCGAGATCCACTGCATCTCCGGTAGGCGTGATGACCGTGAAGCCCTTCGCCGCAGGCGGCACATCGGCGGCGAGACGACCACGCTTCATGTGCAAACGCTGTGCGGACTCGAAGCGGAACTCAGCCGGAGCCTCAATCACGATTCGAGCGCCGCGTGCGGTGATGATGGCCACCGACCCTGCTTTGATCTCGTGCGATTCAGCACGCAGCGAAGAGCCATCGGCCATTTCCACGACCCCGGCGGCCTTTTCCACCGTGGCAAAGGCACGCTGCGAGTCTTGCCACCACCAACCGCTAAGCAACAGCGCCACACTGGCTGCCGCAGCAATCCAGCGAAGTGAAGACGTGCGCCACTTTGTTTGGCGAATCACGGGCGCTTCATCCTTCGTCCAGCCTGCGGCCATGGCGGCGAGCGCGGAGTCCACGTTCAGGATTTCGGCAAACTCACGCCGCGCATCGGCATCCGCCAGCAGCAGCGAATTGAGCTGCTGCATCTCTGGCGCGGTGATGGAGCCGTCGAGGTAGGCGTCGATGAGTTTCGTGCTCATGACGCTACCTCCTGGGTTAATGCGCGGCGAATGCACTCCAGCAGGAGCTTTCTCATGCGGTGCAGCCATTGATAAAAGCCTGCTACCGTGCGCCCGCTGCCCTGCGCCACCTCTTGGATGCGTGACTCGGGCTGATACGCCTGCATCAGCAGATCGCGCTGATCACCGGGCACTTTTTTCATGCAATGCTCCAGCGCTTCGCGCTGCTGCTCCAGGCGCGGTTCATCGGCGGTGGTTTCTTCGGCGATCTTGGTGATGACTTCTTCATCAAGCACCAAACGGTCACGACCACGATCACGCAGCCATGCCAGCACCTCAAAGCGTGCCACACCGAATGCCCAGGCTTTAAAATCGGCTCCGTCTCGGAACGAATCAAACTTCTCCCACAGCACCACGCTGATCTCCTGCATCACATCGTCCGCATCCGCCTGCGCGGGCACCAGCCGCCGCACATGGGCGCGGATGGCAGGCTCGTGCGCAGTGAAGCTGCGCAGGAAGCGGTGATGGCGTTCGGTTTCGGCGGGGGACATGGGGGAACATGAGGTTATCTCCACTGGCAGGCTGCTTTTAACGATTATTTTTCCAAAGCTTGACCTTGTTGCCGATGGCCCGGCTGTATTGCCAGATACGACACGCCTTTTGCCGGCTATTTCGGATGGCACCGAGCGTTATCAGTCGCTCATGAAGCTACTCACGCTGATTTTCTGCCTCCTCGGATCTTCGACCTTTGCCGCGCAGCCAAACATTCTCTTCATCCTCACGGAGGATCAGGGGGCGCACATGGGCGCGCTCGGCACGGTGGATGTGAAGACGCCGCACATGGATGCGCTGGCGGCGAGCGGGACTCTGTTTCGGCGGGCGTATGTGGCGTATCCGGTCTGTTCGGCATCGAAGGCTTGCATCATGACTGGCCTGCATGGGCACACGAATGGACTCATCAACAACACGAACAATCATTTCAAACACGCCGACAAGCTCACCGAAGCGGAAAAGAAGTCGCCGCCGTATCTGCACACGCGCATCCACACCACGGCACCCACGATGATCGAAGTGCTGGCGGCTCAGGGTTATCACACCGCCGTGAGCGGAAAGCTTCATATCGCCCCGAACGAACGCTTCCCCTACAACGATTTCATGCCCCGGGTGTCTGCGAAACAAGCTCTCAACGGCATCATTAAGCGGGCGGCTGGCAGGTCATGGTTCTTCCTGCACAACAGCACCACGTTCACACATCGTCCCTTTGTGAACAGCGAGAAGCAGCCCATCAGCATCGATCCGGCGAATGTGAAGCTGCCAGCACATCTGCCGGATACGCCGACAGCGCGACGCGACTGGGCGGAGTATCTGGATGGCGTGCAGCGCAATGACAAGGTCGTGGGCGAGATCATGACGGCGTTGAGGGAGTCAGGCGCGGAGTCGAACACGATGGTGATCTTCATGGGTGATCACGGACCTGCTTATCAGCACGGGAAGATGTCGCCATTCCACCTCGGGCTGCATGTGCCGCTGATCATCCGCATGCCAGGTGCCAGGCCAAGCATCTGTGAAGAACTGGTGAGTGAACTCGATCTTTTGCCCACTCTGCTGGATGTGCTCGGTGAGCGTTACGACTCACTACTGCACGGCATCAGCCTCAAGCCACTGATCGAAGGCAGAACGGATGCAAAAGGTCATGAGTTCATTTTTGCGGAAGTCTCCGGTCGCTCTCTCGACAAGCCTCGCGGCATGGAGGAACGCAGTGTTCTGGATGCGACGCATCAGCTCATCGTGCGCTCGAAGCTGGACGAGCCAAAGGTCATCAATGCGGACCTCCGCGACATGAAGCCGTGGCTGAATCGCATCTATGGTGAGACGATCCGTGTCAAAGCTCAGTTCCCCGAGGCCTACCGCATCCTCAGTGAGATGGACCCGCACGCGCTCGGCGGCAAGCCGCCCGCCATTGAGCTCTATGATCTGAAAAACGATCCTGACGAACTGCACAACATCGCCACTGATCCTGAGCAACGCATCCGTCTCGAACGTCTCTTCGCCGCGATGAAAAAGTGGCATGCTGACACTCAGGACAACACCATGACCCTGCCCACTTTGCCATGAAACGCACCTCTATCATCCTTGGCATTTTTTGCTCCATCGCTTCGGCACAAACGACCGTCAGCATTGTCGGTGAAGACTTTCATCTCAATGGCAGGCCAACGTATGAAGGCCGCACCTGGAAGGGCCATCGCATCGAGGGACTGCTCATGAACTCGCGCATGGTGCAAGCGACCTACGATGACCTGAATGCAGAGACGGCGAAGCGCTGGGCCTACCCGGATTCAGGCCAGTGGGATGCGGATCGTAATGTCAGTGAATTCATCGCCGCGATGCCGGAGTGGCGCGCCCACGGGCTGCTGGCCGTGACAGTGAATTTTCAGGGAGGTTCACCGGAGGGTTATTCGAAAACGCAGCCCTGGGAGAACACGGCTTTTGCTCCTGATGGATCGCTGCGCCCGGCATTCGCCGCGCGAATGAAGCGTGTGCTGGATGCGGCTGACAAGAATGGGATGGTCGTCATCCTGGGTTACTTTTACTTCGGGCAGGATCAGCGTCTCAAAGACGAGGCTGCGGTGATCCGGGCCACGGATGAAGCGACGAAATGGCTGCTCGACGGAGGCTGGCGAAACGTGCTCGTGGAGGTGAACAATGAAACCAATGTCAAAGCCTATGATCATGTGATCCTGAAGCCTGAACGCATTCACGAACTCATCGAACGCGTGCGTAAAACGGAGAAGGATGGGCGGCGCCTGCTGGTGGGCACCAGCTACGGTGGCGGGGCGATTCCGAAGGAGAATGTGGTGCGCTCATCGGACTTCCTTTTGCTTCATGGCAATGGCGTGAAGGACCCTGCACGCATCACCCAGATGGTGAAGCAGACGCGAGCAGTGCCCGGCTACAGGCCGATGCCGATCCTCTTCAATGAAGATGATCACGAGAATTTCGACCAGCCGGAGAACAACTTCGCGTCAGCCGTGGCGGATCACGTCTCCTGGGGCTGGTTTGACTTCCGGAGAAAAGGCGAACCGCTGGATGAAGGCTACCAGTCTCCGCCGGTGAACTGGGGCATCTCATCGGCTCGCAAGCGGGCCTTTTTCGACTACGTCGCGGAGATCACAGGCGCAAAGTGATTCAGACGACGGTGCCTTTGCTGCCGGACTTTTTCTTCTTCGGCTTCGAGTCGGAGCCGGGGATGCCTTCGTCCTGCAGGATAGTGTCCTGCGGGAGTGGTGCAGCTTCTTTTTCGATCTTCGGTTCGGGCTCGTTGTAGGGGCTCTCCTGCTGATAAAGCTTCAGGCGCGTATCGAATTCGGCTTTGAGCTGCTTGCGCTCTTCATCGGTGATCTCCTTGTCCTCGGCGAGGAGGGCGAGCGAACGTTTCTGCCAGAGGATGGCTTCGAGGTATTCGCCATTGCGGGCGAGGCAGGCGGCCTTGGTGTCGATCATCTCGTAGCGCTGATCTTCGCCTGCTTCGTCCATCATGCGGAGGGCTCTGGAGGCGTGGAGCACGGCCTGCTCTCCGTTTTGCAGACTCTCATCCGGGCATGTGGCGAGGAACCAGGCGAGGTTGTTCGCGGCCCATGGGTCTTCGCTTTTCGCGGCACGCTGATACCAGGCTCCAGCACGGCGGTAATCAAGCGGGACACCGCTGCCGGTGTAATAAAGATTGGCGAGGCGGCTCATGGCCTGCACGAAGTCCTGCTGCGCGGCGCGGAGGTAATAGAGCGCGGCCTTGGAGGGGTTTTTTGTGGCACCGACACCGCGCTCATACTTGGAGGCAAGGGCGGTCTGGGCCTGGGGGTGATTCTGCTCGGCGGCTTTTTCCAGCCACTCGGTGGCTTTGACGGCATCCTGCTTGATGCCACGCCCGAGGTCATAGGCCATGGCCGTGGCGAACTGCGCGGGGGCAAATCCGTTCTCGGCGGATTTGCGATACCACTCGACCGCCTTGGACTCGTCTTTTTTCACACCGACGCCGTCTTCATAAAGAGAGCCCATGACGAACTGGGCGCGGAGGTGCTTTTGAGCGGCGGCTTTCTCCATCCACTCCTTGCCGAGCTTTTCGTCCTTCTTCAGACCCTCGCCGGTGAGATAACGGAGGCCGAGCTCGAACTGCGCATCAGCATCACCTTTTGCCGCCCAGGTATCGAGATCAGCATCGGCGGGGCCGCGCTTCGGGGCCTGGGCGTTCGCCGGGAGGACCGTGAAGGCAAGAAGAGCGAGGAGAACGGCGGCGAGGAGCAGACGAGTCATAGGATTCATGTTATACGTCGTTGAGGGTGGCGATCAGACGGCGAAGATGAGCTTTAAGCTCAATTCGGTCCTGTTTTTCACCGCGTCCATCGGGCGCCGTCGCCGAGTGCCACGGTCCAGTTCCGCAGATGCATGAAGGAGTAGTCCGTCTTGCCGATGGCTCCGACCATGGGGACGCCGGTGGCCTTTTTCCAGGCCCGGCTCATGCTTTCCCCCGTGTGGCAGCCCCAGCTCTGGCAGTAGGCTTTGCGGGTAAAGGCGCTGCGGCTGAGCTTGTGCTGGTCTGCCTCGTGCAACCAGGCTGTGGAGGCGGCATACACATCGCTGCTTTAGTCGTAGAGGAAGCAGTACTTATTTGAGTGACCGAA
>CAYMHJ010000292.1:0-8149 GCA_964390165.1 uncultured Prosthecobacter sp. | reverse complement strand
AGACGGCTTACCGTGCCGGTCGGGTCAGCGGCGAGGGTGTACTTCACGTTCTTCATGAGACCTTCCGTGTTGCGCCAGACCATGTGGGCAAACTTGGTATCGGTGGACACGGCGATGACGCGTGCGCCGAGTTCAGCGAGCTTGTCCTGTTTGTCGGCGAGGTCGGCCAACTCGGTCGGGCAGACGAAGGTGAAGTCTGCGGGATAGAAGACGAGGATCGTCCACTTGCCGGCTTCTTTGAGTTCGGCGAGCGAGACCTTGCCGAAGTCGCCCAGGGCGGGCTCGTAGGTTTCCATGGTGAAGTCGGGCACGAGGGTGCCGACGGAGACGGATGCGGGAGCAATTTGCATGATTATACAGGGGGTATTTGGAGATGACCGCGACGCATTAAGCAGGCATCGGGCCGCAATCTCTTGGAACTCAATCTTTCCATGGTCAAATTCAAACACGCCGCACACGGCGGAGCCGCGCTTTGAGTCTCCCTTGTCCGAGACTTCGAAGTGCAAGTCTCTGGTTTGATGGTGTTTGGTGGTGTTTGTCTGAGGGTTGCACCCTCCAGCATCGTCGTTTAAACGCAGCCCATGCGGCTTTTTCCGATCTGCCTCCTCGCGGCCTTCACCTGCCTCACCTCATGCAAGCGCATCGAGGCCAAACTCGACCGTCTGGCCCGGCTGGCAGGCCTGACCACACCGACGGAGGAAGCGCCAAAAAAGAAGGCCGAGCCAGTTCTCACTCCTGAACAGGAGGCCTTGGAGGCCAGAGTGCTGAACAGCGCAGTCTTTGAGACGGTGAAACCCGAGGTGGAGGCACCCAAGGCCGAGCCCTTTGAACTGAACAAATCCGCTGTGGTCTCCATCCTCGGCTACCACGACTTCAAAGCTCGCGGCGGCAGTCCGATGCTGATCAACGGTACGAAGTTCGCCGAGCAGATGAAGGCCATCAAGGAATCCGGCATCCCGGTCATCTCCCTGAACGATGTTTTGGAATGGCGGAAGGGCAGGAAAAACATCCCGGAGGAAGCCATCGTCATCACCATGGATGACGGCTGGGAGGGGGTGTACACTTACGCCTACCCTGTGCTGAAGGAATACGGATTCCCCTTCACCATCTACCTCTACAAGAAGTATGTGAACATCGGCGGGCGCTCGCTGAGCTGGGAGCAGATCCGCGAGATGATGAAGCACGGCTGCGAGATCGGCAGCCACAGCGTCTCCCATGAAAGCCTGCGCGGGAATAAAAAACGCAGCGAGGCGGACCACCAGCTATGGCTGCTGGGCGAGTTGAAGGACTCCAAGGAGTTCCTGGAAAAGAACCTCGGCATCACCTGCACCTCCTTCGCTTATCCCTTCGGCATCTTTGATGACAGCACCACGGAGCTGGCCCACCAGGTGGGCTATGAAACCCTGATCACAGTGAACAATCAGAAAGTAACCTGGGACACACCGTTGGGAAAACTAGGGCGCTACATCATTCATGGGGACAGCGACACAAACTTCAAGCTCGCCACCAGCTTCCGCGGCCGGGGTGATGTGTCCTCGAATCACTTCCTGACCACGAATGCCAAGGACGACAAGGGAAATGCACTCGTGGAGCTCTCCCCCGTGCCCGAAGAACTCGTGAAGGAGCGCCAGCCGGTCATCACGGCCAAGCTGGTACGTCTGGGCACGGTGGTCCCGGAGTCAGTGCGGCTGCGCGTGGCAGGGCTAGGAACGGTGCCAGCCCGGTATGATCCAACCACGATGACTGTAAGCTACCAACTTCCGTACCGCCTCCGCCGCGAAGACTGCGCCGTGACGCTGAACTTTAAACGCGCCGCCGACCAGCCAGATGAAGTCGTGGGCTGGCGGTTCAAGATCGACCTCGCCGCCGCCTACGTGCCGCTGAAGCTGCCGTGAGGCGAGTTGTCTCGCCGAGGTGTTCGTTGCTTCGCCGGAAGGTGGCAATGGATGCAGGTTTTGCATTCATATCCGCATACGGCTGAAATGTGCCGGGGATGAAGCCGTTCATTGCCAGCCATGCGTCTGCTCAGCCTCATCCTTTCGTCATTCGTCATTCTCGGCTCATCCTTTGCCGCCGAGAAGCGTCCGAACCTTCTCTTCATCCTTGTCGATGACCAGTCGCCCTTTGATTTAAAGATGTACAATCCGAAGTCCACGCTGGAGACACCTAATCTCGACAAGCTGGCGGCGCAGGGCGTGGTCTTTGATGGGGCGTATCACATGGGCTCCTTCAGCGGCGCGGTGTGCATGCCATCGCGGCACATGATCATGAGCGGGCGCACGGTGTGGCATCTGCCGCCTGCGCCCTGGGGGGCAAAGACCAGCCCGCCCGCCCTCGATCAGCAGACGATCCCGGCGGTCTTCAATCGCGCAGGCTATGCCACGATGCGCACCTGCAAGATGGGTAACAGCTACGAGGCCGCGAACAAGCTCTTCACCGTGCGCAAAGACGCCACCAAACGTGGCGGCGATGATGAGTCCGGCAGCACCTGGCATGGCGACCAGGTGATGAACTATCTCGGCGAGCGCGAGGCCACGAAGGACACCAAGCCTTTCCTCATCTACTACGGCTTTTCGCACCCGCATGACACGCGCGATGGCAGACCTGAGCTGCTGGCCAAGTATGGTGCCACGAACCACACAGACGAGACAACCCCTCCCTCACAGCATTCCAAACAGCCACCTTTGCCCGAAAACTATCTGGTGAAGCACCCCTTTGACATGACACACGCCGATGTTCGCGATGAGGTGTCCGTCAGCGGCGTTTGGAAGCGGCGGGACGAGGCCAGTATCCGCAATGAGATAGGCCGCCAGTATGCATGCAGTGAAAACATCGACATTCAGATCGGCCGCGTGCTGAAGCGTCTCGAAGAGATGGATGAGCTCGACAACACCTACATCATCTACACCGCCGACCATGGCATGTCGATCGGCCGCCATGGTCTCATGGGCAAACAAAACCTCTACCAGCACACCTGGCGCGTGCCCTTCATCGTCAAAGGCCCCGGCATCGCCGCCGGAAAACGCGTGGAGGGAAACATCTATCTCCTCGACGTGCTCGCCACGCTCTGCGATCTCGCCGGAGTGCAGCCGCCCGAGACGAACGAAGGCATCAGCTTCAAGCCCGTGCTCACCGGCGGGAAAAAGGTGATCCGCGACGTGCTCTACGGCGCGTATTCGGGCGGCAGCAAGCCTGGCATGAGAGCCGTGAAGCAGGGCGACTGGAAGCTCATCCGCTACGAGGCCCCGGACCGCAGCGTGAATGAGACACAGCTCTTCAACCTCGCCGAAAACCCCGAGGAACTGCTCCCCGAGCACGGCAGACCCAACCTGGCCAAAGACCCGAAGCATGCAGCAAAGCTCCAGGAGCTGGAGTCTCTGCTGCTCGCCGAGATGCGACGCCTGAATGATCCCTTCCGATTCTCGAATCAACCCGGTGACGATCTTCCCCCACCGCCCGTTCCTGCGAAGAGGGCGAAGAAGAACAGGTAGGTTGAGGGTGGTTTTCCCGCTTGCCACCACCCGCGCACTCCTGATAATGCGCGCCCCGATCCCCACCCACTCATGAGCAACGCGCCCTCCCCCGAACTTTCCTTTGAACAGGCCATGGATCGCCTGGAGGAGATCGTGGGCAGCATGGAGTCCGACCGCATGCCATTGGATGAGATGGTGACCGCCTATGAAGAAGGCATGGCACTGCTCCAGCGCTGCCGCCAGCGTATCGAAAGCGCCCGCCAGCGCATCGAGAGCATCAGCCTCAAAGCCGACGGAAAGGCCGAACTGGCTGCTTTTGAACCCGGAAGAGACGAACCAGCCGCTCCCGCCGAGGATAAATCACGGCCCGCCGTCCGACGCCGCCCCGCCTCCCGTCCTGAAACCGAGGATGGCGGCGATGAAATCCGACTCTTTTGACACTTCTCTGACCCTCACGTGGATACCGACCTGACTCCCCTCACCTGCCCTGCCGACCTGAAAGCTCTGCCGCTCGAAAAGCTGCCTGACCTCGCAGAGAAGATCCGCCAGACACTCATCGAGACTCTCGCCGAAACGGGCGGGCATCTCGGTCCAAACCTTGGCGTCGTGGAGCTCACGCTCGCCATGCATCGCGTCTTTGACACGCCGAAGGACAAGTTTGTCTTCGATGTGGCGCATCAGGGCTACGTCCACAAGATGATCACTGGCCGCTGGGACAAGATCCACACCATCCGCCAGTACCAGGGACTCAATGGCTTCCTCCTCCGTAGCGAAAGCCCGCACGACTGCTACGGCGCAGGCCATGCCGGCACCTCCGTCAGCGCCGCGCTCGGCATGGCCACGGCGCGCGATCTGAAAGGCACGGACGAGCACGTCATCTGCGTCGCAGGTGATGCAGCCTTCACCTGTGGGCCCGTCTTTGAAGCGCTGAACAACGTCTCCGCGCATACCAAGAAGCTCATCATCGTCCTCAACGACAACGAATGGAGCATCGACAAAAACGTCGGTGCCATGGCGGGTTACTTCAATGCCATCGCCACGCATCCCGGCTTTGCCAATCTGCATGAGAAAGCGGCGAAGTTCGTCGAGTTCATGCTCGGCGGCGGCGTGCGCAAGCTGGCGGAGCGCGTGGAGAAGACAGCGAAGGGTCTGCTCCTCCCGCAGAGCGAAGGGCCGCACAACCGCAGCACGATGTTTGATGAGTTCGGCATCCGCTACTACGGCCCGATCGACGGACACAACCTGCCGCTGCTGATCCAGACCTTTGACTTCCTGAAGAATCAGAATGAGCCCGTCATTCTGCATGTGCTCACTGAAAAAGGCCGCGGCTACAAGCCCGCGCTGGAAGACCCGCTGAAATTCCACGGGCTCGGCAAATACAAGGTCGAGACCGGCGAAACCGCCGCCACCGACAAGCCGACCTACTCGCAGATCTACGGCCGCAGCGTCACCGACTTCGCCAAGGCGGACAAGAGCATCGTCGCCATCACCGGAGCCATGCCCGGCGGCACCGGCCTCATCGTTTTCAAAAAAGAAATCCCCGAGCGCTACTTCGATGTCGGCATCGCTGAGGAGCATGCAGCGCTCTTTGCCTGCGGCCTTGCCACGCAGGGCCTGCGCCCCTTCCTGACGATTTACTCCACCTTCATGCAGCGCGCCTTTGACATGATCATTCATGACATGGCCATCCAGAGCCTGCCCGTGCGCCTCTGCATGGACCGCGGCGGTCTCAGCGGTGACGACGGCCCGACGCATCACGGCCTCTTCGACATCGCCTACCTGCGCGGCGTGCCCGGACTCGTCCACATGCAGCCGAAGGACGAAGACGAGTTCGTGGATATGCTTTGGACCATGGCGAACTACGACAAGGGCCCCATCGCCATCCGCTACCCGCGCGGCAATGGACCTGGCGTCACGCCCAAGCCGAAGCCCCAGCTTCTCGAAATCGGCAAAGCCGAACTCGTTGCTGATGGCAGCGACGTGGCCCTGATCGGACTCGGAGACATGTTCTCCGTCGCAGAACAGGCGAAGGCCGAGCTTGAGGCCAAAGGATTCTCTGTGGCTCTCATCAACCCGCGCTGGATCAAGCCTCTCGACAGCGCGCTCATCGGGCAGATCGCTGCAAAAGTAAAAGTCGTCTGCACTCTTGAAGATCACATCCTCGTAAACGGCTTCGGCTGTGGCGTGGTGGAGCTTCTCAATGATGCCGGCATCAAGACGCCCGTCGTCCGCATTGGCTGGCCGGATGAATTTGTCGAACACGGTTCACCCGCAGGTCTCCGCAAGAAACACGGCCTCACCGTGGAGAACACCGTCGAAAAAGTGCTCGCCAAGCTGGCCTGACCCAACCTTGGCGAAGGCTGCGCCGTATCCCTTGTCGCCAAGACAAAAAGGTTGAAAACCAGCGACGCTGCGGCCCGATTAGTCACCCCCCTCTGAAAACACCCATGAAAAAACTAGCTGCCATCTCTGCACTCTCCGTGTTTGCCCTGTTCGCGTCCGCCCAGGATGCCGACGTCGCCGTCATCGAACTCAAGCCTCACGCCTCCAATCCTCTCGGCTACGATAAGACCGACCTCAGCGTCAAAGCCGGTCAGAAAGTGAAGCTCACACTGAACAACACGGGCAGCATCGCCCCGCAGCCGCACAATTTCCTCCTCATCAAGCCTGGCAAAGACATGGCCGTGGGTGCCCAGGCCAACGCCATGATGACCGATCCCCAGGCCATGGCGAAAAGCTACGTCCCCGATGCCTCGAAGGAGGACATCCTCGCCCACACCAAACTCGTCATGCCGAATGCGAATGAAACCATCGAGTTCACCGCACCCGCCGAAGCAGGCGACTACCCCTACATGTGCACCTTCCCCGGCCACTGGCTGCTGATGAAGGGCGTGATGCACGTCACTAAGTAAATCCCATTTCTGAAGGCGGGCGCGAGTCCGCCTTCATCGTATTCACCACTAACCATCCTTGATCATGAAACGCCTCCTCACCCTCCTTGCCCTCGCCGCTCTTGGTACCACCACCTTTGCCGAAGATGGCAAGCTCCCCGTCGCCGGACTGAACTTCAATTATCCCGCTGCCTGGGCCTCCGTGCCACCCACCAGCCCGATGCGTGCAGGCACCCTGAACATCACCGTCGAAGGAGCTGAAAAGCCCCTCGAAGCCGTCTTCTACTACTTCGGCGCAGGTCAGGGCGGCGATGCCAAGGCAAATGTGGACCGCTGGCTCGGCCAGTTCGCCAGCCCACCGGAGTCCAAGACTGAGGAACTCGATGCCAATGGCACCAAAGTCACCCTCGTCACCGCCACCGGCACCTACAACGATGGCGCCATGTTTGGCCCGAAGACCCCGAAGGAAAACTACACCCTGCTCGGAGCCATCGTCCCCGGCTCGGACGCACCGGTATTCATCAAGCTCACCGGCCCCAAAGACGCCGTCGCCAAGATCACCGATGCCTTCAAGGCCATGATCAAAAGCCCCTTCCCTGCCAAATAAGTCGAAAAAGCCATCGATCTCACACTTCTCGAAGCCAGAGGCCCGTGCCTCTGGCTTTTTTTTCACTTTTATGTCTTCGCCGGAGAATATCGTTCGTCGATGCTGTGACGGGCGGCCTTCCGGCGCGGCCTGGTCTGTTTCATAACCACAACCCATCGCTTCCATGATCAAACACGTGCTCATCCTCACGATCGCCGCCTGCGCGGCTCTCACTTCATGCCAGACTGGCATAACAAACCACGCAGCCTGTGCTGACATGCCGCCCTACAAGGGATCTGCCGCCTTTGAGCGCATGAAGACACTCGTTGGCAAATGGTCCGGCGAATCACCGGAAATGGGCACGATGAACACCGAGTTCCGCCTCATCGCGGGTGATTCGGTGATTCAGGAAACCTTCGCAGGAGGCACGCCGATGGAAATGCTCAGCGTGTATCACGATGTGAATGGCAAGCTCACGATGACGCACTACTGCATGTTGCGAAACCAGCCACGGATGAGGCTCGTGAAGAGCACCGCCGACTCGCTGACCTTTGACCTCGCGCCGACGCCCGGCCTGAATACCGCGAAGGACATGCACATGCACGGAGCCACCTACACCTTCCTCGACGCGAACCACTTCAAGCTCGAAGGCGTGTCCTGGAAAGACGGCAAAAGCGCTCCTTGCGGCCCGCCGGTGATCTTCACGCGGCAGTAGTTCGCTCGCGCCGGATCCTGCCTGCCGCCACCACTCACCGTCTTCGCCTTCATGAACCAACCCGCGAAAAACACGATCTGTCTCTGGTATGATGGAGACGCCGAGGCGGCCGCGCGCTTCTACGCCGCGACGTTTCCGGATTCCTTTGTCACGGCGGTGCACTGCTCGCCGGCGGACAATCCATCGCGCAAGGAAGGCGAGGTGCTGACGGTGGAGTTCACCGTGATGGGCATTCCGTGCATCGGGCTGAATGGCGGGCCTGCGGTGGTGCATGACTGGGCTTTCTCGTTCCAGGTCGCCACGCAGGATCAGGCCGAGACCGACCGCTACTGGAATGCCATCATCGACAACGGCGGCGAGGCGAGCCACTGCGGCTGGTGCAAAGACAAATGGGGCATTCACTGGCAGATCACCCCCGTCGCCCTGAACGAAGCCTTCAAGAATCCCGACCGCGCCATCGCGAAACGGGCCTTTGAAGCCATGA
>CAYMHJ010000291.1:0-8168 GCA_964390165.1 uncultured Prosthecobacter sp. | reverse complement strand
TCGCCAGCGTGGCCGCCGGCGACTGGCCCTGCAGGGCCGTGCTGGTTTTGTCGAGCGCGGTCGGAAGCTGCGTGGGCTGGCGCGCGGGGATGGGAATCTGTTTAACTTTGGCGCTGTCGAACTCGTATCGAGTTTCCCAAGCTTCGATAAAGCTACTCTTCGCCTGCGAAACTGCCCTCAACCAGAAACAAGCAGTTGAACTATTCAGCGTGCCGAGCAACGCCACATGCTCTTTCTCAGTCGCACTCGCGGGGAGCTTAATTACGGGAGCCGTCTGTTTGAATACATTGGCACTCCCTTCAAGGACAAAATGATTGTGAGTGGCTACAAACGCAAAGGTGATGGTGAGCGGTGGGTTAAGCCGGTCGAGTGCGACTTGATGCCACTCCCACCAAGCTCGTCCCTCGGCAAAGTAAGTTGCCTTACTAAAGGTTGCGCGATTGCCCAGCGGAGTCCGCATTGGCCATAGCCAGCGATGAAGCTGCGGAAACGACGCCAATCCAAAAAGACCTCTAAGTGGGTCGTAAGGAAACAAGACGCTTTCCGCGACTGTGACCTGCCAGTCTCGGACCACATCACCAGCGACGAGGGGTTTGAAAGTATTCGCTTCTACCGCAGAGCGCCGAAAGTCATCACCCGTTGCCAGCATAGCCTCGTCCGCGTGTGTCATTCCCAAGAACCCAATCGCGGTGATGTGTTGGCGTAGAAACGTAGCAGCGCCCTCGTCAATTTGGTCCTTCAGTTCCGCCGCTCCGCCGCCTCCAATGCTCCAAGGGTGCTGATGAAACTTGTCGCGCGGAGAGTCATTTGCGCTCATCCATTCGCTCACACTTCCGGGTCTGTCGATTTGTTGGACGATGGCCTGCCAGACAAGGCCCAGCGCGGGCTCTGCGGGCGTTGCCGGTTCCCCGCGAATGCCGAGCACGGTGCGAATGGCGCTACTCACGGGTGGCTGATTTTTCCCAAAAAGAATGACCGTGGGTGTGCCTTCACTGTTATGCCCCGGAACGAAAGCACCTGCGGTGTCGAGGACGTGCGTGAGGTCCCAGCGCGGGAGGTATTCCTCAATGAGCTTCTTGCCAAACTCGCGCTTCATGAAGGAATTCGCCGTAATCTGCCCGACGAATCCGGCCGGCTGCTGCGGGGTGCCGTCGCCTTTGACCGCGAGGTCGAAGAAGCGCTCCATGAAGGGCACGGCGAGCGAATACGCGCGGTGGCACGAGGGGTAGCGCGCGCGGTAGAGCTCGCTGACGGCGCCGTCCTTCACGGTGATGTAGGGCGGATTGCCGACGACGGCGTGGTATTGCTGCCCGAGGATGCGGTGCAGGGCCTCGACGTCCTCGACCTCGTAGTGGTGCTTGAGTTCGTCGCGGAAGACTTCCTCTCTGGACTCGAACAGCGTTTGTCTGCGGCTTTCCCCCTCCATTTCCCGGAAGCGGCGGCCGTGCAGCAGCGCATCTCCCGCAGCCACCTGTATCCGAAAATCCGGTGCATCCTTCAGCCGCTTCTCCCCGCAGGCTTTCAGTGCGGCCAGTAGCAGCCGGAAACGCGCGATGCCAACGACGTTCGGGTTCAAGTCCACGCCGAACATCTGGTCGAGCGCCTGCTGCGCGAGCACGCGCGGGTTTTCGCCCGGACATTCCGCCTGCCAGATCCGGAAGAGCCGATCGAATCCGCCGAGCAAAAAGTGAGCGGAACCGCAGGTGGGATCAATCATCCGCACTTCCCGAAAGCCAAACGTCTCGATGGCCGGTGTGAGCGTGCGGTCGAGAATGAATTGCTCGATGAACACCGGCGTCTGGAGCAGCGCGTAACGCTTGCGGGCCGCTTCGGAGAGGTCCTGGTAGAGGTCGCCGAGGAAGCGGGTGTTCCACTCCAGATCAGTGAAGTCATGCACGAGCGCCCCAGTGACGGCATCGGTCTTCTGCCAAAACTGCCAAAGTTCCCGGCAGGCATCGCCTGAAGGCGCGGCCAGCCAGAGAGGATTGTGCTTCTTGTCGAAGAACTCCTCCATTCCCGGCAGCCGCCCCATCTCCTCGAACATGCCCAGCAAATATTCCCGCTCCGTCGCCGTCGGGTGCTGCCGGAAGAAAAGCTCATGTTCATCCCGCGCCCGCTGCAATCGCGCACCCGGCCCCGAAAGCTTCGGCGTCTCAACCAGCTCATTGTCCTCCAGAAACCGGATGAACACGCAGGCCAGGACCCACGCCACTGCGACATTCGTCAGCTCCTCCTCCCGCCAGGCCTTGTAAGTCAGCGCCGTGCGCTTCCCCGCCTTCGCCGCCTCATACTGCACCTTCAACGGCGCATCCACGGTCGGCTCCTCGTCACAGCGCTTCCGCAGATCATCCTCCAACCGCTTCACCATGGTGGTGCGGGAGGTCTTCGTGCTCTGGAGCTGGCTGAGAAGGAGAGAGGAATCAATCATGGTGGGGTGAGTAGAGCGGCCAGTTGCTGCAGCGTGGGTTCCGTCGTGACCGGGAGGACGGCGCGGATGAACCATCTCGCTCACTCAGCAATTGGGAGTAAAGGCCGCTTGGGTGAAGCACAACTGGAGGTCGGTGTGAGGTTGCCATGGTTAAGGATTAGGTCGTCTGAGTTACCAAGGTGCCCATCCGAAGGCACTCCAGATCTTGGGGTGTCGTGGACAACCCTCGGCATTGTTCGTCAAGGAAGCCGGCGAAGTAGTCGCCGAGGCCCATGCCGAGGTTGGGGTCGGGGGTGTTGTGCCATTGCTTGAGCCACGGGATGAGGTCGGCGAGGCCGGCGAGCAGGGACTTGAGGCGGTCGCCCTGCCAGCCTTGGTTGTCCTTGGCGTCGAGGTAGTATTCGGCCAGCGATTGGGCTTGCTGAAGGTGATCCCATCCGCCCCAGGCGATGAGGAGCGAAGCATCTCCCGCGCGCTCGGCGCCGGGGTAGCTGACCCAGCGTTCCTTCGGCACGTCGAGTTTGCCGCGTAGTTTCCAAAAGGTGTCCTTCTTGAAATCCGTGCTGGCATATTTCGGCGGGACGGGGATGTCGCCAAGTTCGGCATTCTTGCGCTTTTTCGCGAGGGCTTGGCGGCGCAGGCGCTCCACGCCGGTGATCCCTGCTTCATCGACCTTCTCTTCGGCTTCGATCTGGTCCTCCCGGCGCTGGAGATCCCATATCTGTTCCCAATCCTGGCGTTTGCGCAGGCCGCTCTCTTTGTAGCGTTGGATGGGCATATAGGGGACGGACTCGGATTCGACCAATTCGCGGACGAGCTTTGGCACGGAGAAGCCACTGCTTCCCTCGTAGTTCTCGGCCACTTCCATGAACCATTTGTCCGTTTGTGCGACATCGGCCAGTTGATTGGCGGAGACGAGGTGCGGGCGAGTCGCGGCGGTGAAACCGTGGACGGTGGGGTCGAAAGAACCTTTGAGGTCGCACACGCGCTGGCCCTCGTGAAAGTAGCCTTCCAGCCGGGCGAGCAGCCAGTCGCGTGCGGCTTGGGTGAATTGCTCGTCCCACGGCTTGGTGTTCCAGCGGCGCTTGTATTCGGGCTGTTCGATGAGGCGGATGGCCGGGTCGTCGGCGATGCGGCGGAGGCGGCGCTCAACCAGCTCCCGATACGCGGCGGGCCATTTTGCTGGGAGTTCGGTGAGGGGCGTGGAGCCGTGCCGTTCAAACCACGTGCTCTGCGCTTCGCCCGCGGCCATGCGCCGCGCCAGCACGATCTCGAAGGCCCGCTGGCCCAGCTCGATGCCCTCCGGCGGAATGGCGTCCACCGCGGCGCCCTCCGGCAGGCTCACGGCGGCGGGGCCGCTTTCTGCCGCGCCCTCCACGAGGCCGAAGGCTTCGTAGATTTGCCAATCCAGCTCCTCCTGCCAGGCGATGAGCTGCCGCCGCAGGCGCGTGGCCTGGTCGCGGGCGCTCGCCAGCCACGGGCGCAGGTCCCCGCTCTCGGGGCCGCCCCAACTCGCCAGCGTGGCCGCCGGCGACTGGCCCTGCAGGGCCGTGCTGGTTTTGTCGAGCGCGGTCGGAAGCTGCGTGGGCTGGCGCGCGGGGATGGGAATCTGTTTAACTTTGGCGCTGTCGAACTCGTATCGAGTTTCCCAAGCTTCGATAAAGCTACTCTTCGCCTGCGAAACTGCCCTCAACCAGAAACAAGCAGTTGAACTATTCAGCGTGCCGAGCAACGCCACATGCTCTTTCTCAGTCGCACTCGCGGGGAGCTTAATTACGGGAGCCGTCTGTTTGAATACATTGGCACTCCCTTCAAGGACAAAATGATTGTGAGTGGCTACAAACGCAAAGGTGATGGTGAGCGGTGGGTTAAGCCGGTCGAGTGCGACTTGATGCCACTCCCACCAAGCTCGTCCCTCGGCAAAGTAAGTTGCCTTACTAAAGGTTGCGCGATTGCCCAGCGGAGTCCGCATTGGCCATAGCCAGCGATGAAGCTGCGGAAACGACGCCAATCCAAAAAGACCTCTAAGTGGGTCGTAAGGAAACAAGACGCTTTCCGCGACTGTGACCTGCCAGTCTCGGACCACATCACCAGCGACGAGGGGTTTGAAAGTATTCGCTTCTACCGCAGAGCGCCGAAAGTCATCACCCGTTGCCAGCATAGCCTCGTCCGCGTGTGTCATTCCCAAGAACCCAATCGCGGTGATGTGTTGGCGTAGAAACGTAGCAGCGCCCTCGTCAATTTGGTCCTTCAGTTCCGCCGCTCCGCCGCCTCCAATGCTCCAAGGGTGCTGATGAAACTTGTCGCGCGGAGAGTCATTTGCGCTCATCCATTCGCTCACACTTCCGGGTCTGTCGATTTGTTGGACGATGGCCTGCCAGACAAGGCCCAGCGCGGGCTCTGCGGGCGTTGCCGGTTCCCCGCGAATGCCGAGCACGGTGCGAATGGCGCTACTCACGGGTGGCTGATTTTTCCCAAAAAGAATGACCGTGGGTGTGCCTTCACTGTTATGCCCCGGAACGAAAGCACCTGCGGTGTCGAGGACGTGCGTGAGGTCCCAGCGCGGGAGGTATTCCTCAATGAGCTTCTTGCCAAACTCGCGCTTCATGAAGGAATTCGCCGTAATCTGCCCGACGAATCCGGCCGGCTGCTGCGGGGTGCCGTCGCCTTTGACCGCGAGGTCGAAGAAGCGCTCCATGAAGGGCACGGCGAGCGAATACGCGCGGTGGCACGAGGGGTAGCGCGCGCGGTAGAGCTCGCTGACGGCGCCGTCCTTCACGGTGATGTAGGGCGGATTGCCGACGACGGCGTGGTATTGCTGCCCGAGGATGCGGTGCAGGGCCTCGACGTCCTCGACCTCGTAGTGGTGCTTGAGTTCGTCGCGGAACTCCCGTGCGTCTCCCTCGAACATCGTCTGGCGCTCGGCATAGTAGGGCTTTCCTTTGTCATCGAAGCGTGCCCCGTGCAGCAGCGCATCTCCCGCAGCCACGTGTATCCGAAAATCCGGCGCGTCCTTCAGCCGCTTTTCCCCGCATACTTTGAGAGCCGCTAGCAGCAGCCGGAACCGCGCGATGCTGATGACGTTCGGGTTCAAGTCCACGCCGAAGACCTGAGCGAGCGCCCGCTGTGCGAGCACGCGCGGGTTTTCGCCCGGACATTCCGCCTGCCAGATGCGGAAGAGCCGCTCGAATCCGCCGAGCAGAAAGTGCGCGGAACCACAGGTCGGATCAATCATCCGCACCTCGCGAAAGCCAAACGTCTCGATGGCCGGGGTGAGCGTGCGGTCGAGGATGAACCGCTCGATAAACACCGGCGTCTGGAGCAAGGCGTAACGCTTGCGAGCGGCCTCAGAGAGGTCCTGGTAGAGGTCGCCGAGGAATCGCGTGTTCCATTCCGGATCGGTGAAGTCATGCAAGAGCGCCCCGGTCTCGGGACTGGTCTTCTGCCAAAACTGCCACAGCTCCCGGCAGGCATCGCCTGAAGGCGCGACCAGCCAAAGAGGATTGTGCTTTTTGTCGAAGAACTCCTTCATGCCCGGCAACCGCCCCATCTCCCCGAACACTCCGAGCAAGTATTCCCGCTCCGTCTCGGTGGGGTGCTGCCGGAAGAAAAGCTCATGCTCATCCCGCGCCCGTTGCAACCGTGCCCCCGGACCCGAAAGCTTCGGCGTTTCCACCAGTTCGTTGTCCTCCAAAAACCGGATGAACACACAGGCCAGGACCCACGCCACCGCGATGTTCGTCAGCTCCTCCTCCCGCCAGGCCTTGTAGGTCAGGGCGGTGCGCCCACCCTCCTTCGCCGCCTCATACTGCGCCTTCAACGGCGCATCCACCGTCGGCTCCTCGTCACAGCGCTTCCGCAAATCATCCTCCAGCCGCTTCACCATGGTGGTGCGGGAGGTCTTCGTGCTCTCGAGGTCGGTGAGAAGTTTTTTGGAGTCGATCATAGTGGGTTACCAATCGTTGATGCCCGCCGCGCGCTGGGCATCATTCTTTTTCTCCCTCTCGATCTCCGACTTCAATTCGTCGGAAACTTTAAGGGCAATCAGTTTGAGGTCGGGGACGTCGGACTCGGCAAGGTCCGCCATGAGTTGCAGCCGCTTCTCCAGGTAAGGAACCCGGGAGCCGGTGGAGCCAAAACTGAAGATATTCGAGCTAAGGGCGCCGTGCAGCTCTCCCTTTCCACAGAGTTCAGCTACCACTAGCGCTAACGGGTGCCAGACGTAGCGGTCTCCGGGCTTCGGCACCCGCGTCGGGTCTGGCAGCTCGATGGGGATCCCTTGTTGCGGGGGCTCCGATGAGCCCGGCCCAGATGCGTCGGGTACGGCTCCGTGCTCAATCCGGTAGAGCGGCATGTGATGGAGTAAATAGGGCATCAGGTCTCGGTTCCGCTCCGCCCAATCCCGGAAATCGTCGGCGTCGAGTTCCCAGAGCGGAACGCCCGAGTCATCCAAGCGACCGCTCTGGCACAGAAGGTCGACCAGGGAGTAGTTTGGATGACCTTCTTCATCACGGAGTCGTGCTTCAAAGACTGGCCAAGCCTGCTTGGGGAATCGTTGCAGAAGATCTCGCAAGACCGGAGCGGCACTGGAATAGTTGTAGGAAATGATGCTTCCTGAATCGGCCTTGTCAGCCAGCACTGCGGCAAGGTCCGGCACAAATCCTTCAGGGGGTGCACTCAGAATCGCCTGAACAGCTTCCTTCCAGGAATACCCGATCATCGTGCCATTGATGTGCTTGATCACCTCGGGCATCAGCAGCAAGCGGATGACGAAATCACGCATCTGCTCGAACCTCTCGGGATCGTGAAAGTAGAACATCGACAACAAGCGTAATACCGCCGGTGCCGCACTCGGAATAGTATCGATCAAGCTTGTTAGGGTGCTCCTGAACTCCTCTGCACCAAATCGTTGAGAAATCCCGCCGAATGAGAAGTGATCCACCACCTCGGGCGGAAGCTCTCCGGCCTTCACCAAATCCACCACTCGGTCGAAGTCGCGGATCGTAGCTGTGGCGGCTGTGGAGAGCGGCACAAGGAGGCTGCCGCGAAGGTCTGGGTGTTCTGCAACAGTATCGAGCACAGCCTCGGCGTCCTTTGTTCCCGCGATTTTTGAAATCATGCCCCGCAGCAACTGGGCATTGCGCCTTTCGGGCTCGATCGCCTTGTAGAAATCAAGGGACTCTCGCATCAAAGCCGCTGGATCGGGGGCGAGCTCCATGCAGCGCCTCCCGAAAACGTGGGACTGTTGCTGATCGCCGCTCAGCAGGACACCGAGGTGCTCCTTCCAAGGAGTATCGCTCGCATACAATTCATCCGCGAGTTGGATGGCTGCTTCCTCCGACAGATCCTTGAACCCTCCGTCCGGCAGTTCCTCCTGATGCCAACCCGGGACCGAAACAATGTCCACCAATCGCGTAGCGAGATCGCTCGGAGTCAGGAGGGCCAACCACTCGTCGATCACCTCGGCAAACTCAGCGGAAAGAGGCTTGTGGTAGCTGCGAATTCTTTTCAGCTCGTCTCGAGCAGAAGGCCAACTATTTCCAATGCGTTCGCAAATGCGCTTGAAGTCCTCATAGAGCTCCTTGCCTAGTGGGCAGGTCACCAGTGCGCCAACTCGTGAACCGAGCGCCGCCTTAGCAGCCTCGCTCAGCTCGGGGTCGTTCTCTTGCAAGATTGCATCACGCAACAGGCCGAATGCTTGGCTCCAGTAATCCCAGATTTCCGACCAAGTTGTCGGGTG
>CAYMHJ010000290.1:0-8198 GCA_964390165.1 uncultured Prosthecobacter sp. | reverse complement strand
CAGTGGCTCACTCGGGATCTTGCTCGCCACGCCGAGCGACGCAGGTTTGCTCACTGGAGAGACTTTATCCAAAGACAGCCAGTTCCGAGAATACGGCGTGTAAACGCGATATGGCCCGCCGCTGCCAGTGAGCACTTCATCCGGTTCGTGAAGCACGCGATCTTTGAAGCTGTGGCACTCGATGCCATGGCGTGCGCAGACGGCCTGAACCTTCTTCTCCATCTCACGACCGTAGGGATCATAGTCGCGATTGAAAAACACCGCGCTGGCCTGGGTCTCGCGGATCAGTTTCTCGATCTCCAGATCGGCGCGACCTGTGCGCAGGATGAGGCGGCTGCTGTTCGCTTCGAGGTTCTTGGATAGCGATTCCAGACAACCGCAGAGGAATTGCTGCCGGATGCTGCCCGTCCAGCCATGGTTCTTTGTCCAGTCACTCAGCACATAGACCGGCACCACCTGCGTCGAGTCTTTCGCGGCGGCGGTGAGGGCGGTGTTGTCAGTCAGGCGCAGATCGCGGCGGAACCAGTGGATGACGGTGGCGTGTTTGGGCATGAGCGGACCTTACGTCTGAAGAGCGGCCTGCGGATCGAGATTATCAGATGGGAAGTCTTTCTTGTCAGAAGTCGGATGTTCTCCCAAGGGTGAGGTCACTCCACTTCCGTGTTCACACCCATGCCCGCCCCTTCTCTCCTCCGTGTCCAGAACGCCACCTTTGTCCGTGGAGGTCGGCGCATTCTGGAAGGCATCGACTGGCAGGTGAATCGTGGGGAGCACTGGTGCGTGCTGGGACCGAACGGCTGCGGGAAGACCTCGCTGATCAATCTGATCACGGGGTATGAGCCTGCCACCGATGGCGAGATCCAGATCGGCGAGGACACCTTTGGCAACAGCGACTGGCGGGAGGTGCGGAAGCGCGTGGGACTGGTGACAAACACGCTGACGACCTACATGGAACCAAGCGAACCGGTGATGCATGTGGTGGCCAGCGGGCGTGACGCGAAGCTGAACCTCTGGCAACCGCCATCCGCCACGCTGAAGAAGCAGGCGGCGGGGCTGATCGAGGCGGCGGGCTGTGAGCATTTGAAGAAGTCGCTCTGGGGCACGCTGTCACAGGGGGAGAGGCAGAAGATCCTCATCTGCCGGGCGCTGATGGCGCGCTTTGAAGTGCTGATCCTGGATGAACCCTGCGCGGGGCTGGACCCGGTGGCGAGGGAGCAATTCCTTTCCTGGATGAGTGAGATCAGCACCTGGCCGGAGGCTCCGTCCCTGGTGATGGTGACGCATCATGTGGAGGAGATCCTGCCCTGCATCACCCACGTTTTTTTCCTGCGCGCCGGGCGCGTGCTAGTGCAAGGGGAGAAGACTAAAATGCTGACCAGTCAGGCACTCAGCACGCTCTACGGAGCGGCGGTGAAGCTCTCGGAGAAACAAGGGAAGTATGCATTACGGGTGGTTTAGGCCACTCCACTCTACTCTACTGCCAAGCGGGTGGCACCTTTAAAAAATCGGAAGTCTTGGGAGTTGTTTGCGATGAACAAGCTTCGTTCCTCCCCATTCTTAACCTGGAGCAATAATTGTCCAAAGCATCATTGCGTAGTGAAAAACATGGAATGAAATGCGGGGATGGGTTCTCATTCATCTTCCCTGCCGACCATGCGCCTCCTTACAATCACTGCTGCTTTTGGTTTGCTGAGCGCCTCTGCTCAGCAGCCTGCGGCTATGCCCGTACCTTCCTCGTCGTCTGCGCCTGCCACGGTGGTCGATGCCGCCAAGCAACTCACGGAAGCCCAGCAACGTCTGAAAAGGATTTCTGCCACCGAGTATGATCTCGATGGCATCCGCATCAATGCATCTTCGCGTGAAGTGCGGCTTCCTGCCCAGGTCTGTTTGAAGAAAGCGCCCATCGAGTACATGCTCACTACGGACACTGGTAAGACCCACGAGACTGTTTTCACCACCACCATTCAGCCCACAGCCATCCAGGTGGCCATGCTGCTGGCGAATTATCAACCTGCGACAGAAGGCATGCTGACACATGTTCCTGCGGAGGAGTACCCCAAAATCTGGAAAGAAGAGCCGCCGAAGGACAAGGGTGGCAACCGGGTCAAGATCAAGGTCGAGTGGAAGGTCGGTAAGGAGGTCAAAATCTCACCACTTGCCGTGATGTTGCAGGATTCAGACCTGCGCAAACCTCCCGCAGATCTCGACATATGGATCTTTAACGGTTCTTACATTGATGAAAGAGGTTTCGTCGCCCAGCACGAAGGTTCCATTATTGGAGCTTGGTTGGATCGTGGGGCTATCATCAATTCTCCTGCCAAGGGCAACTGGAGGGATGACCTCTGGATTTCAATGCCCGAAAACATCCCTGAAGAGGGCACTCCTGTCACAATCATCATCACACCGGCCTTACCATGAAACTGAACGCTTCTTTAGCACTGCTGCTCGCAACACCTCAGATGCTGTTTTCGCAAGCGGCCACGCAGCCAGCTCGTCACGAGTCCTTGAAACAAGAAATCCGACTGGCATATGACCGAGGTCTTGCATTTTTAAAGTCCAAACAGAATCCCCAGACCGGTCAGTGGGGCGATGCAGAGCCAGTGGCTTTCACCGCTCTTGCGGTCACGAGCATGCTCCTCGCGCCTGAACGCAGGCTCGGTGATTCGGTGCCGCCCGAGGTCGAGAAGGGCATCGCATTTCTCATGAAGAATGTGCAGTCGGACGGAGGCATCTATGTGAAGGCTCGCGCCAACTACAATACTTCGCTGGCCCTCACCGCGCTGATGCTTGTCCCAAACAAGGAGCGTGAACCAGTGTTGCTTGCAGCACGTCGCTTCATCATTGGTCAGCAGAACGACTTTGATGAAAAAGGTAAGCTGGACAATCCATTCGATGGTGGAGTTGGTTACGGAACGCCGAAGCCGAACAACCCCGCCCATGCGGATCTTTCCAACACTCACTTTGCTCTGGAAGCGCTCTATTATTCCCAGGCACTGCTCGCGGACAAAGGTGATGCGGGAAAAGACGAACCTCAGCTCAACTTCGCCGCTGCCATCCAGTTTGTTCAAAATTGCCAGAACCGCCCGGAAACAAACAAAGCGTCCTGGGTTAGCACCGACCCGAAAGATGCGGGTGGCTTCATTTATAGTCCAGGTGAGACACGCGGCGGAGAGGTCAAGACAGCCGATGGGCGCACAGCGCTACGTAGCTACGGCAGCATCAGTTACGCAGGCATGCTAAGTTTCATCTATGCTGGCCTCGGCAAAGATGATCCGCGTGTGAAGGCAGTGCTCCAATGGATCACCGAAAATTACACACTGGATGAAAATCCAGGGCTGGGTGCCCAGGGTATGTATTATTATTTTCACACCATGTCGAAGGCGCTATCCATCGCCGGGGTGGACTTTCTCAAGACGAAGGATGGCAAGGTCATCGACTGGCGTGCCGACCTCGCCGGCAAACTACTGGGCTTGCAGCTTGGTGATGGAGCCTGGGCTAACTCGGAAGGTCGCTGGATGGAGAGTGATACCCTGCTCAGCACTTCGTATATCCTGATGGCGCTTGCTCGAGTTCACGCCACCCTGTGATCGCTGAGGCGTGGCAAAAGGGCGGTCTTTCGGCCAAAAGTGCTATATTTAGGTTTTCCTCAGGGGAAGGAAACTTCCCTTGACCCTAGAAACGCCCCCTTTTACTGTTTAAAAGGCTAGAACTTCGGCAGGTAGGCATCACTTTTGCGATTTTTTGAAGAAATGTCGGTGATTCTCCCCGGTCTGATTCCCAGTCCATTCATTTTCAACCCTTTCCCTTATTTATTCACATGCTTGGTAGTATTTTCGGCTTTGTAGCCAAAGACATTGGTATCGATCTCGGCACCGCTAACACACTTGTTTACGTTAAAGACCATGGAATTGTCCTTCGAGAGCCCTCCGTAGTGGCGGTGAAAACAGGGACAAACGAAGTAGTGGCTGTCGGGGATGATGCCAAAAGGATGCTCGGACGCACGCCCGGTGGCATTACGGCGATTCGTCCGCTCAAAGATGGCGTGATCGCTGATTTCCGCGTGACAGAAGCCATGCTGCGTCATTTTATTCGGAAAGTTCACAACAACCGCCGAGCAATGCGCGGACCGCGAGTGGTCATTGCTGTGCCCTCCGGAATCACTGAAGTCGAAAAGCGTGCGGTGAAAGAAAGCGCTGAGGCTGCTGGAGCCCGTGAAGTGTATCTCATCGAAGAGCCGATGGCCGCTGCGATTGGCGTCGGGTTGCCAGTGCAGGAGGCGGCGGGCAACATGATTGTGGATATTGGCGGTGGTACCACAGAGGTGGCGATCATCTCTTTGAGTGGCATTGTTTACAGTCGCAGCGTTCGTGTGGCAGGTGATGAACTAGATGAGTCCATCATCAATTACATGAAGCGTGCCTATAATCTCATGATCGGTGAACGCACGGCTGAGGAGATCAAGTTGCGCATTGGCAGTGCATTCCCGCTGGGCAAGGAAACAACGATGGAAGTGAAGGGGCGTGACATGGTCGCTGGTCTGCCCAAAACCATCACCATCACCAGCCAGGAGGTTCGCGAAGCGATGCTGGAGCCACTGAATGCGATTATTGATGCAGTACGCACCACTCTGGAGCGTTGTCCGCCTGAACTTGCCGCAGACTTGGTTGATCGTGGTATCATGCTTGCCGGTGGTGGCGCGCTTCTTCGCGGGTTGGACAAGCTTCTCCAGGAAGAGACTGCTCTTCCTGTGCATGTTGCCGAAGATCCGCTCAGTGCGGTAGGCGAAGGTGCTGGGCGAGTGCTCAATGAACTGGAGTTCCTGAAAAAGGTCAGCACCACTGAGGTCTGACCCTGACAAGGAATGCTGCAGCCGATTTCATCCAGTGCGTGCTCAGATTCACTGGAATGATCAACCCGGAGCCCATGTGCCATGAAAAAGCTCAACATTCTCGCGCTGCTTATCTTCGCTGCGGCGGTCGTGTCGGTTTTCACGCTCGATACACCGACGACGCGTGAAATTCAAAGCAAGGTGATGGCGGTGCTTTCGCCCTTCATTCACTCGAGTACAGCCATTGAGGAGGGCATCTCAAATGCTTCTGCACCCACAGTGGACCCGCGTGAACTCAAGCGTGACAACGAACGCTTGCAGATCGAGGTGGAAAGGCTGCGCATCATCTCCCAAAAATACACGCAGACACTTGATGAGAATAATCAACTGCGCGAATTGCTGGAATTCAAAAAAACCGCGCCCTTCAAGATGGTCGCCGCTCGCGTGGTGAAGCGCGTGTCTTCAACTTGGTGGAACACGCTTATCATCGACAAAGGGCTGTTGGACGGCCTTGCCACGGACGCCCCGGTCATCAGTTCGTCAGGTCTGATTGGGAAGACCGGCAAGATGGCACCACACATGGCGGAGGTGATCCTGCTTACTGATGAGATGTGCCGTGTTTCGGCAAAGGTCGATGGCACGCTGGAGCAGGGGATCATATCGGGGGAGCGTGGGGGGCTGGACATGAGACCAGACCTGCACCTCCGCTTTCTCAGCCGTGCGGCAGTCATCAACCCGGGTTCCTTGGTTCATTCCACGGGAGATGGCGGGGTGTTCCCTGCTGGACTGCTCATCGGACGTGTGAAGCGGTTTGAAATGAAGGACATCACAGGAGAGGCTGTTGTGGAGCCTGCTGTGGACCTGTCCCAGATCAGACACGTTTTTGTATTGGATGTGCAGAGGCTCGAGGAGCAGCCTGCCGCCACGGGGGCCGAAAACTGATTGATCAGTCATCATGTTCTTCTATCCCGTCACCATATCCCTCCTGCTGCTGACCTTCGTTGTGCAGGAGTTCCTGCCCGGCATCCCCATGGCGCACCATGCCACGCTGCTTCTGCCGCCCGTCTATTTTTTCACCGCCGCCGTGGCTGTACCCTTTCCGATGATGCTCCTGCTCGCCTTCGTTACGGGCCTAGTTTGGGATGCCCGCCATCTGCCGGGTGCAGAGCGGTTGGTGGAAAATACGGCGGACAGTTTGATCGCCGGTCCCATGGGTATGCCGGAGATTGTTAGCAGTAGTGGATTTGGCATCGGCATTTCTATCGTCATCTTTGCCCTGCTCGGCACCTTCCTTCAAGGGGTGCGGCCTTTGTTCAAGCGCGGCCGGGTGGAACTGCCGGTGCTGCTGGTGGGTTTCACAACTTTTGCCTGGCTGCTGCTGGAGTACCTGATGCAGACTTTCCTGCGGGGAAGCCTTTTTTTTCCGACGGCAGTATGGACGAAAATGATAACGGACGCCATGCTCGCCATGCTGGCCTCACCACTGTTGTTTCTGCTTCTGTATTCTCTGGCGGGCCTGTCACGTTATGAGATCAAATATGATGGTTTAAAATATTCCTTCGATGGTCGTTAAATATCGCTTCAGACTCTATCTCCTGACCCTGGCCATGTTCTGTGGCTTCGGGGTTCTGGTGTATCGTCTCTGGTGGCTTCAGATCGAGCACCACAAGGATTTCGTTAACAAAGTCCCCGAAGCGAGGCGTGAGCGCGCCCGCCTACCCGGTGTGCGAGGCGAGATCAAAGATCGCAACGGAGTCATACTTGCCACGAACAAAGCCACCTTCGAGGTGCGCGTGAACCTAAAGGAGGTGCTCGATGAATATCTCCGTCAGTGCCGGATCAAAAAAGTCGAAGTTCCCACCATCAAGGTGCAGTTTCTGGATCGCGGCATCGTGCGGCAAAAAGATGAACCGGATATTGTGACGATGTTCAAAGAACTCATCGAAGCACGTCTGGCAGAGTTGGGGCTTGCGGTGAAGCTCAAAGATGACCATGACCTGCGGGTCCATTACCGAAGCTTCGCTGGAGTCATTCCCTGGGTCTACCGTGACAATCTGACCTTTTCCGAGTTTAGTCGGTTTGCAGAGCATAATCTTTCGCTACCAGGAGTGACCGTGGCCGAGCGTGGAAGCCGTGTTTACCCATTAGGTGCGCTGGCCTGTCATATTTTGGGTTTTGTTCGCCTTCCCGATGATCAGCGTGTCTCCGAAGAGGAGCGTAAAGGCTGGGACTACTATGTTCCAGACGACTATGGCGGTGCTGGTGTAGAGAAGAGTTTTGACAAATTTCTGAGGGGGCGTGCCGGTGTCCGCGTCATGCAGAAAAACGAGCGTGGCCGCATTGTTGGAGAAGTTCACGATGCCTACGAAGCGCCGCGCAAAGGCAACGACGTTTTGCTCACCCTTGATGCAAGAATCCAATACATAGCCGAAAGGGCTTTGCGCGACGGCAACGTCGGGAGAGGAAGTGTAGTCGTCATTCAGCCAAATACTGGTGAGATTTTGGCGATGGCCACGGTGCCGAACTATGATCCAAACCGCTTCATTCCAAGCATCAAACAAGAGGATTGGGATGCCTTGAAGGATAATCCTGTCATCCCAATGCTCAACCGAGCCACCCGCGGTTTCGCGCCAGGTTCGACTTACAAGGTGCCCATCGCCCTCGCTGGATGTCTCGCCCATATTCAGGGAAATCATTTCAACTGCAGCGGCAGTGTCACTTATGGAAGCAAGGCCATGCAGTGCTGGATTCAGCGGCAAAGCGGTGGTTCGCATGGCAGTCTCGGCCTCAGCGATGCTCTCATGCGCTCCTGCAACTGCTTCTTTTACCAGTATGGCAATGCGGCTGGCATCGACCAGATCACCAAGGTGGGCAAGATGCTTGGTTTGGGCGAAAAAACTGGCATCGAACTTGAGGAGGAGGACACCGGCATCCTGCCAAACCCACAGTGGCTCCGTCTGCGAAGTCCCCAGGAGCGCTGGAGTTCAGGCTACACCGCCAATGTCTCCATCGGCCAGGGGCAGGTTTTGGCAACCCCCCTCCAAATGGCATCCGTGGCTGGTGCGGTGGCATCAGGAAAGGCCTACAAGCCGCATCTGCTTTTTCAGGTGAAGGATGGGATGGAAATCGTGGAGCCGCACAAACCCATTCTGCGCGCCGACTTGGGACAGCACTTCCCGGCTGCTGATCTGGAACTGGTGCGCAGAGGGATGTGGAAAGTGGTCAATGATGTCGGAGGCACTGCTAAGGCTGCGCGCATCACTGGTGTCGAGGTCGCGGGCAAGACCGGTACCGCCCAGGCATGGCGTGAAGATGAAAAGGGGCATAGTGTAGTTGATAACCACACGCTTTTCATCAGCTTCGCCCCGTA
>CAYMHJ010000289.1:0-8233 GCA_964390165.1 uncultured Prosthecobacter sp. | reverse complement strand
CATCGAGGTCATCTGGAAGGACCGCGCCGAAGCCATCGAGCAGGAAGCCTGCGGCGTCCTCGGCGTGAAGACCCTGCGCGACTACTTCCGCCGCCCCGCCGCCTTCTTCGCCGACCACCTCAAGCGCTACAGCAAGAGCCGCCGCCAGGCCCCCATCTACTGGCCGCTCTCCACCAAGTCTGGCAGCTACACCCTCTGGCTCTACTACCACCGCCTCACCGACCAGACCCTCCACACCTGCCTCGCCGACTTCCTCGATCCCAAGCTCCGCAAGGTCCAGTCCGAACTCGACGCCCTCACCGCCTCCGGTGGCGGCGGCACCCGCGCCGGCGAGCTGCGCGAATTCCTCGACGAACTCCACGACCTCCGCGATGAGATCGAGCGCGTCATCAAGCTCCCCTGGAAGCCCAACCTCAACGACGGCGTCCTCATCACCGCCAGCCCCCTCCACAAGCTCTTCCGCCTCCCCAAGTGGCAGAAGGACCTCAAAGCCTGCTGGGACAAGCTCGCCAAAGGCGACTACGACTGGGCCCACCTCGCCTACACCATCTGGCCAAGCCGCGTCGAAAAAGCCTGCGAAAAAGACCGTTCCATTGCCATCGCCCACGGCCGCGAGGATCTCTGCAAAGTTGAAGCACCGAAGGCAAAGAAGGGGCGAGGAAAGAAGGTGGAAATCGAAGAAGAGGAATCCGCTGATGAACCTGAAAACGACGACGAATAGCTGCTAAAATGTAATTTTGTGGTAGATTTGTGCAATTTATCTGCGCAGATAATATCGAAACTCATCAAAAATGCTCATTGCCTTTTCAGTCCAGAATTTCAACTCCATCCGGGATTTGCAGACACTCACGCTTGAGGCCCGGACGGATGACCACCTTTCCTGGAGCAACGTCATCGAAGACGGAAAGCTGCGTCTGGTCAAAACCACGGCGATCTATGGCCCCAATGCTTCGGGTAAATCGAACCTCATTGAGGCGATGGTGTGGTTCCGAACGTTCGTCATGGAGTCTTCCAAGGAAGGGCAGGCGGGTGACGTCATTGACATCAAGCCCTTCGTTCTTTCCTCAGAGACTGAGAATGCTCCTTCACACTTCGAAGTCGAGTTCCGCTGGCAGGGATTCGATTATCGATATGGGTTTGAGCTTACCACCAAAGCCGTCGAATCGGAGTGGCTCTACCGCAAATCCCCAACTGCGAAGGAGGCCAAGCTCTTTACCCGCGAGGGGCAAAATATCGAAGTGGGAGCCACGAGCTTCAAAGAAGGCAAGGGTCTCGAACAACGAACCCGGCCGAACGCTTTGTTCCTGTCGGTCTGCGCGCAGTTCAACGGGGTGGAAGCCGGCAAGGTGTTGGCATGGATGCGACGCTTCAGACATGTCTCGGGCCTGAACGAATCGGGGTTCTACGCATTCACAGCGGAGCGACTCCAAGACCCCAAGCACCGGGAGCAGCTTTTGGAACTGGCACAGAAGGCCGATTTTAATATTCAGTCTCTTCGCAGTGAATTGGAGGAAATCACCGAGGCCAAATTGCCGCCAGAGATGTCCGCCGATTTGAAGAAGCTGCTTCTCAACAGAAAGCTTGTGAACGCGGACATTAAGACCACACACCAGAAGCTCGATAAAAACAAGCAGGCGATAGGAGAGGTGGAATTCGACCTCCAAGAGGACGAGAGCAGTGGAACCCAAAAGTTTGTGGCCCTGAGTGGGCCGATCATGCATACGCTTGAGCAAGGCTCCATTCTCCTGGTTGATGAGCTCGAAGCCCGACTCCATCCGAGACTCACTCAGGCGATTCTCGATTTGTTTCACAGCCCCGTGAATCAGAAGAACGCTCAGCTCATCTGCGCCACACACGATGTCACACTGCTGGAACCCGATCGTTTCCGCCGCGATCAGATCTGGTTCTGTGAGAAGGATGATGAGGGTGCAACCGACCTGTTCACACTGGCAGACATTGATTCAAACTTGGTGAGGCCAACTTCGAAGTTCTCCCGCCAATACATGCTCGGCCTCTTCGGAGCCGTGCCCCAACTCGCCCACTTCGAAGAAGCCGCTGCCCATGCCACCACGGAATAGAGGACGAGATCGAGGACGCAAGCCACGGCGGGTTCGCAGGGTCCGCCGCATTCTCATTCTGTGTGAGGACAGCAAAAGCTCGCGAGATTATTTTGCCAAATTTCCACATGACACAGCTCAAGTGGAGATTGACTGCGTCGGCACGGGCATGAACACCGACAGCTTGATGGAAAACGCCATCAAGAGGGCTAAGGAAGCCCGGGATGCCGGCGCTCCTTACGAGCGAGTATGGGTGGTGTTCGACAGGGACAGTTTCCCACAACACAATTTCAACCGTGCCTTCGACTTAGCCCGTCCTCACAACGAGATAAGCCCCTGTTGGTCCAACGAATGTTTTGAGATCTGGTATTTGCTCCACTTCCACTATCGGGATACAGCCATCGGCCGGGAAAAGATTTGGGAGAGAATCTCCAGTCTGCTGGGTGAGACTTATGACAAGGCCGACGATTCGCTCCATACGACCATGGCAGGAAAGTTGGACACCGCCCTTCGCAATGCCAAGCGGCTTGCTTTTGAGAATGAATCAAATGGGGATCCGCATCGAAACCCATCGACACACGTCCACAAACTGGTGGAAGCACTGATCGAGCTCGATCCGAGCAAACAAGTTACCGACTCATGAGCATTCGAGAATACATCAGCGAACAGGTCTTCGCCCGCCGTGCTCAAGAACGAGGATGTCTGGTGATTTATGATCCTGCCCGAAGGTATCGAAACATTGCCCTCTCACTAGCCACTGAGAAACGGCGTGTGATTGACGTTTCGGAATCCATCATTCAACAACGCGAAGCTGCGGCATCATCACTGCGTGATCTGGCAGACGGCTCGATCCACCAGTTGATTCTTTGGATTCCCACCAAACGGCCCGTGGACGAGGATGAGAAACAGAAGGACATCTTCGCCGTGTTCGCTGAGATCGGAGATACGTTCCCCGAAGGCGATGGCGACGAGTATGCACAAATATGCCGCCGCGCCAAACCGGACCATGTTTCTGAAGTGAACCGGATGTTTGAGGACGGAGAGCCGACCTTTGAGATGGTGGATGCACTTGAAGAAGGTGGCTCCTGGCCCAAGCTGAAGACGTTGCTGGAAGTGACATCTCCGAAGGAGATCATCCTGGGGATGCTGTGTCCCAAACCCGCACAAGCTGAAGCCCTGAAAAAGGATGGCAGTTGGTGCAGTGAGGCCCGAGATTTCATTCACCGCAGTCTGGGGCATCAGTTCAAGACCAAGGGACAGACCCGGCAGTCCATGGCCGACGAATTGTGGCGGGTGCTTTTGTTCAGCGAGTTCGTCTTTGACTCGGCAGGCGAGGTCCCCGCCGGCCTGGAGTCCGTTCCAATGAGCGGAGTAGAGGCCAGGGCTCTGGTCTACGATGTCTGTGAGACCATGCGGCGGCACGATGACCACAAGGACAACTACAGAACCACCGCCCAGGAGGTGGAAGACGAACTGCAACTCTCTGCGAAGACGCTTGGAATGAAGAACCTGGGGGTGCGTGATACGTTCGCCTGCGAAGAGCGCATTTTCTTGAGCCGACTAGTGGACCTGGCCATCGGAGGTGAGATCGATGCAGCACGCGAGATCTGGCAGAGCAGGCAAAAGTCGGTGTGGATCAGCAGGGAGGACCGCATGGCAGAATGGACATTGGCAGCGCGAGCCATCGAATTGCTTGATGCCACCACGAGACTCTCAACGCCGAAGTTTCCAACATTGGAGTCCATCATCCAAGGATACGCCAGCACATGGCGAGAGCTGGATCGTCATCATCGAGAGATGGAGCAGGCGGCCAACCAAGTTCATAACGATCACGAGGGGCTCGACCGTTTGCTGAGCACGGCCCGCAAGGCCTATTTCAAATCGGTGGAGTCCTTGCAGGCCGAATTTGTGCGACTGGTCCAATTGGAAGGCTGGCCCGTTTCGAATGGCCAGATCCTTTGGAACCGGCAAGTCTTCACGAAGATGGTCAATCCACTGCTGGAGGCGGGCAACAAGGTCGCCTACTTTCTGGTCGATTCGCTTCGCTACGAACTCGGGGTGGAAGTTGAAAAGCAGCTTTCGGACAAGCTCAGGGTGGAGCTTTTCACCGTATGCGCCCAGCTTCCCACATACACCGAAATTGGCATGGCGAGCCTCATGCCTGATGCGGAGTCAGCACTGTCACTTGTTGCGCAGGGAGACAAACTGGTGACAACCCTTGGTGGAAGCACCGCCACAGCTCCGGCCACACGCTTTGCTTATCTCCAGAAGTGCAAAGGTGATCAATGTGCGGACATGGACCTGGAGGATCTGGTCAGGAAGAGTAAGGGCCAGCTCAAGATTCCTGACAAGACCAAGCTGCTTGTCGTCAGAACCCGAGACATCGATTCCATCGCCCACGGGAGCCCTCACCAAGTGCTGGACATCATTCCAGCGCTCGTGCGCCTCATAATTCGCGGGATCGTCAAAGTTGGCGAACTCGGGTTCGACCATGCCGTGATCGCAACCGATCATGGTTTTGTTCTTTTTCACGATCAGGCCGCAGGTGATGTATGTCCGAAACCCCCAGGAGACTGGATCACACAAAAGTCGCGATGCTTGCTAGGAGCGGGCGAGGCTGAAAGCCACAACTTGGTGCTCAAGGCCAGTGAAGTGGGCATTCCTGGGAACGTGCGTGATTATGCAGTGCCAAAGACCCTGGCCCCCTATTCCCGGGGCCAGATCTACTACCATGAAGGCCTGTCGCTGCAAGAATGCGTCTTGCCATGTCTGACGGTCAAGCTTGAATCCGCCGCACTGGCGAAGAAGCGTTCCAACCCGCCAAGCCTGACTCTCACTTATCGACAGGGGAAAACAGACAAAATCACTTCCAGGAGACCCGTAGTGGACCTTGCTTGGCCGGATGCAGAGCTTTTCGTGGAGGACAGCGAACGTGAAGTCGCTGTCGAGGCTGTGGATACAAAAGGAAACATTATTGGTCTGGCTGGATCAGGACAAGCTGTTAACCCTGCTACTGGATGTGTGCGCATTAAACCAGGCAGTGCACTCTCGATTGGCCTCAAAATGGAAGAAGATTTCAGCGGCAGTTTCAAAGTTCGGGTGCTTGATCCATCGACCAATGCGACCCTCGCGGACATCAACCTCAAGACGGCATACCTCGAATGACACAAGACGATCTCGACCGTAAACTGAACAGCGTCTTTCTGGGTAAAGTAGTCAGAAAGGATCTGCTGCTCCAAGTCAAGAAGGGCACCAATGTGCCGTCATTCGTCTTGGAGTTTCTGCTGGCGCGTTACTGCGCCAGTGATGATCCGAGGGAAATCCAAGAAGGCATGGCCGCCGTCCTCGAAACGATTCAGAAGAACTATGTCAGGCCTGATGAGAGCAACAAAGCTCAGATGCTCGTTCAAGGGAAAGGCAAGCACACCTTCATAGACAAGATTCACGTCAAGTATAACGAGAAAGAGAAACGTCCCTGGGCACGGATGGAGAATTTCAACTCCTCCCGTATCGCCATCAATGAGCGATACTACAAAGGGGAAAATGACCGCATCTTTGAGGGCGGCATTTGGGCCGAAGTGACTATCGTTCACAACGAGGTCGAGGATGACGACTACGCATTCTACGTGGAGGCACTGAAGCCAATCCAGCTTTCCAAGTTCGACTTCGATGGTTACGTGGACGGTCGACGTCAATTCACCCGCGATGAGTGGCTCGACGTGCTCATTCGTTCTTTCGGCCTTGAGCCTGGATGGATGACAAAGCGTCTTAAATTCCACTACCTCTCCAGGCTGGCTCCGCTCGTCGAATCGAATTTCAACTTCATCGAACTGGGACCCCGTGGGAATGGAAAATCATACACGTTCAGTGAGTTCTCGCCCTATGCCACGCTGCTCGGAGCGCCGACCTCGGCGGCCACGCTGTGGTGGAACAACCAACGCAGGCAAGTCGGACTCATTGGCTTTTGGGATGTCGTAGCATTTGACGAGGTCGGAGAAGGCGTTGTCGTTCGCGACAAAGAGACGTTCCAGATCATGAAGCAATACATGGCCAACGGGAACTTCACCCGTTCAACAACTGTGACCGCCAATGCCAGCATGGCTTTCGTTGGAAACATCGATGATTCCGTTGCCGGCATCGTCAATTCACCGGATCACACGCTCTTCAAACCGCTCCACCCAGTCTTCGACCTGGCTATTCTTGACCGTTTCCACACGTTCGTTCCCGGCTGGGAGATTCCGAAAAACAAAGACGAGAACCTCACGCGCAACTATGGCTTGATCATTGAGTATGTGGCGGAAGCTTTTCACCATTTGGCTCGCAAGACGAATCGTTTTGCCCAAGTCAAATCGGCCTGCAAGCTAGGCCCAGGCTACGATCAACGAGACCAAACGGCAGTCCTTAAAACGGTGTGCGCTTTTGTGAAAATGCTGCATCCAGGTGACGATCCCTCGCAGGATGATCTCAACGAATATCTCGAATACGCAATCGAAGGCAGGCGAAGGGTTAAAGAGCAGCTCAACAAGAGGAAGCCAGACGACGAGTTCGCCAGCATCAATCTTGGCTACTTTGACCAGTCAGGCAAATTGGTGACCGTCTGGTGCCCTGAATCAAAGGATTCAGTGGCGACCCAGTCTCCCGTTCGTCGATCCATCGACGATGAAGACAAACCTGTATCTGGCGGCAATAAAGCCCCCGTTGCGATTGAAGATCAAAAAGCGGAGCCTGTCGCCGCGCCGCCACCCGAATTGGGAGTCAGCGATTCATCTTCTGGTGATAGTGATGACACAAGCTCCGTGACGCCGAAGGAGCGACATTACCGAATCCATTATGGAGCGACGGGCCACTCCTACGAAACGATCTTTGGTGACTACATTCCTGGCGCAGAAGAGATTGAGGTCGAGGACGCCTACATCCGACAGCACCACCAAATTGTAAATTTTCTACGATTTTGCGAGACCGCCGTTCGGCTCGGCCCACCGAAGAAAATCACTCTGATCACCAAATTCGATTCCAAGGAGGAAGAGGATGATGCGATGGCCAAGCTTTGGACCATCACCGACAGCCTCAAACTGTTTAACGTCGAGCTGATCATTTCGAAGCATCCGACTCTTCATGACCGAGAGGTGCGCTTCAGCAATGGATGGAAGGTCAAGATTGGCCGAGGCTTCGACATCTATCAGAAGCCGGAAGACTGGTTGCACATTGGCGCTTCAGACCTCGGGCTTCGGCCTTGTCTCGAGACGAACGTCGATGTCACCAGGTCCTGAGAGTGGGGCCCGCCATGCACACCTTCGCCGATCTAGCCAAAGCACTTAATCGTTCAACGGTTTATCTCTCTGGCCTGCAAGCGCGCTTTGAACTTCCAAGTTTTGATGGTGCAAGCTATTTTCCAGCATATCTCGCCTTTTTCCAGATGGTGGTGTATCTGCGCACGCTGGGGATCTCCGAGGAGAGACTGCGGGAACTGTGGGACATCGAGAGGAAGCTACTGCAACTGCTCCACGCCGACACCGCAAGATCACCAACGTGGTTTCTGGATTCCTGCGGTGCGACAACAAATACGAAACGACGGCTGCTGCTGACGAATCACGATGTGGGTGTAATGGTGCATGGCACCGGCTTGCAACTGGGGCTGAACTTTGCCGATGCGACACCTGAACTGTTTGCCGGGAAGGAAATGGGTGAAGATGCTCTCCGAGTTCTCTATGAATACCGGAAACTGTATGGCCGGATCTGTGCCGACATTAAAGCCGAGCTGCCGCATGTCCGTGATGCTGTGGCCTGGGCGAAAAGGTTGTGAACAGCCGTGAAGGTTTTCATCGTCGCTTCGTCCAAGTCTCTCATGAAGCTGCTTCTGGCCCTCCTGTTTCCCATCCTCGTCTCAGCTGATCCTGCGTCGTCCCTCGCCGGTAAAAATGCCAGCCTGAGAGACGAGAAGGGCAAATCCACGACCACCGCCAGCACATCCGGGAGCAAGACGACTTTCAGAGGTGCCCAGGGCCGGATGACGGGAACCGCCGCGCAGTCGAGCACCGGCAAAACGACGTTCCGGGATGCCCAAGGGAGAATGACTGGCACTTCAAGCACCAGCGGATCGAAAACCATCTGCCGGGATGCTCAGGGACGACTTCAGGGAACGGCATCCACGTCATCCTCCGGCGTCACGACCTACC
>CAYMHJ010000288.1:0-8248 GCA_964390165.1 uncultured Prosthecobacter sp. | reverse complement strand
AGGAAAAAGTCGGAGCCGGTTCATTTCACCCTATATAAGGAGCTGCCGGGCTGGGTTTGGACGCGAAAATTGGCTTTTCGTCGCCTGGACTTTCTAGTTGAGCCTATCACTGATTCAGGATGAAAGGCCACCGTTAGTGGCGTTAGAATAAACTCATGTCCAACCAGTCACCTCTTCCCAACAAGCAGGCCGGCCTGCACCAGCTTTACTCTGAAGATCCGCAGCGTGCGGATGAGCTCGTGTGGGGCCGCAAAGCGAACCCGCTTTCACGCCGCGGCTTCTTTGAGCGGCTGGGGCTGGCTTCGATGACTGCGGCGGTGGGAACGGAGATCGTGTTTGCGGACAAGATGCCCACGGGCTTGATCCCGGCCGCGCTGGCGCAGAGCAGCGAGCCGTTTCAAATCCCCGGCAAGGAAGGTCTGAGTGTGCTGAACGATCGTCCGCTTGTGGCGGAGACGCCCGCGCACCTGCTCGATGATGCGATCACTCCAGCGAAGCATCTTTTCATCCGTAACAACGGCCTCGCGCCCGCACCTGAACTGCTCGATCCGGACAAATGGACGCTGGAGATCGCTGGCGAGAGCTGTGACAAGCCCACGACCTTCACTCTGAAGGAACTGAAGGAGAAGTTCACGCATCACACGCTGCAAATGGTGCTCGAGTGCGCCGGTAATGGGCGTGGTGAGTTCAACCCGCCGACGCATGGCACTCAGTGGACCTCCGGTGCGGTGGGGTGCCCTAAGTGGACGGGCGTGCGCCTCGCCGATGTACTCCGCCATTGTGGAGTGAGGCAGGACGCTGTTTACATCGGCTACTACGGCACGGATTTACACCTCTCGGGTGATGTCAAGAAGACTTCCATTTCCCGTGGAGTTCCCATCAAAAAGGCACTGGAAGATGAGTCTCTGATCGCCTTCGCGATGAATGACGAGGAAATACCGCTCCAAAACGGCCATCCGCTGCGCCTCGTCTTTGGCGGCTGGCCTGCCTCCACATGTGGCAAGTGGTTGAAGAAGATCGTCGTGAGGGATCGCGAACACGATGGCGAAAAGATGACCGGGGACTCCTACCGGATGCCGCGCTACCCGGTCGCGCCGGGTTCGACGGTGCCGGATGAAGACATGGTCATCATCGAATCCATGCCTGTGAAGTCCCTGATCACTTTCCCCAGGTCCGGCATCACCCACCCGGTGAACGAGCGTCTCCAGGTGCGTGGCCATGCGTGGGCGGGCGAGCTGGAGGTGGCAAAGATGCACATATCGATCGACTTCGGGTCCACCTGGATTCAGGCACAGTTGGATGCCCCTGTGAACCGCCACGCGTGGCAGCATTGGCGCGTCGAAGTCACCCTGCCCAAAAAAGGCTACTACGAGATCTGGGCGCGCGCCACCGATAGCGCAGGCAAGTCCCAACCAATGGTGCTGCCGGGCTGGAATCCGAAGGGCTATCTCAACAACACCTGCCATCGCCTCGCCATCCAGGCTGCCTGATTATGCGCACTTTGTTCATTGCTTTGCTCGCACTCGGCCTGGCCGCCCACGCGGAGGAGGGGAAGGTGCCCGTCGATCCCACCACAGGCATGAAGATCGCTCCGGACTGGGAGATCGTGCGCAATCACTGCATCATTTGTCATTCCCCGCAGACCTTCCTCCGGCAGCGGGGGACGGAGAACAACTGGACCTCCACGCTGGAGTGGATGCAGAAGTATGGTGGTCTGTGGAAGCTCGATCCCACTGTGCAAAAGACGATCGTCAAATACCTCGCCACCAACTACGGCCCCGGCGATGCCACGAACTATCGCCGAGCCCCCATCCCGGCCACGCTGATGCCTTTGAACCCTTATGCCACCGAAGCACGCCTCGAAGTGGAGCAGAAGAAAAAGGAAGGTCTGATTCCGACTGCTGCGCCGGTGGTGAAGTGAGTTTCAGGTTCCAAGTTTCATGCTGGAGTATTTCAGGAACTTGGAAGTGTGAAATGGACAGTCAGAGCCGCACAGTGGCGGCGTTTCAGACGGCATGACGCGTCTTGTTTTCATCCTTTTTGCTCTTTGTCCTTCGCTCTTCGCGGCGGAGACGCCAAACATCGTTCTCATCCTCGCCGATGATCTTGGTTACGGCGATCTTGGGTGCTACGGGGCCACGAAGGTGAAGACGCCGAACATCGACCAACTCGCCAGCGAAGGGAGGCGGTTCACGGATGCGCATTCTGCTTCGGCGGTGTGCACTCCGTCGCGCTATGCGCTGCTCACGGGCGAGTATCCGTTTCGCAAGAACCTCTGGGGACCGGTCATGAATCCGAGCCCGCTCGTCGTCGATGTGTCAAAGCCAACCGTCGCGAACCTGTTGAAGCGCCAGGGCTATGCGACGGCTTGTTTTGGCAAGTGGCACCTCGGTTTCGGCGACAAGCCAAAACCCGACTGGAACACCGATTTGAAGCCCGGGCCGCTCGAGTGCGGCTTCGATCACTACTTCGGCATTCCCGTCGTAAATAGCCATCCGCCTTTCGTGTGGGTGGAGGATCATCGCGTCGTCGGGCTCGATCCGGCCGATCCGCTGAAGTATGGCGGCAAGGCACAGACGCGTTCATTTCCCGAAAAGATGCTCGCCCCTGCCATGTCCGGCGGGAAGGCTGCGCACGCGCTCTACGACGAGGAAGAGCACGGCACCACGCTCACGGAGAAAGCGGTGAAATGGATGCGCGGCCATGCGGGCGGGCCCTTCTTCCTCTACTTCGCCACGCCGCACATTCATCATCCCTTCACGCCGGGCGCGAGGTTCAAAGGCAGCAGCCAGGCCGGCGCGTATGGCGACTTCATCCAGGAGTTCGACTGGATGGTCGGCGAGGTCATGCGCACGCTTGATGAACTCAAGCTGCGCGGGAACACGCTCGTCATCCTCACCAGCGACAACGGTGGCATGTTGAATCAAGGCGGCCAGGCAGCGTGGAAGGCCGGTCATCGGCTCAATGGCGACCTGCTCGGCTTCAAGTTCGATGCCTGGGAAGGCGGCCACCGCGTGCCCTTCATCGCCCGCTGGCCCGGCAAGATCGAAGCCAGCAGCGTCTCCGATCAACTCCTCTGCCACATCGACCTGCTGGCTACTTTTGCCGCCATGACCGGCTCCGATGTGAAGGCTCCCGACAGCATCAACATCCTGCCCGCCCTCACCGGCAAACCCGAGAAGCCTTTGCGCACCGACCTCGTGCTCGCACCCCACAAAGCAACGAACCTTGCCCTCCGTGACGGCGATTGGATCTACATCGGTGCTCGTGGCGGCGGTGGATTCAGCAGCGCAAAGCCAGGAGATCATGCCCTCGGTGGCGGCGGTGCGCTGAAGTTCACCGGCGAGGTCAACAGCGACTTCGCCAACGGCAAACTCAAGCCCGATGCCCCCGAGCAGCAGCTCTACAATATCGTGAATGATCCGCGTCAGACGAAGAACGTCATCCGCCAGCATCCCGAGATCGCGCAGCGAATGGCAGAGAAGCTGGCGAGCATTCGGCAGGCATCCGTTGAGCGCTGAACTAACTGGTTAGTCCCACAAAAACGAATCCATTTAGCCTCGGATTTGACCGTCTGGCCGGGGTGGACTTTTCACCTGACAGTCGATTTTGCGGGCAAAGCTGCGGCCCCTTGCTGTAGCCTGATCGTATTCTCCTCACTCCCGCATGAAAAAGCTGCTCTACTCCGCATTCTTGTCCACCCTCGTTGCCGCCATTTCCGCGCACGCGGTCACCCCACAGGAGATGCAGCAGCGCCAGCAGGCCATCGTGACGGAGATGCCTGAGATGAAGAACCAGCCGGAGGCCTTTTCCGGTCTGGTGAAGCATCCCGGACTCAGCGCCAGCACCTGGGTGCGCTTTCCGTTTGTGCAGAATCCGGGCAGCTTTGGCATTGATCGCAAAGGCCGCATCTTCGTGGCGGAGGTGAACCGCTTTTGGCAGGGCGTGCCGGATCTGCGCGGCATCAATGAGTTCATCCGTGGTGACTTTCAGTCCCGGACTTTGGAGGATCGCGTGAAGCTGCAAAACTCCATCCCAGGCCGTGTGCCGGAGGGTTTCTGGACGAACACCGCCGACCGACTCATCGGCCTGGAGGATGCCGATGGCAATGGCGCGGCAGACAAGCGCAGCGTCTTCGCGGACAGCTTTTACGAACAGCTCGACGGCCTCGGCTTCTCCGTGCTGCCGGAGGATGACGCGGTGTATTTCACCTGCATCCCGAGTGTCAGGAAACTCACCGACGCGAATGACGACGGCGTCGCGGACACGAATGAATCGCTGGTTACCGGCTTCGGCGTGCGCGTTTCCTTCATCTGCCACGATCTGCACGGCATCGTGCGCGGGCCTGACGGGCGACTGTATTTCAGCGTTGGCGACCGCGGCTATCATGTGACCACGAAGGAGGGCAAAGTCTTCGCAGAGGGGGGCAAGGGCGCGATCTTCCGCTGCGAGTCGGATGGCACGGGCTTCGAGGTCTTTTGCCACGGCCTGCGCAATCCCACCGAGCTGGCCTTCGACGAGCACGGCAATCTTTTCACCTTCGACAACACCGGCGACATCGGGGACAAGGCCCGCATGGTCTATGCTCTGGAAGGCACGGACTCCGGCTGGGACATGAGTCACCAGTGCGCTCATCAATATGTGGACCACATGGACTGGGAGCAGTTTCATCCAAAGGTCAGCGTGTGGGTGGCTGAGAAGATGTTCGCCACGGAGGGCGAAAACCGTCCGCAGTGGACTTATCCACCCGCTGCGAATGTGAGCCGCGGACCCTCCGGCCTCGCGTGGATCACGGGTCAGTCCGCGCCGGAAGATCTGCGCGGAAAGTTCCTGCTCGCCGACTACGGTGGCGCTCCGCAGAGCTGCAAAATCACCGCGTATGGCGTGAAGAGCAGCGGCGCTGGCTATGCGCTCGCGAGCGAAGAAGTCGTCGCGGAGGGCGTTGGCGCGAGTGATGTGGAGCAGGGCTTTGATGGCAGCATCTACATCTGCGATTTCGGCGGCGGCTGGAGCGTGAATGCCAACGGAGCCATCCACAAGCTCACTCCAAAGGATGCGGCTTTGCAGAACGCGGCTGCGGAACTCGCTTCCACTTTCAAACGCGGACTGAGTTTGGCTTCGCCTGTTCAAGTCGCCACCGCGCTGACATCGCCGGATCGCCGCTTGCGTCAAATGGCGCAGTTTGAGGTCGTGAAGCGTGGGGAGGCTGGGCAGGCCGTGCTGCTCGCCACAGCCAAAAACAACGCTCTGCCTGTCACGAGCCGTCTGCACGGTGTCTGGGGTCTTGGACAGTTTGCGCGGCAGAACAATACCTTCGCAATCGCGGCGCTCATCGAACTCTCGAAAGACGCGGATGCTGAGATCCGCGCCAATGCAGCCCGTGCTCTCGGTGATGCGAGCGGCGATGGCGTGCAGGCTCGCTTGCTCGAAATGATCGCCGATGAATCACCACGCGTGAAGTCGCTCGCCATCATCGCACTGAGCCGTGTGGCGAAAAATGGTGATGCAGATGCGATCACGGCCATTCATGCGGCGGCGAAGGCCAACGCGGGCAAGGACATCGTGCTGCGTCACGCCTACGGCACCGCATTGAAGCGCCTCGGCACCATCGAAAGCGCCGTCGCGCTCGCCAGCGATGCCAGCGCGGAGCTGCGGCTGCTTGCCGTGCTCCAGCTTCGTCATCAGGCGAGCGCCGAACTGGCTCGCTTCCTTACGGATCGCGACACCGTGATCCGCGATGAAGCCATCCGCGCCATCTACGACACCGCCGCACTCGACACCGCCGCAGGCGAGGCTTTGGCAAAGCTGAAACCTGCCGCCGACATGCCCCTGCTCGTGCAGCGCCGCATCGTCTGCGCCAGCTATCGCAAAGGCAGTGCCGATCATGCCCGACTGCTCCTCCAGCACGCCGCGGATGTCACGCTCGATACCAGCGTGCGCGAGGCCGCGCTGCATGGACTCCGCTTGTGGGAGAAACGCATCACCACGGATCCCGTGCTCGGTGGTTACCGCCCGATTCCTGGCGATTCGCGCAGCCTCAAAGACCTCGGCGGCAGCATTGGCGATGCCTTGAAGCAGTTCCTCGCCAGCAACCCGCCGCCCAATCTCTCCGCGCTCGCCTTGAAGCTCGCCGATGACACCGGCGTGGTGCTCGATGCGCCCACGCTCATCGCACTCGTCCACGACGTGAAGCAGCAAGCATCTGTCCGAGTCGCCGCGCTCGATAGCCTGACCAAATCCTCGCCTGATGACGCTCGCAAACTCACTTTGGATCTGCTCGCTGACACGTTCGCCGATGGTGAACTCATCGCTGCGGCGTTGCGTCACGGTCTCGTGATGAAGCTCGATGGCCTCAGCGATACCGCCCGCAAACATACCGAAAGCGGCTCGCTTTCCGCCGCCCGCGCCTCAATCGAAGTCATCGCCGCACTGCATCCCGCCGAGGCCCTGGAGCGCTGGACGAAGCGTGAATCCAACGGCCTGCGCCGTGAGCTGTGGCTCGATCTCATCCTCGCCCTGCAAACCTCCAAAGATGCCACCGCGCAGCAAACCGCCGCCGCCTTTGCAGGCAGTGCACTGGATGCTGTGGCCATGCTCAGCATCACCGGCGGTGATGCGAAAGCCGGCGAGATCGTCTTCCGCAATCAAGGCGCGTGCCTCCAATGCCACAAAGTCGGCAACGATGGCGGCATCCAGGGCCCTCCACTCGATCTCGTGGCTGAGCGGCTCAAGCCGGAGAAACTCATCGAGTCCCTCGTGAATCCGAATGCCGAGATCGCCGCCGGATTCGGTATGTCATCAGTGACGCTCGCGGATGGCACGCTCGTGGCCGGTCGCATCACCGAAGACACGCCAGAGAAGCTCACTGTCATCGGCCTGGACGGCAGGGCAAACACCTACTCACGCAGCCAGATCAAGGCCGTCGCCCCGCCCATGTCCGCCATGCCGCCCATGGCCCTGGCCCTGCCGCCGACGATGCTGCGAGATCTCGTCGCCTATCTCCGCACACGTGACCACACTACCGCATCCAAACAATCCGCCGCCGCCCACGGTGATGAGAAGGAGAAGGTGGCGAAGTGATTCTACTTCACAGTTTTTGAGTTCTTTGTCGCATGCTTGACCAAAAAAAATGCCTTCACCAAACGCACCCCATGAAACCTCTGCTATACTTGTTTCTCGCTACTCTCGCCATCGCTGCGGATGAAATCCGCACCGAACACGATGTCGATTTCCTTGGAGGTGACCGCAAAGAAAAGGCAGACCTTTATTTGCCCGCGAATCCGCAGCCGGGGCAAAAATTTCCCGCCGTGGTAATCATTCACGGCGGAGGCTGGGCGGCGGGTCAGAAGCGGGCGGCACGCGAGATTAACATCGGCACCACGCTGGCGCTGAATGGCTACGTAGGCATGAGCATCGACTACGTCTTGGCAAACAGCGATCACCCCGGGCCGACCTGGCCGCAGAACCTGCACGACTGCAAAACAGCCGTGCGTTGGTTGCGGTCTAATGCCGAGAGGTTGCAGATCGATCCCGCGCACATCGGCGTGATCGGCGGCAGCGCGGGCGGCCATCTCGCGACGATGGTGGGCCTTTGTGGCGGCGAGTTCGATCCTCCCGGCGAGGGCGATTGCCGCGTTCAGTGCGCCGTCGATTTGTATGGCCCGGTGCTTTGTTTTGAGACGCGAGATCTCGCCATGTTCCGCAAGACCCGTGCCGAGGCTCCCGAGGCCTACAAACAGGCCGATCCGCGCTCTCACATCGACCCGAGCGATCCGCCGCTGCTCATCCTGCACGGCACGGCGGACAAAACGGTGCCCGTGGCCGACTCCGAGGCGCTCGCCGCGGCGATGAAAGACGCAGGAGCGACTTATCAACTCGAAATCATCCCCGACGCGCCGCACACCTTTCATCTCCAGCCGAAGCAGCGCGATCTGCGCCCGCTGGTCCTGGGCTTCTTTGACAAATATCTCAAAGCCAAGCCTTGAGTGCGGTCGCGAGGTTAGCAGTCATGCTGCGGGCTGACTACAATCCGCGCCAGCTCGAAACCATCCAAGCCCGTCTGCTCGCCCCTCATCAAGCTGAAGAAAAAATGGATCGCCATGTCGGATCGTGGGGATGAGAAGGGCGCGCCATGCTGGATCGGTGCCGATAACACACTGCGCGTTCACCGTTCGAGTATCCGGGGCTGCTGGCCTGAGAAGCCATCTCCGAAAATCGCGTTCCGGCGGCGTAGTATGAGCACTGCCCA
>CAYMHJ010000287.1:3594-8267 GCA_964390165.1 uncultured Prosthecobacter sp. | reverse complement strand
TCGGCGGCATTTCGAGATCGGGATCGCTGTGCTTGATCGCGGTGAGCAGCAGGCTCTTCGTCGCATCGCCCGGCACGACCGCCGGTCCTGTCTCGCCGCCTTCGCGGATGCCGTGTTTCGTGTCGAGCATCAGTCCGCCCTTCGATTTGCCGGACTCTGCGGAGTGGCATTCGTAGCAATGCTTCACGAGCACGGGACGAATCTTCGATTCAAAGAAGGCCGTATCGTCCGCGAGCGCGCTCGCGCCGAAAAGGAGGAAGATCGCAGGTTTCATCGGGTAGGATCGGGTTTTGCAATCGGAGATTTGCTTGTGGCGCTTTCGCTCTTTTGCTCCAGCCACTTTGCGGTGCTGGATTTCGACCAGGATTCGCTGATGCAGCGCAGAGGCTTTCCTTCGCTCCACAGCATCCACGCGGGCGCGCCGTTGTGCAGCGCGGCGAAGGTCAGTTCAGCGGCGGATTTCCACGCGGGCATCGTGCGGCACTGCCAGCGCGGATGCGGCGGCGAAATGATCTGCGTTTTGCCCGTGTCGATCTCGACCACGGCCACCGCATCCGTCTCACTCTCGACGACCGCGACACGTTTGCCATCCGGCGAGGCGGTGAAGAAGCCGAGATTCACCGGCAGATCACCCGGCGCGGTCGGGATCGGCGTCACCGCGCTGCCATCTGCGGAGATGACATACAATCGCGGTGACAATTCCGGTCCCGTGCCTGTTGCGGGGAGCGTGACTGGCTGGCTGGCGAAAAGCACGCGTCCGTCCGCCAACACCTGCACAACCGGGCGATTCAGTGTAATCGCCGTGGCCAGTGTCACCGGCTTGCCCGGTTTCGCGAGCGAGCCATCTTCTTCAATGACCGAGACACGGTGAATGCTTTGCAGTTTCTCGCCCTCGCCGCCGAGCGGTGCCATGAAGACCAGCGCGCGGCCGTCTGGCGTCCAGTCAAACGCCGCGCTCACCTTGCGCGCCACCGTCTCCGCAGCACCACCATCGAGCGTGATGACTTCCAATGCCGCGCTCTCTCCATCTTCCTCAAGCCGCAGAAACGCCAGCGACTGATGCTTGGGTGACACTCGCGGCATCAAAGCTGGCCGCAGCAGGCTTCGGGCGAGTGACTGGTCCTCACGCGCATTCTCGCCGCCCAGTTTGATGATGCTCAGATCGTTGAGTTCGTAACCAGAGCCGGGTTTCTTGAAGGATGCGACCATCTCGCTGCCCTTTGACAGGGCGAGGAGCAGCTTCTCGACACGCTCCGGTTGCTGCTCGAACAGCCGACGAATCGCGTGCACAAAACGTGTCACCTGCGCCTCGGGCAGGCCGGAGATCATGTCTTCAAGTGTCTTCGCCTGATCGCCGAGCGCCGCCGCCGCTTCCAGAAGCGGGATGACTGCCGGCAGCATCGTCTCCACCGAGCGAATCTCCTCCTCCGAGATCAAATCCCGAAGTTCCTCCCATTTCGCGATCATCCGAGTGCGCTGCAGCACGAAGCCGCTGCCATCGCTCAGCCAGCTCACACTCTTTAACAGCGAATTTTCCGTTGAGACATTCAGCGCAGGTCCGTGAAGACCGTCCGCCGTCGCGAGATGTAGGCTGTCTCCTGTGGCGACCACCGCGATATCTCCCTGTGGAGACCACCACACACGCTCCTCCGGCAGGCAGCCGGTGAGCATCAGGACGGACAGAAGCAGGCAATGGTGTGTTTTCATGGCAGTGTCTTGTGTTTCTCTGTGTCCACGCGCACCACCTGCATTCCATCGCCTGCAGGATTGAAGTCCATTCGATATTTTGCCCATGGGCTCTCGCGACGTGGTTCCACTGAGATTTCGCCTGAAAGTACAGATGTTGGAGAATTCGAGCGCCCAGCGAAGAAGCCGCCCGCACATGCCAGCAGTGCCAAGGCCGCCGCGCGGGCCAGCCACGGCATTTTGGCGGATCGTTTTAAGATTTTCGGCGCGATGGGAGTGATGGCGGGCACACGCGCCAGTTCCGGGTGCCGCATCACGGTCTCCTGCGTGGTTTGCAGCGCTTCCATTATCCGGTTGGTCTCCGCGCGTGCGTCAGCATGGTTCGCGAGATGATGCTCCAGCAGTTCAGCGGCCTCCGGCGAAAGCTCGCCGAGGTACCGGTCAATGATCAAGGCGTGCAGGGATTCAGGTTTCATATTCTTCAAGGGTTGAGTTCAGATTCCAAACGATGACGCACCTCTGCGACGGCGTGATGCAGGCGGGAACGAACGGTGCCGATGGGAATGCTTAAAGCCTCGGCGATCTCCGCATACGAAAGGCCCTGTGCGAAGCGCAGATCGAGAATCTCGCGCTGCAACGGCTCCAAGGCCGAGATTGTTTCCCTTGCGGCTTCCACGCGGTCGTCCTGCGTCGGCTCGGCGACATCATGCAACTCCGCGTTCAGTGGGATCACCTCCGTGCTTTTTGACCACTTCGCCTTGCTCAAATGCCTCGCGATGCCAAACAAGTAGCCGCGTGCGCACTTCGGTGACTTTCCGTTCCGCAAGCAGCGCGCCATTTCCAGAAAAGTCTCCTGCACTAGGTCCTGCACGCCCTCATCACCGCCATGGCGGCGCGTGAAGTAGCGCGTCAGATCCCCCGCACTCTCGGTAAAGAGGCGCTCCAGCAACGATGAGGCGGGTTGATTGTCCACGGTGATGAGCATGTCTTCAGGCAGCGAAACGACCTTCTGTACTCTGAAGTGGCTGAAATGGGTCAAAAGGTTCTCAGATAGCCAAGTTTTCTTTGTGCAATCAGGTCAGGTGCGGCTCACTTCGGGGGGGAATCCTCTGCCATGTGAACTTTAGGTGCGCTGAGCGCGGCGTCACTGAAGTTGGGTTTTAATGGTGCAGGCTCCGCCGTCGGGGCTGGAAATCACCCTTGCAAAATTCCCGCCCTCAACCATAACAGCGACCCGCGCGTTTGAACGCGCTGGAGAGTCAGTGTGTCACACGGCGCTCCCATCCCATCCCTCCAAACCAACAACCATGACAGTGACAGTATGATCCAAGTGCAAAACCTCCGAAAAGAATTCGGCGCCAAGGTGGCCGTGGATAACGTGTCCTTCACCGTCAATAAAGGTGAAGTGCTCGGTTTCCTCGGACCCAACGGCGCAGGTAAATCGACCTCGATGAGAATGGTCACGGGCTACTTCCGCCCGACCTCTGGCAGCATCTCCGTCGGCGGCATCGACATGCTCGAAAACCCTGAACTGGCGAAGCGCAGCATCGGCTACCTGCCGGAGAACGCGCCGCTCTACTCGGACATGACCGTGGCGAGCTTCCTTGGCTTCTGCGCCGAAGTGCGAGGCATCACCGGTGCGGCCAAATCCAAGGCCATCGACCGCGTGCTCGACCTCTGCTTCCTGCATCGTGTGCGCAACCAGAGTGTGGACACGCTCTCCAAGGGCTACCGCCACCGAACCTGCTTTGCCCAAAGCATCATCCATGACCCGGATGTGCTGATCCTCGACGAGCCGACTGACGGTCTGGACCCGAACCAGAAGCACGAGGTGCGTCAGCTCATCAAGAACATGGGCAAGGACAAGGCGATCATCTTCTCCACCCACATCCTGGAAGAAGTGGATGCCGCCTGCTCCCGCGCGATGATCATCGACCGCGGCAAGGTCGTGGCGGATGGCACACCTGAGCAGCTCCGCAAGCTCGTCCCAGGTGCAGCCTCCCTGGATGAGGTCTTCCGCTCCATCACCCGCTCCGATCTGGAGAAATAAGAGTCCTGTTCAACCCCCTTCTTCATTCCTTCACCCATGAAAAATTCTGGCATTGCGATCACGCAGGCGATCTTCAAGCGGGAGTTCCTCTCCTACTTCAACTCCCCCGTGCTCTACGTCATCGTCGTCATCTTCCTGCTGGCCACGATGGGCTTCACCTTCTTCTTCGGACGCTTCCTGGACAGCGACAACGCCTCGCTGACGCAGAGCTTCTTCTTCTGGCATCCCTGGATCTACATCGTGCTCGCGCCTGCCGTGGGCATGAGAATGTGGTCTGAGGAACATCGCCTGGGCACCATTGAGCTGCTCATGACAATGCCGCTCTCCCCCTGGCATGCGATCATTGGCAAATACGTCGCTGCCGCGCTCGTCTGGGCCATCGGTCTTGCACTGACCTTCTCCATCGTCATTACTGTCTCCTGGCTGGGTGATCCCGATCCAGGCCCGATGATCACCGGTTATGTCGCGAGCTATCTTTATGCACTCGGCTGCCTCGCCGTCACCAGTGCGGCCAGTGCTTACACTCGCAGCCAAGTCGTCTGCTTCATAGTCTCCGTGGCCCTGTGCATCCTGCTCACTCTGATCGGCTTCCCCGGCATCGTGGACACCGTGGTGCGCTCGCTGCCAGGATCGGTGGAGAGCATCGTCCGATTCGTCAGCTACCTGAGCTTCATGGATCACTTCTATGAAATGAGCAAAGGCATCTTTGTCATCCGCGACGTGCTGTATTTCATCTCCGTCATCGTCGTGGCACTCGTCATCACCCACCTCGGACTGCGCTCGAAGCGCGCCTGATCACCCCTGAATAAAGAACCTCGAACTGAGAACATCTTTTATGAATTTGAACAGCAAAGAAGGCACCGCAGGATTCACGGCCCTGCTCGTCATCGCCATCGTCATCGCCGTGAATTTCCTCGTCGGCGGCCTGGGCTTCCTG
>CAYMHJ010000287.1:0-3584 GCA_964390165.1 uncultured Prosthecobacter sp. | reverse complement strand
CGCTTCGATGTGACCCAGGACGGGCTTTACACCCTTTCTGACGGCACGCGCAACATCCTCGACCGGCTCAATCCCGACGAGCCAGTCACCATCCGCTACTACGTCACCACCGAAGACCGCGTGATGCCGCCCATGTTGAAGTCCCATGCACGCACCGTGCAGGATGTCATCCTGGAATTCCAGAAGGCGGCCAAGGGAAAGCTCATCCTGGAAAAGCTCTCCCCGAACCCGAACACCGAGGATGAAGACAAGGCTCGCGAAGACGACGTGCAGGGCGTCGGCCCCGTGAACCAGGAAGGTGATAACATTTACCTTGGCCTCGCCATTCAGTGCGCGAAGCAGAAGGAAGTCCTGCCTTTCCTGAACCCGAGCGAAGAAACCGCCCTCGAATACAACATCGCCCGCGCCATCCAGAAGGTGTCGAAGGAGAAGAAGACCGTCGTCGGTGTCATGAGTTCCATGCCGATCATGGGCTCCCCGATGTATCCTTTCCAAAAGCAGCAGGGGCAGCAGCCCTGGGTGCTGGTGCAGCGCCTGCGCATGGACTATGAAGTGCGTGACATCCAGATGAGCGCCAACAGCATTGACAGCGATGTGAACGTGCTCGTCGTCGTGCATCCTGCCGACATCACTGAGCAGGCCGAATACGCCATCGACCAGTATTTGATGAAAGGCGGCCAGGTGCTCGCCCTCGTAGATCCGCAGTGCCTCGTCGCCCAGCGAGTGTACAGTCAGCAGCAGAACCCGATGACTGGCCAGCCCGGTGGAGTCATCAATCCGACCTCCGATCTGCCCAACCTCTTCAAAGCCTGGGGAGTCACCTACAACAAGGCCGACATTGTCGCCGACGTGAACTACCGTTCGCAGCTCATGGGCCGCCAGACCCCTGTGGCCCTGCGCCTGCCGAATGAAGCCCTGAACAAATCACAGAGCATCACATCCGAACTGCAGAGTCTGATCTTCATGATGACTGGTGCCTTCGATATCAGTGCTAAGGATGGCATCACCGCCACCACTCTCGCCTCCTCCTCTGAGGCCAGTGATCTGATCGACAACACGACGGCGGAAAAGCTAATCCGCGAACCCGTGACCACCTTCAATGCCACCGGCAAGCGCCAGACGCTGGCCGTTATGCTCAAGGGCAAATTCAAGACTGCCTTCCCAGGTGGCAAGCCCCAAGGTCCGGCCCCCACATCTGGCGGCCCAGGTGCTCCCGGTGGTTTCCCCGGCATGCCAAGGCCCGAAGGCGGTGGTGCTCAGGACGATGCGAATGCACCGAAGACCAGCGCGACTCCCGCCCCGGCCCCTGCGGCTCCAGTGGCCGTGACGACACCTCCTGTAGCAGCTCCTGCCGCCAATCCTGCGCCTGCCACTGCTGCAGCCCCAGCACCTGCCGCTGAAGCTAAAAAAGATGAAGACAAGCCTGCAGAACCTGACAAGCCCACCGACGGCACGATCCTGGAAACGACCAACTCCGAAGGCACCGTCGTCCTCTTCGCTGATGCAGACATGATGTATGATGCCTTCACTGTGCAGCAGGACCCGATGACCGGCGGCCTCGTCGCTGTCGATGGCAACCTGCCCATGTTCCTGAACACCGTTGAAATCCTCAGCGGCGGCGGTGACCTCCTTAAGGTCCGCAGCCGCGCCAGCACCCGCCGTCCCTTCACGAAGATGGACGAACTCCGCGAGAACGTGGAGAAGCAGTTTCGTCCCAGCTTGACTCAGAAGCAGGCCGAGATGGACAAGATCGCCCAGGATATGGGACCGCTTCAGGTGAAGAACGGGCAGATCGTCATTGATCCAGCCCAGGCCAAGAAGCTCGACGAGATGCGCCTCAAGCAGACGCAGATCAAAAAAGAGATCCGCGAGATCAAAAAGGACCAGAACAAGGACATCGACTTCACGCAGAACATGATCACGCTGCTGAACGTGTTTGGCGTGCCGCTGCTTGTGGTCGTCATCGGCCTCACTTTGGCCATGCGCCGCCGCTCAGTCACTGCCGCTGTCTGAACACCACGAAATTAGCAACCCCTGAACCATTTCACCAACGACCATGAAGAAGCTCCTTCTCCTCCTGGCCATCCTCGGCGGCCTCATTGGCTTTGCCGTGTATTATCAGAACCAGCAGAACCTCGCACTGAACACCGCCGCTACCCGCGGCGTGAAGCTGCGTGAACAGCTCCTCCCCGACCTCCAGATTTCCGCCACCCGGAAATTTGTCGTGAAGGATGACAAGGCCAGCGTCACGATCACCATCGCTGACGATCTCAAATCCGCCGTCGTGGCTGAACGCGGAGGCTACCCGGCCTCCATCGAAAAACTTGGCACCGTCATGAGTGATCTGCGCGAGCAGAAGATCTCCAGCAAGGTGCAGATCGGCAAAGGTGCCTGGACCAAGCACAGCCTGAAAGCTCCTGGCGACGGCACCGAAGGCATCGGTACCTTGGTCGAACTGAAGGACGGTGGAGACAAAGCGCTCGCCACGCTGATTCTCGGCAGCAATACCGAAATCTCCGGCAATCCAAACGCCAACCCCATGATGGGTGGAGCCAGCCAGCGCCTCGTCCGCACGCCGGATGATGGCGAAACCATCTGGCAGGTCAGCAACACCTTCTTCGATCTCGAAGCCAAGCCCGAGAACTGGGTGGACAAGGCATTCGTCGATGTGCAGAAGATCCGCGACATCGCCGTTACCGCTCCTAAAGCCGAGGACTCCTGGGCCATCAAGCGTGACAAGGACACCGAGAACGACTTCGTCCTCGCCGATGCCAAGCCCAGCGAGAAGCTCGACAACACCAAGCTCACCGCAGGCAGCCTGCTTTCCTCGCCGAGCTTCAACGACGTCAGCCCCAAGGACAAGGCAGCCGAGCTTCTCAAGGAGCCCGTGAAGGCCAAGATCACCACATTCGACGGCTTCAGCTACGACGTGCAGGTGGCCAAGCAGAGCAAGGATGGCAGCGACAAGTACTTTATGACCATCGCTGTCTCCGCCGACATCCCCAAGGCTCGTGCGCCGGTGAAGGATGAAAAGGAAGAGGACAAAAAGAAAGCCGATGAAGCCTTCGCCGCCGAGAAGAAGACCAAGGAAGACAAGCTTGCCAAAGAACAGAAGTTCGCCGGCTGGGTCTATGAGGTCAGCGAATACACTGTGAACAACCTGCTCAAGAAGCGCAGTGAGATCGTGAAGCTCGAAGTGCCGAAGGCCGAAGATCCAAAGCCTGCCGCCGCACCATCAGCAGCCACACCTCCCGCCGCTGCAACACCACCGGCAGCCGCAGCCCCTGCACCCGCAGCGACTCCTGCAGCCAGCACGCCGATCAGTGTCACCACACCTCCGATCTCCGTACCACCAGCGCCTGCGAAGCCTGAAGGTGAAGAGAAGAAGTAGGCGGACAGCATTTCATAGGCAATCCACACGGCACCGGTTTACCCCGGTGCCGTTTTCTTTTCGGTGCAATGATCTGTGGCGGCAGATGGCAGAGCTTGCTCACCCCGCATTGACAATCCCCCAGCGGCGTCCCACGCTCAGTCTCATTCTTTGCCATGCGCGTCTGGATTCTCCGCCTCCTTCTCATCGCTGC
>CAYMHJ010000286.1:0-8302 GCA_964390165.1 uncultured Prosthecobacter sp. | reverse complement strand
TGCATGGGACCTCGTGGTCATCGACGAGGCCCACAAGCTCCGGAACGCCTACCGCTCCAACAACGAGGACTTTGCGTTGATCCGCACGTCCGCAGTGAAGCCCGGCCCCGCGAACGCGAGGACTTGCTCTCCATGGACCCCCTGCATGGATGGGGCGGGCGAGGGATTTGGAAGGATGACCCGTCGTCGATGCGCCCCAGGCCAATAACATGAATGCCATCCCAAACACGGGCCTGCGCGACAATCACACGCGTGGCTCCGTCGCGGATTTCCTCAAGGCGAGGATCGAGCCCGGATCCCGGCTCTCCGTCGTCTCCGCCTATTTCACCATTTACGCCTACGACGCCCTCAAGGAGTTCCTCGACCAAATTGAGCATCTCGATTTCCTGTTCGGCGAGCCGTCATCCGTCCATTCCCTCGACCCGGCCAAGACGGAGATGAAGTCCTTCCTCATTGACGCCGCCGGTTTGGAGCTCGCGAACAAGCTCCAGCAAAAGCGCGTCGCGAGGGAATGCGCGGAATGGATCGAGCGCAAGGTGTCCATCAAGACCATCCGGCAGTCGAACCTGCTGCACGGCAAGATGTATCACGTCGCCACCGCGGGCGCGGAAGAGGCCATCCTCGGCAGTTCCAACTTCACCGTGCGCGGCCTTGGCCTCGGCAAGGCGGGCAACAACATCGAGCTGAACCTCATCGTGGACGGCAACCGCGACCGCCGCGAACTCAAGCAGTGGTTCACCGAGCTTTGGAATGATGCAAAGCTCGTCAGGGACGTGAAGGAGGACGTCCTGCTGTACCTTCGCAAGCTGTACGCGAACCAGTCGCCGCAGTTCATTTATTACCTAACGCTGTTCCACCTGTTCCGGGACTTCCTTGATGGCACCCGCGACATGGACGAAAATCTCCGCCGCGTCGCACTGCCCGACACGCGCATCTGGCGGACGCTCTTCTCCTTCCAGAAGGACGGTGCCAAGGCCGCCATCAACAAGATTCTCAACTACAATGGCTGCATCCTCGCCGACAGCGTCGGCCTGGGAAAAACCTACACGGCTCTCGCGGTCATCAAGTACTTCGAGCTACGGAACGAACGGGTGCTCGTCCTCTGCCCGAAGAAACTGAGCCGCAACTGGACCATCTTTCGCAATCCCAGCTCCCTAAATCCCTTTTCGGAAGACAAGTTTCGCTACGATGTCCTGCATCACACCGACCTCTCGCGTAGCTCTGGCGAAGTGAACGGCGTTCACCTCGATACGCTGAATTGGGGTGCCTACGACCTCGTCGTGATCGACGAGTCCCACAACTTCCGGAACAACAAGACGGCCACTCAGCGCCCGGGCGACACCGATGAGCGCCGGAGCCGTTACCAGCGCCTCATGGAGGACATCGTCTCCGCCGGGGTCAAAACCAAGGTGCTGCTGCTGTCCGCCACGCCCGTCAACAACCAGTTGGCTGACCTACGAAACCAGATCTCCTTCATTGCCGGCGGTGACGTGGCTCGCGATGAGGTCGCCGACGCCGTTTTTGCCGAAAAGCTCGGCATCGCTTCCGTTCGGGATACGACCCGCCAGGCGCAGACGCATTTCACCCACTGGGCCAACAAGCCACCCGGCCAACGCAAGACGCGTGACCTCATCTCGGCCATCGGTGGCGACTTCTTCAAGCTGCTTGATGGCCTCAGCATTGCCCGTTCGCGCCGGCAAGTCGCCTCCTTCTACGCCGCGGAAATGAAGCAGCTCGGCGGCTTCCCTCACCGCCCCCCGCCCAAGGCCGTTCACGCCACGATCGACTTGGAACGACGTTTCCTCTCCTTCGAGCAAATCGATGCCGAGATCCGGGGTTTGCGGTTGGCCCTGTATCACCCCACGAGCTTTCTCCGCGACGACCTGCCCGCGGACGTGCGCACCGCCTACGACAGCAAGATCCTGGGCGGGTTCACCCAGGAAGGCCGCGAGCGCATCCTCATCGCCATGATGAAGGTCAACTTCCTCAAGCGCCTCGAAAGCTCCGTGGACTCCTTCCGCCTCACGCTGCAGCGCACCGTCGATAAGATTGACGAGTTGGAGACGCGGATCACCGGCTTTGAAAAGCACCTCAATGACAATCCGGAGATCAACTATGACACGTTGACCCCGGATCACCTCGAAGACCCGGACTTTGACCAGGAGGATTTCACCATCGGTGGACGGCGTCGCATCCACCTCGCCCACCTCAAGTTGCCGGAATGGCTCAAGGCGGTCCGCAATGACCGCACCCAACTCCAGTTTCTGTTGGAAAAGACCCAGTCCGTGACCGCCCGGCGTGATGGCAAGCTGGCCGACCTCAAGGGCTTCATTGAAGCCAAGGTGCGCCAGCCCACGATCAACAAGGACGGCAAACCCAACCGGAAGGTTCTCATCTTCACCGCCTTTGCCGATACCGCCCGCTACCTCCACCAGCACCTCGAGCCTTGGGCGCGCAAGGAGCTGAAGATCCACACCGGCCTCGTGTGCGGCGACGGCGGCAACGCCGCCACGCTGGGACGCACCGATTACGACGACATCCTCACGAACTTCTCGCCCATGGCAAAACGCCGCGCCGACCAGGCCGCGCGCTTCCCCAACCAAGGCGAGGAAATCGACCTGCTCATCGCCACGGACTGCATTAGCGAAGGGCAGAACCTCCAGGACTGCGACCTGCTCATCAACTACGACATCCACTGGAACCCGGTCCGCATCATCCAGCGTTTCGGCCGCATCGACCGCATTGGCTCGCGCAACGAGTCCGTGCAGCTCGTCAATTTTTGGCCCGTGGCGGACCTCGATCATTACCTCGGCATTAAGCTACGGGTGGAGGCCCGCATGGCGCTCGTCGATCTGGCCGCCAGCCAGACGGACAACCTGCTCGATCCCGGCCAGCTTGAAGACCTTATCAAGGAGGACCTCCTGTTCCGCGACCGTCAGCTCAAGCGCCTCAAGGACGAGGTTCTCGATCTCGAGGATCTCGATGGCTCCGTTTCCCTGGCCGACTTCTCCCTGGATGAGTTCCGCCTCGACCTGCTGCGTTATCTGGAGGCCAACCGCGCCCAGCTCGAGGAAGCCGGTGAGGGGCTTTACGCCGTTGTGCCGCCCAAGGAGGAACTCTTCGTCAAGGCCCAGCCCGGTGCCCTCTTTTGCCTCCGCCACCGCGCCACGGCCAAGAAGCCCTCCGACCCGTCCGGCAAGCCGGCTGATTCCGCCCGTCTCAATCCCCTGGCACCCTACTATCTGGTGTACGTCCACGACGACGGCACGGTCCGCTTCGGCTTTGCCCAACCCAAGGAATCCATCCTTCTCCTGCGCGACCTCGCCGCCGGGGAACCCGCTGCGTTTGAGAAGCTCTGCGACCTGTTCGACCAGCGCACCCGGGACGGTGCCGACATGAGCCACTACAACGGCCTGCTCACCAAGGCGCTGGCCTCCATCGAGCACACGTTCCAAAGGCGAGCTGCGGCCTCCCTGCTGTCGGGTCGGGGAGCGCTTTTGCCGACGGCCGCCGAAGCGCCCACGTCGGAAGGCGACGACTTTGACCTCGTCACGTGGCTGGTCCTCCTCCAACAGCAATAGCCTATGCCTGACCGCAAAGATCAACGCGAAGCCCTCCTCGCCACGCTGGCCGGGTTCGGCACCGCGCCCCTGGCTGACGCGGCCCGGCGCCTGTTCTCAACACTCGGTTACCAGTCCGACCGCCGCCTCGCCATCGCCACCGCGAAACAGTTCTGCGACCGGCTCGATCCACACGGCAAGCTAACGGACCGCGAACGCGAAGCCCTTGCCCCGCTCCAGGCTCTTCACCTCCTGTTCCAGCTCACGGACGCGGAGCTCCAAGCGCACGGCGCTGACATGTTCGAGGATTCCCGAGCCGTCGATGGCACCCGCATCCACTCCTACGTGTTCTTCGCCGCTGAACTGCCCGCGGCGTCCTACACCCGCACCAAGCTCTCAGCGATTGCGCGCGCCATCAACAAGCCCCTGCCCATGCCCGCGCTGGTGCTGCTGCTGCACGGCGATTCGGTTTCCCTCGCCATCATTCACCGTCGCCTGAACCGCCGCGATTCCGAGCGCGACGTACTCGAGAAGGCCACTCTCATCAAGGACATCCGGTTCGCCGAGCCCATCCGCGCGCACCTCGAAATCCTCAACGACTTCGTCTTGGCGAATCTCGATGCCGACTATGGGATCCACAACTTTGTCTCGCTCCACAACGCCTGGCAGAAGCGCCTCGACACCTTCTCGCTCAACGACAGGTTCTATCAGGAGATCGCCGATTGGTATTTTGACGCGAAACATCTCATTGCCGACGGCAAGATTGTCCCGCCGCCGTCTGTCGATACCGATCCTGAACGCTCGCTGTTTCTCATCCGGCTGCTCACGCGCCTCATCTTCTGCTGGTTTCTCATCGAGAAACGCCTCATCCCTGCTGACTTGTTCCGCGAGCACAGGCTAAAGGCACTTCTCAAGGACCTCTCGCCCGAAAGCCCCACCTACTATCAGGCCGTCCTGCAAAATCTGTTTTTCGCCACGCTCAACCAGCCGCACGAAGACGAGGACGGCACACCCGCGCGCGACTTCCGTGGGCGCAGCAAGAGCGGTGGGCGCGATTCGAACCGTGGTGTCACCAATCTCTGGCGCTACGAGGAGCACTTCCGCGATTCATCCGCGTGGCGCAAACTGACGGAGAAGATTCCATTTCTCAACGGCGGGCTGTTTGATTGCCTCGACCGCGTCTATCAAAAGGTGGAGGAAACGCCGAACGCGCGGCTCGATGGCTTCTCGGACAATCCGAAAGAGTCCGCGCAGCTGCCCAACTATCTCTTCTTCGACGATAAGGGCCGGACGGTCGACCTCTCGAAGGATTACGGGGAAGAAACCAAATCCGCGCGGTCGAAAAAGGCGCGAGTGCGCGGCCTGATTGACATCCTCTCGCGCTACAAGTTCACCATCGAGGAAAACACCCCGCTCGACGTGGAAATCGCCCTCGACCCCGAACTGCTCGGCAAGGTGTTTGAGAACCTGCTCGCGTCCTACAACCCGGAGACCCGCGACACCGCCCGCAAACAGACCGGTTCGTTCTACACTCCGCGTGAAGTCGTCTCCTTCATGGTGGACTACCTGGAACCGGTCCTCGGCGGTTCCGACCCTGTCACGCGTTTGCGCGCCCTCTGTGATGGTCACGCCGAGGGCTACAACAACCCGTTCACCGACGAGGAAACCGACCGCCTCGTCAATGCGCTCGACAGCGTGAAGATCCTTGATCCCGCCGCCGGTTCTGGCGCGTTCCCCATGGGCGCGCTGCACCGGTTGGTGGATTTGCTCGCCAAGCTCGACCCGGAGAATCAGCGCTGGCAGGCTCGTCAGCGCACCCGGCTTGAGGAGGAAAGGACCCGCGCCACCGCCGTTGCCGACGCCGCGCTCAAAAAGGAGGCCCTCGAGGAAATCGCCCAGCGCGAGCGCGAACTCGCTCCCATCTTCAACGCCAACAAATTCGACCGGAACTACGCGCGCAAACTGTTCCTCATTGAGAACGCCATCTTCGGCGTGGACATCCAGCCCGTTGCCGTCCAGATCGCCAAGCTCCGCTTCTTCATCGCGTTGATTTGCGATCAGAAGGTGGATGCCCGCGCCGAAAACCAAGGCGTGATTCCGTTGCCCAACCTTGAAACCCGCATCGTGGCCGCCAACACGTTGCTACCCATCGGCAGTGCCACGAGCGGACGTCATGGGCAGGCCGATTTGCTCGATCACGGGCTGGACCGCCTGCGCGCCGAGTTGCGTGAAATCCGGCACGAACATTTTCAGGCCCGATCACCCGAACGCAAACGCCGCTGCCGCGAGCGCGACGCGAAGAAGCGTGCCGAGCTGGCTTCCGTTCTGCGCCAGAGCGGCATGCCCGCCCGCACTGCCACCGAACTGGCCGGGTGGAATCCCTACGATCAGAACACGTTCGCCCCGTTCTTCGATCCGGTTTGGATGTTTGGAGATGCTTACCTGCGCGGCAGCACCGCAGACAATATCGGCTTCGACATCGTCGTGGGCAATCCGCCCTACGTCCGACAGGAGAAGATCAAGGACCAGAAGGACGACCTGAAGCCGCACTTCCCAGACACGTTCTCTGGCACGGCCGACCTTTATGTCTATTTCTACGACCGCGCCTTACAACTTCTCCGGCGTGACGGAATCCTCTCCTACATCACGTCGAACAAATGGTATCGCGCTGCCTATGGCGAAAACCTACGCGCCCATCTCGGTAAGACAACGACGCTGATCCATGCCATTGATTTCGGTGATGCGCCCGTCTTCACCGCCATTGCCTATCCCACAATCCTTATCGCCCGCAAATCTGCGCCGCCTGCGGCGCACGCTTTTCGCGCGCTGAACTGGGGCCCCGCGACGCCGAACACTGAAATCGCCAACTTCGCGAGGTTCTACGACGCGAAAGCCACGCGCATCGCACAAAGTAGCCTCCTGCCGGAAGGTTGGCGATTCCTCGCCAAGAAAGGGCAGGATTTGCTGGGAAAAATCAGGGCAGCCGGTCAACCGCTTGGTGAGCACGTGCACAACAGGCTGCTTTACGGAATCAAAACCGGATTCAACGAGGGGTTCGTCGTGGATGGGCCTACGCGGTCAAGGTTGATTCACGAGGACAAAGCTTGCACCGCCCTACTTAGACCGTTCCTTCGAGGACGCAACGTGAAACGATGGCGAGTTGCGTTTGATGACCTTTGGCTAATTCAGATTGAATCCTCGGAGAACAAGCGGCATCCGTGGACGGGAAAGTCTCCTGCGGAGGCGGAAAAAGTATTTCGTGCCACCTATCCCAGCGTATTCGCCCACATGTCGCCCATGCGGGAGCAACTCGCCGCTCGAACGGACCATGGGCACTACTTCTGGGAACTACGAAGCTGTGCTTACTACGATGCGTTCTCTCTCCCGAAAGTGATATATCCGGACATCTTCGAGCATCGTTCCTTCGCTTTCGATCCGAACGGGTTCACGCTGACCAACACATCTTACTTCATCCCACACGAAACCCGCGCTCGGTTTCTCACTGCGGTTCTCAACTCACCAGTATTCGAGTGGTTCTACGGGCAGATTTCCAACCGCATCCGTGGTGGATACCTTCGCGCTTTCTCCGACTACATGGAGCAAGTGCCAATTCCACAAGCAAGTGAACCGTTCGTTGCGCTCATCGAGCAATTCGTGGACGTCCTCGGCCTTCTCCATGACACTCAACTCGCGGCGCAAACCACCTCACAACCGTCTGATCCACTGATGCGCGACTATTTCGAGGAGTTGCTCAACGCACTGGTGTATGAACTGTATTTGCCCGAGGACTTGCACACCGCCGGCCTGCACTTCTTCGACCTGCTCGAAGCCGCCAAGCTTCCCAACCTCGCCGACAAGCCCAAGATCGCCGACAAGCCCAAGATCGCCGACAAGGAAAAACTTCACCTCCTGCGCGACAAGTTTGCGGAGGTTTACGCTCCCAGCCACGCCCTGCGCGCCGCCCTGCAAAAGCTCCACACCTTGGAACCGATCCGCATCATCGAAGGCAAGGCATGAGACTCACCAAACTGACTCTGAAATCATTCCGAGGAATCTCAGACAAGTTCGAGTTGACCGTTGGCGGAAAGAACTTGCTCATCTTCGGCGAGAATGGTGCCAGCAAATCAACCATCGCCCGTGCATTGGAGCTTTTGTTTGATCCGCGTCCGACGTGCACCATCACTTCACACCAGAGCCTTTTCAGCGCGAACCCACCCAGCCTCATTGCCGAATTTCAACGGTCCGTGGTTCACACACGGCCCTTCGATGGAAAGCAGTTCAAAAAATCCAAAGTCGAGAAACTGGAATGGAATGGGAACGGCGCCAAACCTCTCCCTTCCTGGTTGCTGTCTTCCGCCGCCAGATCGGCTTTTCTCGACCATCGAAAGCTGCTGCTGCTCAGTGACCGTCAACGTGACGTGGGGGAAAGTTTCTTCCTCACTACGGTTCAGCATTTGTTCGCCTATTTGACGGTTGGCTCGACCGGGAAGACGGTCGCTGTTGTTTGGGATGAAATTCAGGAGAATATCAAAAACTACCGGGCGGCAAAGCAATCCCGGGGGCAGGAGGCCGCGACGGGAACGGCGGCTGCGGTGGCCCACCACAAGCCCATCGAGGACGCCATCAACGCTTTGAATGTAGCGCTCGATGAATACTTGATGCCTCAGGCTGGTAAGCCAACCGCACTGGTCGCCGAAGCGGAGCGCCTGCTTCGAAGCTTTGAACATCTGCATCTGATGGTG
>CAYMHJ010000285.1:342-8317 GCA_964390165.1 uncultured Prosthecobacter sp. | reverse complement strand
CCTTCTTGCCGTCCAGATTGCGCAGCAGGGACTCCAGCACGATGCGGATCGAGACAGGCAGCTTCGAGACTTTGCCAATACCAGCCTGTTCGAGAGCGGGAAGGGAGTAAAACTTGCCGGAGGAGCCGGAACCGGTGGTGAAGGTCTGAGGGGTGTTCATTGAAGGGAAGTCGAGGGAGGCGGAGAAATAGCGAACGTAGCAGGTTTGACACCCATTTTTTTGCCTTCCTGGCCCTGAATGCCGAATTCGGCACTCCTTACCAAAGCAGCAGGGTGGCGGGCGGGCTGTCTTTGACGGGGGCTTTCGCTTCGGTGCGGATGACTTCCTCGATCTGTTTCGCCCACTCGCGGCAGGCTTTGCGAAAGTAGGTGTAGGTCGTGTAGTCGTGGACGTAGAGGATGATGCCGGAGCGGTTCTGCTCGGCATCGGCGAACTCGTAGAGCACCTGGCCGGTTTTCGCGTCCCGCAGCCTGCCTTCGATGGCCATGTTGCCCTTCAGCTTGTGGGAGACCGCGGTTTCGGCTCCGGGCCAGAGGAGGATGTTGATGCCTTTGCGTGCGAGTCCGCCGATGACGGGATTCGGGTTGAACTCGACGATGGCGAGCTCGATCACGAGGCTGTTCTTGTCGCTGGGGTCGATGACCTCGCGGCGGTCTTCCGGGGCATTGCGGAAGGCTTTGATGAGTTCGCTGCGGAAGTAGCCGGCGAGTTTGCGGACGTTCTTTTGACGGGACTTTTCCCGCACTTCGATCTTCGAAAGCGTGCGTGTCATGGGGCGCAGATGCTCGATGGAGACGGGGGCGATGTGGATGTGTGGTCGTTTCCCGGCTTCTTTCCACAGTTTGGCGTCGGCATTCTTCCAGTCATGGAGGAAGGGGGACTTGGCTGCGTCGGTCTTTTTCAGCTCGGCGCCGTGCTGGAGGAAGGGGGAGGGATCCGCTGGGAATGCCTTGATCAGACGCTGGGCGGAACGGCAGGAGACGAAGGTGAGAGAGAGGAGAACGAGCAGGAATCGAGCAGTCATCAGACCTGAATGAGAGCGAAAGCGGGCGGTTTATTTCCCCTGACGGGCGAATTTGGCGGAGAGCTGATAATTACGCCGCACACGATCCCCGAGCTGCCGGGAAAGCCGGGTTTCGGCAACCTTGTCACGTGAGCGGACGGTCTTGCCGATGTCCCCGAGGGCGATGTCGTAGCGCATGAATGTGAGATCGTGAAAGACGGTGGTGGCGCGGGCAGGGAAGCCGCCGAGAGCGAGGTGTTTCCAGGCGTGTTTCTGCTCCTCATGCGTGTCCACACAAAGCACGCGCAGGAGGAAGCGCAGGGAGCTGAAGGCGGGGCCTGTCCACGGCGCGTGATAGACAAAAGCGTGTGCCTTTTCATACGGCATCTCGTGCCCGTCACTCATGGCTGCGACGTGCTCGGGCGTGTAAAAATCACGCCGCACAGGAAGTCTGCGGAGGGCGATCTTTTCCGGGCCGCCGGGAATACCGGCGCGGTAGCCCCAGAGCTTCTGGCCGGGCTCGCTAAGTACGAATTCGATGAAAGCGGTGGCGAGTTCGGGATCGGGCGCGCCGCGCATCATGGCGATGGGATCGACGCTGATGGAGGTGCCCCCCACCGGCATGATGAAGCCGACCCGCGAGGTGCCATCGGCTGCACGCACGGACTCCTCGGCGGAGCGTCCGTAGAAGTCGATGCACATGCCCGCGGCAGCATCTCCACGCAGGACATCGAGGGGGATCTTCGTCGAGGTGTCGCTGAAGTAGCGGGCGTTGGCGCTGATGCGCTGGATGAGGGAGAGACCCGCCACCCAGCCGCGCCGGATGGCTCTGGGCTCGATATCCGCCGCCTTCACTTTGCCGGGTTCCTGGGTCAGGCGTGCGAGTTCCTTCTGCATCTCCTGCTGGATGAGCATTTCAAAAGCCTTGGTCACCGAACTGCTGCGGCCGGGGTCGGCGAGCGCGATCATGCCCTGCAGGCGCGGGTCGGCGAGATCACGCCACTGGGTGAGATCTTTCTCGATGCCGAGACGGCGCAGGACATCCCGGTTGAAGACGATGCCAAAGCTGGAAAGGCAGGTGCCGCACCAGCGGTCCTTCGCATCGCGGAAGGGCTCGCCGCTGAGGTTCTCGGGAATGATGGCATCGGTGAACCAATCGGGATGTTTTTTCCGAAGTGCGGCGAATCCAGTATTCGGGCCGCTGTCGGCCACGAGGGTGCCCGCCTCTGACTGAAGCTGGAAGTCAAAGCCGCCACCGCCGAAGAAAAGGTCGATGCCGATGCCGACCTTGGATTTTAAGAACTCAGCCCGCGCAGGATCATCGGCAGGAGCTTTCGGGTTCAGGCAGGCCTGGGCAGTGTCGGCAGTCCAAGTGCGTTTGAGGGACTGCTCCCAGTGATGCTGGAAGGCGGCCGTGTACTCGGACTTCAGCATCATCGCGATCTCCGAGGTGCCGCCGGGCACTCGCCAGTCGATGAAAACGGTCTGCCCCGTGCGCGCCTTCCAGTCGCGGGCAAAGGCCCGACCAAACTCCTCGCGGATGCGCTCGTGGTGCGGGGTGATGATCACCAGCCGCCGGTCAAAGTGCGCTGGAGCCGTGCTGTCCCGAGGCTTCAGCACAAAGGGGCCAAGCAGAGTCACGAGCATCGCGAGGGCGATGGCGGATTCTTTGCGCCGGGCGAGGAGAAAGTGGAGGACACGCATGACGGGCGGACTTGGCCTCCATCCAAGCGGAAATGCAGCAGCACGGCAAGACGGTTCGTTCAGAGCGGACGCTTAGTGGGCGGCCTTTTTCTCTTCGTGACCGGCAGCGGGCTTGGCGTGGTCGTCATGTTTGGCTTCCCCATGATCTTCACCGTGGCCTTTGTGCATGCCTTCATGGAGGACCTGGGTTTCTTCCCAACTGTGCTTGGCGCAGGAGGGACCGAAGGAGATCAGGGCGGCGGCGGCGAGGAGGGTGAGGGCGGCTTTCTTCATGAACTGGAGAGTGAGTGGGGGTGACTCATCGTAGGAGCTTTTCACGATGGCTCAAGCCTTTACTCACCGCCAAAGCACGGCATCAAGGCGATACCCCCCTCACGAATGGCCAAAGCGCAGAAACTGAAGCCACCCCAGCGGCGCGAGAAGATTCACCCTCTCCAGTGGCAGCCCGGCGACTGGCACGAACACGAAGTCGAACAAGTCTTGATCGAGCTAGGCTTTGGTGATGCCCCCACCTGTTCACCACCGCGGCAGTCTGTGGGCGATCCACTTCTCCAAATCTCCCCTTATTATTTCAGACTTGCCATGACTGGAGCTTTCTGGTGTGATCCGTCCACCCTGCCAATCATGAGCCTATTCCGCATCCTGCCAGTCATGCTGCTGGCGACTACTTTCAGCCAGGCCGCTTTTCCGACGCTTTATTTAAAAAACGTCTGCGATGACCAACTCCACGCACCGACGAATATCACCCACGCTGGTGATGGCAGCGGGCGTCTCTTCATCTGTGATCAGATGGGGAAGATCCACATCTTTAAAGACGGCATGCTGCAGCCGACGCCGTTTTTAAACATCGCCTCGCCGAGCACCGCCGCCCCCAATGATGGCCCCGGGCCGGTGATCGCCGTGGGCACAGGCTACACGGAGCGTGGTCTGCTGGGCATGTGTTTTCACCCAGACTATGAGAACTTCGGCACGCCGGGATACCGGTGCTTTTATGTGAACTACACCGCCTTTGGCACCCATCCCACGCTGAACCCAGTGACAGACAGCGGCAGTACGAACTGTGTCTCCGTCATCGCGGAATACAAATCCTCTCTGACTAATCCTGACGTGGCTGATCCCGCCAGTGCCCGCATCGTGCTGACCTACGGCCAGCCACAGAGCAATCACAATGGCGGCCAGATCGAGTTTGGGCCGGATGGCTATCTCTACATCGGCATTGGTGATGGCGGTGGTCAGAATGACAATCAGTTCGGCCATGCCGGAGCCACCACGGCTGGGACGCCAGGACGAGTGAGCGGGAATCTCGGGAATGGGCAGGATCGGCGCACTCTGCTCGGGAAGATTCTCCGCATCGACCCGCTGGGCACAAATGGACCTGGAGGCACCTATGGCATCCCGGCCAGCAATCCATTCATCGGTCAAACACAGGACTTCACCGATGACACGCTGGACGGCCCCATGCGCGGCGAAATCTACGCCTACGGCCTGCGCAATCCCTGGCGCTTTTGCTTCGACTCGAACTTCGGCGGCGCCGCCCGAATGATCTGCGCGGATGTGGGGCAGATCGACATTGAGGAGATCGACTTCATCACCAGCGGCGGCAACTACGGCTGGCGCATGAAAGAGGGCACGGCAGACTTCGACACCATCAGTGCCTATGGCGGCAGCCCGCCCTCCACGATCTCCCCAGTGGCGCAGTACACGCATCCTGCCCCCACATTGATTCCAGCCACGCCGATCGTCGGCACGAGCATTACCGGGGGCTATGTGTATCGCGGCAGCGCCATACCGGCGCTACAGGGGAAGTATCTCTTTGCCGACTACGCCGTGAATGGCATCGGAGGCGGAGCGGGTATACTGCTCGGCATGGAGGAGAGTTCACCTGGGGTGTTTGCCTTGAGCAACATCAGCGTCGCCAATCCCCTGCCTGCCGCCGCCCGCATTTATGCCTTTGGTGTGGATGAAGCCGGGGAGATCTACGTCGCTGTAAAAACCACCTCCGGAGTGCTCACGCTCGATGGTGGGAAACCCTCCGGCACCCTTTACAAAGTCCAGGCATCCAGCTCAGCCACCGTCAATCTCACGGCGAACCGCGACAACACGATCTTCTCCGACTTCACCACGAACAGCAATGGCAAGGGTAAGCACATCTTTGCGGGCAAGATCGATGAATCCACCGGCGGCGGGCATTTTTACCGCCGTGCCCTGCTCCGCTTTGATCTCACCAGCATTCCGGCCAATGCGAGCATCCAGTCTGCCGAACTCATCCTCAGCACCACCCGCCAGCTCAATCAGGACATTCCCTTCACCGTCCACCGCGTCACCTCCGACTGGGGCGAGGGCAACTCCAACGCCGGCGAGCCGGGTGGCAAGGGCATTGCCGCACAAACCAATGATGCCACCTGGTTCAGGCGCTTTTTCAATACCATCTCCTGGACCACTGCGGGCGGTGACTTCATCTCCACGGCTTCCGCTTCCGCCACCGTCGGCAACTTCCTTTCCGCCCCGACCACGACCTGGAGCGGCGCAGGTATCATTGCGGACATCCAAGCCTGGCAGACAAGCCCGGCGAACAACTTCGGCTGGATTCTCATCGGCAATGAATCCACCACCGACCCCAATGCCAATGCCTCTGCCCAGCGTTTCGCCAGCCGTGAATACGACGTCGCGGCAAGTCGGCCGAAGCTCGCCATCTCCTACACCGCCACGCCGCAGCCCTCGCCGTATGAAACTTGGTTTGCCGCGCACTTCCCCACCGCCCCTCCCGGAACTTTCCTTGATCCAAAGGGGGACAATGATGGCGATGGCATCTTCAACCAGATCGAATACGCCTACGGATTCAGCCCCGTGAGCTACAACACACCGGGCTCTGATCAATTCAGCACGGAGCTGGTCCCCGGCATCGATGACAGCACGGACTACACCATCCATTTCCGCCGCGATTCATCCGCCACAGACCTGACTTACAACCTCCAAACGAGCGAAGACCTGCTCGGCTGGACCACCATCGCCACCAGCGCAGGCGGTGCTCTGGCGACAGGAGACAACGGTGGCAACGTCCTCTCCGACAGCATCATCTCCGGCACCATCCGCCTCGTCACCGTTAGTGAAAACCTCGCCGCTGGATCGAATGAAAGACGTTTTGTTCGTCTGGAGGTTCTGCGAACCACGCCATGATCCGCTGCCTCCTCCTTTCCCTGCTCGCGCTGACCACACAGGCCGCTACCACCATCACCCTGCGCCCAAGCAACAGTACGCCGAACAGTGGTGATGCCTACAACCGCGCCGCCGCCGCGACGACGAACTTCGGAAATTCCGGCGCACTCGTGATCTCCGGCTCTGGTGCGGGAAACGCGAACGGCCAGTTTGCCAGCCTGCTGAAGTTCGATCTCGCCGTCGCCACCTCCGCCTTGGATACCGCGTATGGCGCGGGGAACTGGAGCATCGAGAGCATCCTTCTGGAGATCACCGCCGTGACTCCCAATAACATAACGTTTAATGCGAACGCTGCCGGGGCCATCGACGTGGACTGGCTCACAACTGACTCATGGACGGAAACCGGCATCACCTGGACTGGCCTGCCAGCCGTCGTTTCCGGCGGCAGCCAAAGCATGGGCGCACTCGCCTATGATGGCGGGCTCGGCACCACCCAATATGCGCTTACCAGCACGGCAGGCTTCGTGAATGATCTGACGAGTGGCGGCATCGCCAGCCTCCAACTCTCCGCCACCAGTGACCCGAATGCCAGCCTCGTCATCAACTCACGAAACTTCGGCACACCCGCCAGCCGCCCCGCGCTGATCATCACCGCCTCTCCAGAACCGGGCCGCGCATTGCTGATCTTCCTTGGCTTGACCGTGATTTTGGCAAGGCGCGTGCGTATCATCGCCTGACATGCAGCCCGAACTCCCCAGCGAGATCCACATTGACGAAATCCTCCGTCCCGGCCAGGCGCAGCCAGGGCTTGGAGAGTCGATGTTTGGGAGGACGGCAAAGGGACATCAAGTCGAGTCCGAGGTCGCGAAGTTCCTCGCCCGCTGGCTGGATAACTTCCTGCGCATCCCCGGCACTGATTTCAAAATCGGTCTCGATCCCATCCTGGCGCTTGTCCCCGGAGTCGGCAGTACCGTGGCCTCGGGCGGCGGCATCATCATCCTGTTTGAGGCCATCCGCACCGGCATCAGCGTCCCGGTGCTGCTGCGCATGGGTGGCAATCTGCTGCTAAACACCCTCTTCGACTACATCCCCGCCCTCGGCCCGGTGGCCTCTGCCTTCTTTAAATCCAACTCGCGGAACCTCGTCCTGCTCCAGCAATGGCAGTCCGGGCATCAGGACAAGGTCAAGGCCAGCACTGGGAGACTCTTTGCCGCGCTCGGATTCATCATCGCCACACTCGCGCTGCTGCTTGCCGGGCTCTTCGTGACCTATGTCTATGTGCTCCGCACCGTCTTTGGCATCGGTGCGGCGTCTCCACCATGAGGTACTCTCGAACGGAGTTTCGTCTCCGCTGGCGTACTTCCTTTCTTGTCAGACCAAGACTGAACCCGTAGGCTTCCCGCTGAACTCCATTTCAATATCATGACTGGACTCCTCCTCGGCCTGCTCGTGCCCATGCTGATCGTCTGCGGGATCATCTTTCTCGCCGTGCTTCGCGGACTGCAAATGCGTGAACTCTGTGATCATGGCCTCGAAGCCACGGGGCAGATTTTCAGCAAGCGCTCCGTTAGCGCCGGCAAGTCCACCTCCCGCCAGAGGAAACTCGCCTATCGCTACACTGACAGCTCTGGTGCCACGCACGAGCACACCTCTGTCGTCAGCATCGAGCAGTATGAAAAGCATGACGAGGGCGGCCCCATCGAAATCGTCTATTCTGCCAAACGCCCCGCCGTCAGCGCGCCGAAGTATCTCGTGGACGAATGCATGAAAGCCCTTGGCTAAAAGTGACGCTTGTCAGCCTGTAAAAAATTTTTTGTAACGTCCTGCCAGGCAAAGGATGAGCCCGCTGCGCTAGCCGTTCATCCACTCATCGACATCCATGAAACTGCAGCAGAGGTCCGCGCGGTTGAAGCACCTCCAGTCACAGTCATCACCACATTCCCAGTTCCGATCAAGTACCCCACCAAGCCTGATACCCCCCCTCATCACTCCGAGCGTCCCATCGCCACCCGTTCCAGGCACACCAAAAGTTCATGTCTGGTCCATCACTCCCCTCTCCCCTGCCCTGCATAGGCCACCTTCGCTCACCTCGTCCGAGTGGCTGGACGCGG
>CAYMHJ010000285.1:0-332 GCA_964390165.1 uncultured Prosthecobacter sp. | reverse complement strand
TCAAAGATGGCAGCGTGGTGATGTGGTATGAGTCGAGTCCTGGGAAAGAGCATCGTCTGACCTTCCCTGAGCCAATCATGAGCCTTGCAGCCACTCCCAGCGAAGCCGTCACCCGAACTCAAACAGGCACGTCCTATCTTCTGCCAAATGAGACATCTGGCCCACCACGCCAACTCACCACCGATGAAGCCCTGTGCTTCCGTCTGCCTGAGTGCACCACCCAAGTGCGACTCGGGTCCACGGGTTTGATGGCTGCGTGGTGATGCCTCCGATGACCATGCCCAACCCGCATAGTGAGCTAAAATTTGAGCACGAAACCCCGCTTGGATCTG
>CAYMHJ010000284.1:0-8343 GCA_964390165.1 uncultured Prosthecobacter sp. | reverse complement strand
AGCAGGAAGCCATCAAGCAGTCCGAAGCCATCAAGATCCGCCAGATCAACGAGGCTGAGGGCAAGGCCCGCGAGATCGAACTCCTGGCCCAGGCCACCGCGCAGGGCATCGCCCTCATCGCCCAGGCCATTAGCACACCCGGCGGGCGTGAAGCCGTCAACCTCCGTGTGGCCGAGCAGTATGTCGGAGAATTTGGCAAGCTGGCCCAGACCTCCACCACGATGATCATCCCCTCCAATCTCAGCGATATCGGTGGCATGGTGGCAAGCCTCGGCAACCTGCTGGAACGCGGAAAGTCGGCGTCCGTGCAAAGCTGAACCCATTGGCTTCTCCATCACAGGCAGTTTTCAAGCCATCCCGCTTGTGCCCTCCCCTGCCCTGCGGCAGTCTCGCCGCCTCGCATGAAGGACACCCTCGAAGACCTCGAGCAATACATCATCGACGTGATCATCCACAATCGGCGTGGACTGCGCGCGTCGATGTGTCGCTCTGCGTTCTGGTTTCTCTCCGGCATTTACAAAGGTGCGGTGAAGCTCCGCCTCTTCCTCTACCGCGAGCGCTACATCCACGATCATCACCTCGGCGTGCCCGTCATCAGCGTCGGTAACATCACCGTCGGCGGCACGGGCAAGACGCCCGTCGTCGAGCTGCTCGCGAAGTCGCTGCGGGATCGTGGACGTCGTGTCGCCATCCTGAGTCGTGGTTATAAAAGCAAACGCCAGCGCAAGGCCCCGCTAAGCTGGCGCATCGCCGCTAAGTTCGGGCTCGCCCGCAAACCCAAAGGCCTGCCCCCACGCATCGTCAGCGATGGTGAAAAAGTCCTGCTCGATTCCCATAACGCTGGTGACGAGCCCTTCATGCTCGCGCACAACTGCCCCGGCGTCCCCGTCGTCGTGGATCGTGACCGCGTAAAGGCCGGTGCTCATGCGATTCGCAAATTCGGAGCCGATGTGCTCATCCTCGATGACGGCCTGCAATACCTCCGCCTCAAGCATCGCCACGACATCGTGCTCGTGGACAAGACCGCGCCCTTCGGCACCGGCTACATGCTCCCGCGCGGCACCCTGCGCGAGCCACCGAAGAGCCTCCGCCGCGCCAGCTACATCTTTTTGACCAAGTCCGATGGAGACAGCGCCGATGTCATCCGCCAGATCGAGCGCTACAACCCCGTGGCCGACATCATCGAGTGCCGCCACCGTCCCGTTCATTTTGAAAACATCCATACCGGCGAGCGACTGCCGCTTGATTCCTTCAAAGGCAAATATGTCGGCGCGCTGTCCGGCATCGCCGTGCCCGAGAGCTTCGAAAACGGCTGCCGCAAACTCGGCGCGAAGGTGCAGTGGACCGCTCGCTTCACCGATCACCATCGCTTCCAGGAAAAGGAGATCACCCAGTTCATTGATCGCTGCGTCAAAGCCGATGCCGACGCGATTTTGACGACCGAGAAGGACTACGTTCGTTTCCCCAAACTCCCGCCCGGCGAGATCCCCATCTACTTCCTGCGCGTTGAGATCGAGATCACGCGCGGCAAAGACATCTTCGAGCGCCTCGTCGATCTCATCGCTCAGCCGCGTCATGTCACGCAGGGGCTTGTGAGTTCGGAGTTGGTGGAAACATCGGAATGAGCCGCCTCGTCATCAACCAGGAGACCTACCAGGCGGTCCTTCAGGAGATCGTCCCAGCCGCGAAGAAGCTGCTCTGGCTCGTCACCGCCGATCTCAAAGATCTGCACGTCAGCAGCGGCAAAAAGTTCGTCCCTTTCCTCCAGGTGCTCGCTGGCAAAATCAGCGAAGGTGTGGAAGTCCGACTCATTCACGCCAAAGAACCCGGCCCGCGTTTCCGCGCCGACTTCGACCGCTTCCCCGAACTCATCGAGAGCGATCTCTTTAGCCGCATCCTCTGCCCGCGCATGCACATGAAGTGCATCATTGCCGATGGCCGCATCGCTTACATCGGCTCCGCCAACCTCACCGGAGCCGGCCTCGGTGCCAAGAGCGACCACCGCCGCAACTTCGAAGCCGGCATCGTCACCGAAGACCGTGAAGTCATCAGCCAGCTCATGACCTTCCTCGACACCTTCTACCTCGGCGACCACTGCCTCAAATGCCAGCGTCGCGACGTTTGCCCTGACCCGATTGTGTGAAGCACTACTTTTTGTCTTCCACATTCAGAATGCGGAGGTGCCGCATCGGCTCATTGCCAAAGCGTGGCATGAATGCTTCCGGTGTCATGAGTGCGCTCTGTTTCTCCACGAGTCGTTCGACATTCACACTGTTATCCATACGGCCCAGAATCAAAAACTCCTACCGACTAAACAGCGACCAGCCTTGGTATAGTTTCCAAATGTCCAAATAGTGGAATATTGCTTGATGGAAAACTGCCCCCTTTGAGATCACAGAGCGATTAATGCTGGATTAGTAATGCCTTCAATTCCTGAATTGTTTCAGGTGGATGTTCAAGATCCTTGGATAGCCGGTCGGCCATTGCGTGGCAGTTCGCACAGAGCGGCGCAAGGTCTGTTGTCGGGTCGGTAGTGCGTTCACCGTCTGCAATGTTCTTCAAATGATGTACCTCAATGTAGCCCCGCGCCAAACTTTCACCGAAGAACTTATCGAAGTTAAATCCGCAGACACAGCAGTCGCGGCCATGGATCAGAATGGCCATTTCTCGGAGTTTCTGATTCCGCACTACCTGATAGTTAGTTCTTAATTTACGCTGCCCTTCATCTCCAGGAGTCGGAACCAGCGGCGAGGCTTCTGTTGGCTTAATGTCTGGGCTTCTGGTTTCCATTAAGCGTAACTGCCTTGGTAATTTCGCGGCCTTTGTGGGGGGCAAAATTTCAGGAACCGTTTGAGGCCACTGCAAAGAAACACGCTCATTTAATTCGACAACCTTTCCAGGTTCGGAGTTTGGAGCAGGATGTTCGGGTTGGGCATTCTCCGAGTTATCATAAAGAGAACTTAGTCCTTCTTTCGCATTCGATTCTTGTTCGGATGGTTCAGGATCTAGCTGATGGATTTCACCTCCGCTAGAATCCATCACCTCGTCGCTTGGATTTTCAAGAGCATGGGCTGTATCGTTGCTGTCCTCGACTGATACATCTGCGGAGTCGATAGATTCCGTTTCCTTACCTTCCTCTGTGTCCTGGCGCGTTTCAGGAAGATTTGTCGATGGCGGTTTAAAGCGTTCATAGCCATCGCTGTGTGTAAGTATTTCGGGACTAGCGCAGATTATGTCCTCGTTCTGCAAGATCTCGTTGATCTCTCTGGCGAAAGAAGTCGAAGACTCGTCAGCGAACGCTTTGTTGGGTTTTTGAAAAAGTTGCTTAATCCACGATATGCAAAAAACACAAATAATGATGATGGCCGGCACCAAAAAAAGCAGTCCGCCATCTTTTTTGCCGAGCACAAAGACCCGGTAGCCTGTAATTATCACCATAACCAAGAACCAAAGGAGCCAAACTTCCTCCAAGAAGCGGAAAGACTTGGGTCGTTTTTGGTGGGAAGTAGATGTTTGGGGCTTGGCTGAGATAGCGGCGTCTGAAGAGTTTAGTATGGCGGGCTCCTCGAGTTTGCTAGGCGAGCCCGTAAGGTGATTGTTTTCGACTGTTTGAGACAATAACTCTGATGCCATACATGGCTTTGCTTGAGGCGTTGATTGGTGCTCCGACTCAAGAACGGAAGGTGAAAAACTTGGCTGTATCTGCGCGTCCTCTGTCACTGCTTTAACCAACGCTTCGAGTTTTTCTATATTTTGCAGAGGGCTACATGTGTTGGTCTTGTCAGCCTGCTTATTACTCTTGGCCCAAAAATTCACCCAGAAGACCCGCATTTCCTCCGCCTTTAATTCCTTTTGTGCCACTTTTTCTGCGACCAGACTTGCTGAAGCTAAAGCTCTTCCTTTTTCTTTCTCTGCGAGTTCAGTCGAAAACATAGCAATCTTAGCTGTCCACTGGACCAATCTCAGCTCTCTTTCCTTCAGCCACCGCGAATTCTCGAATGGCCGACTTTTTGCCATTTCAGCCTCCTCAATGGCTTTGTTCATTGCCGACTTATTTTCGCGCTTGCTACGTCGGTTCGATTTACCGTAGGCGGGATCGCGGCCAGGTGAACTAGCAGTGCGATAACTATCTTCCCCGTATTCATTGGCAATGCGATGTTTAAAGTTTGCATTCGGATCATCTGCCACCAACAGGTCAGCAACGAGCTCAATTGGAACAGAATACTCGTATCCAATGCCCGTAATCAGTTCAATCTCCAAACAAACCTTCGGCAAAGGTGCATTAGGCAATCTATAGGACTTCCCTTGGTGAGTGATTCGCCTGATGAATCCCCAATCAACTTCCCAACTAATAGGTACTTCCCATTCGATCTCTGCTGCCAACAAAGGTGCAGCCGAGGTAATTCTCAATTTTTCCCGTTCGGCGACTTCGTGTGAGAAGACAGCAATTCTCTGAATCCATTGGTCAACACGCGCGTGCTTGTTTGCCAGCCATTCAAAGTTCACCACGCTGTTATGACCATTCTGCTTTGCCTCCTCGATTGCATCTCTCATGCCTCTTTGATTCCTGTATTCGCTGAGCCTGCCTGTATCACCGAAGGCCGGGTCACGTCCAGATGATGTGTGAGTTCGGATGCAATCCGCTGAGTGTTTACGCACAATATGGTGCTCAAAGTGGGCGCTAGGGTCATCTGCATACAACAAGTCACCTACACACTCGATTGGGATATAATAACTATAGCCAATGCCCGTAACGAACTCGACCTTAAGCGAACCCTTCTCAAGAGCTAATGACGGATCAGAATAGCCTTTACCGTATTGGATGCGCTTGATAATGCCTGATTCAACTATCCACTCGCATACCTCTTTTGAGTCGGTGTTCATTATCGTGTGTTTCGATGGTTCTAAAACTGAGGTGTCAAATCAAGATTAACATCATGTGCTCCAGCTCATCCACCATCGTCACCGAAAATTTCCTCAGCGGAGGCAGCTCGTTGAGGCAAACTTGCTTTCAGCTCATCATCATCAGTCAGTGAGCGGCTAAGACGGAAAGTCCGGGCATGCACACGCATATAATAATACTTCAGCGGCGAATGGCTCATATGCAGAGCATTGATAATAGCGTGCTGCACCGAGCTAGGGCATAGCAGACCGAATGTAACCTCCTTCATTCTCAAGTATGAGTTATGAAACCCCTGCTTACCAATCAGACGCCATTCCTTTTCATAAGCCCAGCCGCGGGCTTTTCGACATAGAACATCGCGGTCCAACGACTCTCTGGCACTTGGGTCCTCATCAACAAGTGCTTTGATTATTGCACTGGTCTGTATGGTCCTGCTGCCGCCATAGCTCACCTTGAGAGGAAGAGGCTTCGGCTGGCGATCTAGGTCATATCCAATGCAAATGCCCTTGTGTTGATCGCCGTAGTGACTCCATAGAAGAGGGCTGTTATACACAGTGGACAAAGAGCAGACCCCTTTGTCGTAGTGTTGAATCATCTCATCCTGAATATATCTGGTCAGAATCCAAGATTCAGCCTCCTCGACTGTGCCATCATGCACCTCTGGGTCTGTCGCTTGATATGTGATTTCCCCGAGAGTTCGATTTGAAGCATCCAACGCCAATTTGTGCGCATGTGCATTGGCCTTAGTTCCTTCAATTCGGGCGTTTTTAAGATAGCTGATCGTTTCAGATACCACTCGGCGCTGAATCAACTTGGTCAGTAGGTCTCGAAGCTCGTTGATAGAGGAGTCGGACTCGACTGTTGGACTGCACTCCAATGGATCATTTAATTCCGTTGGCTTGGCGAAATACAGCCTATCGCGGCACAGCGATTCGAGTGTTCGGGAATCGAAAGCCCGGTATTTGTAGAACGTTTTTGGAACTGCTGTAGCCATGAGTGAACTTTTATAAAGGGTCCAATGGTTAACCAGCTAAAACTCCTTCCGGATCTCCGATAAAACGACCCGTTGATGGTGACTGCGATCGCCTGCCAAGTTCCCTGCGGACTGAAAGCTTGTGAGACGATCACGGTCCAGCCCGCTTCATCGAATCAATAACTCACCGCCTCCCTTCAAGAAGCTTGTCGCATAGCGATTGAGTGAAGAGAAGATGCCGAGCGTATTGCTCGGCCATGCGCGCCGTCATTTTCCTCCTCGTCTTCGCCGCTCTCCACGCCGCCGAGCCAGTCCTCGTCCCGCCTCAAGACGACAAACTGCTCATGCTCGACACACGGGTCATCGAGCATGCTGAGAACGCGCGGCTTGTTCTCGGCACGGTGGAGAAGGCGACGGAAAATCCATTGCTGCCATCCGACCAGCCTTGGGAGAATGCCACGAACAACTACTACCCGAACGTCACCTGGGATGCCGAGGCGAAGCTTTGGAAGATGTGGTACAAAGACGTGCTGGCCGACAAGGATGTCATCGCGCAGATGGATGGACCGAGCACGGTTCATGATGTCGGCTGGTATCTGCTTTATGCGACATCGAAGGACGGCCTGAAATGGGAAAAGCCAGCGCTAGGCTTGCACAACTTCGCGGGCAGCAGCGCGAACAACATCGTGGCTCGCGATTGCCCAAACGTCGGCGTTTTCAAAGACCTGCACGACACCGATCCGGCTCGGCGCTACAAGCTCGTGCATGACATAGGCCTCGGAAAACCGCGCGTGCGGTTCAGCGCCGATGGCCTGAACTGGAGCCCGGCGCAGGAGGTGCTCGGCTTCAGCGCACAGCAGGGCGACACGCACAACAACGCCTTCTTTGACACCCGCAGCGGCAAGTATCTTTGGTTCACCAAAATGTATCTCGGCGAGCGGCTCGTCTCTCGCCTGGAGAGCGATGATTTCCTGCATTGGAAGAGCAGCGGCATCGTCCTGCGCAGTGCGCTGGATGAAGGCCGCGCCACCCAGACCTATGCGCTTACCGTCTTCCCGTATGCGAATCTCTACCTCGGCTATGTCATGATGTATCATCTTGGCTCGGGGCGTGTCGTCGATGTCGAACTCGCGTGGAGTCACGACTCCATCAAGTGGCAGCGTGTGCAGCCCGGCACGCCGTTTTTAAAGCTCGGCGACAAAGGCAGCTACGACAGCGGCTGCATCTATGCGCAGGCCGGGCCGCCAGTCATTCAGGATGGCAATCTGCTCCTCTACTACGGCGGCAGCCCCACCGTGCATCTCGGATGGAAACGCAGCGCCTGCCTCTGCCTCGCCCGCTTGCGTGAGGATGGTTTCGCCGCCTACGAGCCCGAGGACAAAACCAAGCCCGCCGTGCTCATCACCTCACCTTTGCGCGAATCCGGCAAACCCATCACACTCTCCGCCGATGGCGATGTCGCCTTTGAAAAGCGCGCTCAAAACGATGGCAGCATGTGTCTTCGACTCACACTTGCTCCCGGCGCGAAGCTCTATGCCATCTCCGGCGTCACGCTCGTGAACACCGCCTTGCCGGCACCCAAGCTAGCACCTTTGCCCAAGCTCCCCGTGCAGCGCAAACCGCTCGTCTTCAGCTTCGACAAGGACGCGCAAGGCTGGCAGGGTGTGGACAAGATCGAGCATCATCCCGAAGGCTTCATCACCATCTCGCGAGGCAAGAACCTCCGCCCCATCGCCCATGCGCAGCCGTTGCCTAGCGATTGGCCCGTGCTGCTCGGTGGCGATGTAGTAACGCTCAGCGCTCGCGTTCGTGCTCTGAAAGCTGGCGGTGCCGTGCGTCTGGAAATCTTCGCTCGAGATGTCTCCCAATGGACCTTCGAGAAGCTCCCGCCCTTCAGCACCGACTGGCAGACCATCGCCACCACGATTCGTCACGACTGGACCGATGAGCAGGCAAAAGCCGCCGGCTGGGTGCCCACCGTGCAGGCCTACTCCTGGCGTGAAACGCTGCGCCATGCCGGGAAGATCGTCCTCATGGCCGCCCAAAGCGGGAGCCAGCAGAGCTTTGATCTCGCTGACGTGAAGATCGAAGCGCAATAGCGCCTCGCTGATCGAAACTCAGTCTAGTGCCGCGAAGTTGTGGTATTCGGCGAAGAGAATAGGTCTGAGGACGAAGAGTGAAGAGAATGCAAATAAACATGGAGAGACATTCCATCGGATGGCCGGGCACGGGTTGCACCTTCGCCCAATGCCCTGCTTCTGGCTGACAGGTCTGCGCTTGAGACTTGCCGTGATACGCATGTCCGGCGTATGAAGGCGGCGAATGACTTCCTTTGCCGCCACCATGCTGCTCGCCCGCTCTCACGGGCGCGCATTCAGGCATCAGGTGGAGGAGTTGCTGACGCAGAACCGGTTGATGGTGGCGACGATCAGCGGCTTTCTTTTGCTCTACGGGGTGGCGGCGTATG
>CAYMHJ010000283.1:6151-8376 GCA_964390165.1 uncultured Prosthecobacter sp. | reverse complement strand
TGATGCTCGTGGTTGCGGCACGCGTCTCCAATGCCTTTCGGCTGGGGGGGCTTTGATGCCCCATCCCGGCTGTCGTGTCAATGCATCAGGCGTTCCACAGGCACAAAGGTCAGGTCCACGACCAGGCCGGTCCACATGTGGCGCACTAGCGGGCCCAAGCTGACCCAGCAGGCAAGTCTTCGTCTCAATCTGCGAGTGCTGCATGGGCAGGTCAGAACATGACGCTCCTGGCGGCCGGTGAAGACCTGACCTGTGTTCCACGCGAAGACGGCAGTCAAAGGATGAAGCGCTCACGCGGCTGGCTGAGGACCATGCCTTTCCCCGCCTGCCGCCGCCGGGGACTGCATGCACGGTCGATGACATAAGCGGCGAGAGCGTCCTCCTCCGCATTGATCTCCGTCTGCAGGCGCGCCCAGAGCTGCTCAAAGCGCGGCTCCTCCAGCCAGCATTCGAAAAGACTCTTCTGCACGCGCACGCCGTAGTCTTCACAAGCCTCGGCCACGCGGCGCAGACGTTTGGGATCAGCGATGTCGTAGGCGATGAGGCGGAGCATGGCGTCGATAACGAAAGGAGTGGTGGCGCTTGACTCTGGGAGGAGGTCTGACCAGGGGTCGGCGGGGAGCGAGACTGGGAGAGGGGGAGACAAGGAGAATGGGAGACTCAGATCTGGATATGTAGGCTGATGTTTCAGTTCATGATGAAGGGGCTGAAGGTGGCGGGATCATCCAGAGCCATGCGGTGGCTGAGGACGGTGGCCTCCACCTGCTGGCGCAGGGTGGTGCGCTGGCCGACGTGCTCACTGTGAAACTCGCGGGTGGTGCGTTTTTCATACTGCTCGATGACGATTTTTCTCCCAGATGAGGTGAGATAGATGCCGCCATCACGCGGCTCAAAGTGGCGCGGGCTGAGCATGTGGTGGGTGAAGAGGCGCAGGGCGGTGGCCTCCAGCACGGCGGGGCGGAAGGGCTCCATCAAATCTAGCGGGAGGGACCAGCGGCCATTGGCGGTGACATGCAAATGACCGAGCCCTGGATCAAGCCCGCGCCGATGGCAGGCGGAGAGACACTCGCCATAGAGGATGCTGGAAAGGTAGCCGAGCACGGCGTTGACCGCATTGTGCGGCGGGCGGGTACTGCGGCGCTCGAAGGGGAACTCCGGCGGCAGAAAAGCGGCCCATGCCAGCCAGTAGAGCGCGGCGGCGGCTCCCTCCAGCCCGCGCAGGGTGGGCACGTCGGGGGCGCGGTCGGTGTCATGCAGCACGGCGGCCATGCGATCTAAAATGGGGCCGACTTCAGGGCGGTGACGGGTTGCGTTCAGGCGGCTGAGGAGGCGGCGCTGGTTGCGTATCTTTGCCTGCACCAGCGGTCGGGTGATCTGGGCCTGAAAAATACCGTCTAAGCTGCGCTGATACTGCTGGGTCCGGAGCTGCGCATGGGCACTGTCTGGAGGCATGACGCTGCCCAGCAGGGCACCACGCCAGTCGTGGATGATGACGGGAATGCCGTGCCGCAGGGCCGCACACAAGGCAGGAAAGGTGAGACGCACGTCCTCGGCGACGATGAGGCGGTCGATCTCCGCCAGGGGTATGTCCACGGGTGGCTGGGCGACGTTCGTCGTGGAGTCAGGAGGCAGTGTGACCTCCAGCCGCTCGGAGTGAAGGCGGATGATGGCGGCGGGAGTTTCGATCCAGGCGGTGGGCATGATTGGGGAATGACGAATGAAGGAAACCCGAATGACGAAGACTGACCACTCCCTTGCGGGCGCGGCTACAGACGGAGGCGGAGGGTGAAGCCGAGGATGGTGAGGCGGAGAGCACTGGGGCGCGGGAAGAGGCGGTTTTTCCGTCGGTCCATGTCCAGCCCGACCCTGACAAGCCTGCCGACGCGGAGCCGCGCCCACCAGACAGAGAGAGTTTGCCGCCATGGTTGTTGGGTGTAGGCGTGTTCGCCAGAGTGCGTGGCTCTCTGCGGCGGGTTGGGTAGGGCGGAAGCGGCCTGGGGGCCGCCATCGTAGGGGAGCCGCACCCGCTTCGCAGTGGGTGCACCGCCGGTGGAATGCCTTTGCCGCAACTCGGTGAGGCGTGCGTGATCCTGCGGGCATTCGGTGGCACCAAAGTGGGACAGCCAACCGGTGAGGTAGTCCTGAGATGTGCCCTCATCCATGCCAAAGGCGGTCCAGAGCAGGGTGCCGCGCTTTGCTAGCTCTGCCTCCAGAGCCGCCCAGGC
>CAYMHJ010000283.1:0-6141 GCA_964390165.1 uncultured Prosthecobacter sp. | reverse complement strand
TGCGCCGCCGCCATTTCCCCGCGCCGTCCTGCCAGAGGCAGAAGCCGAGGAAACTCATGTCTCCCAGACTGCTGTGCTGGGTCTTGGTGGTGTTCAGCTCCAGACCGAGACTGCTCAGACGCTGCTGAATCTGCTCCAGCCGTGCGGTGGTGTTTTCGCGGGCGGGCAGGAGGAGGACGATGTCATCGGCGTACCGGGCGAAACCCGGCACGATCTGCGTCAGCCACACATCAAAAGGGTGAAGAACGGCATTCGCCAACAGCGGGGAAAGCGGGCTGCCCTGCGGCAGGCCCTCGGGTGTCGGAACAACCTGCCCCCGCTCAAAAGCGCCTGCGCCGAGGATGTCCCCCACCAGCCGGCTGACGGCGGTCTCATCCGCGACACTGCGAACGGCCTGGAGCGCCAGGGCGCGTGGTACACGGTCGAAGAACTGGCGGATGTCGAGATGCAGGGCGGCTGGAGAGGCGAGCTGCTCCGCCTGGGCGGCGAGGCTCTCCAACGCCTCCCGTACGCCACGCCCACGGCGGTAGGCGAAGCTGTGCGGGGAGAAGCGCGGCTCCCACAGCGGGGTGAGCATCTGGGAGATGGCCTGATGAACCACGCGGTCCATGACCGCAGGGATGCCGAGAGTCCGCAGACCACCGCCACTTTTCGGCACGGAGACGCGGCGCACGGGCAAAGGCTGCCAAGTGCCCGTGCGCAGTGCGGCGGCGACTGGCTGCCATTCGCTGGCAAAGCTGGACTCGAGGTCGCGGATGCTGCGGCCATCGACACCAGCGGCACCCTGATTCCGGCGTACTCGATCCCATGCGGTGGCAACGTTTTGAGCCGAAAGGGTCGCCTCAAGCAGAGCCGGTTTGGGGCTGCCGCTAGGCGTGCGGGAAAAATGCCAGCCGTGGGATGTCATGTATGGCGGAAATGGGCTTAGTGCGACCGCACGAAGCGGTTGTGCATGATGCGGTCATTCTCCCAGATGCCCTGGGTGATGAGGCGTGCCTGCTCTGCGGGCATGATTTCCTCAAGCATGCGGAGGAGAACGAGACCATTTGGGCAGGCGGGCGGACGGATGGTGAGCAGCCGTTCCACCGCCTCAGCAGCCACCTGATCCTGAGGTGTGCCAACCTCCAGCAGGCCGCGCACGATGATGGCGCAGGCCACGGCGGTACTGCGGGAAAGTCCGGCCACACAATGGACAAGAAGGGGCGCTTCGCCGCTGGTCTCGACATACTCCCAGATCTGCCGGGCCTGGGCGGCGCTCATGACGATCCAGCGGCTGCCTTCTTCGACGATTTCGGTATCGTCAAAATAGAGAGGCAGGGTGTGGCGGGCGTAGCGGAACTCCAGTCTGGAGCGGGTGGTGTCACGGATGGAAACGACCTGCCAAAAGTGGCGATCAAGGTCGAGCATGCGCTGGACTTGATCCATGGCACAGACGGCGAGGTGGCGCTTGAGTGGCGGGAGGATCATGGGAGTCGGGAGATGTTAGAGCTTGCGGACGAGCACGTGGCTGCTGCCAGGCCCGGCGGGTGCGGCATGGATGGTACCTGCGCCGTGCTCAAAGCGCACCCAGGCCCCACCAGGATAGGTGCGCGGGGGAGATTGGTCTGCTCCGAGCGCAACGGGGCCGTCAGACCAGACCTCCACGCGGTCGCCGCGGACATGGATGTTTTTCCACAGGCCGCGCTGGATGCTGAACCGATGAGCGGTGGGCGGCAGTAGCTTCATGGGCTGACTGTTGGAAGAGACGAGTGTGGCCTTTTCCTGCTGCTGCCGGTGGCCCTGTACGGGCTGCTGGCGGGACTGTGCAAGGCTCTCCGCCTCAGCGCGGGCCTTTTCTGCCATGATGCGGGCAGAGGCCTCGCGCTCGGCACGTTGCTTGGCCTCGTGAGCTTCAGCGCGGGCTTTTTCGGCTGCCGCCACCGCCTCATCAGCGCGGGCTTTCTCTGCTTCCTTGCGGCTGGCTTCCAAGCGCAGTTGGGCCACGCGTTCCTCATGCTGGCGGCGGAGCGCTTCCCGGGCGGCGAGATCTGCCTGTTCTGCCGCTGCGCGGCGCTGGCGGATTTCCTCCTGCTGCTTGCGCAGGGGATCGGCCTCCCATTGCTGGCGGACTTCTGGGGTGACACGCTGCACAGCTGCCGCATCCGCCGGACGGATGAAGACGGGGATGTTGTAAAATTTCCAAGAGCCGTCCCCCTCGCGCAGGTAGCCGAGGCGGCCATGGGGTTTGCCGGTTTCAGGATGTGCATCAGGGTAGAACCAAGCTGTGGAGACGGGGTCCACCTCGCGGATGGGGCAGATCGTCTGCACCGTGGCAGGGAGAAAGGTGCTGGCAGGAAGAATGAGCAGCAGCAGCCACTCACGGGCGCTGGGGCAAAACCACGGGATGCCAGTGAAGAAAAAGAGGAATTTTTTGACTAGCGGCCAGGCGGTGAAGGCACCGATGCCGAACGTGAGCATCCAAGTCAGACTGCTGAGGCTGACAGGCAGGCCTAGCCAGTCCATGAGGTACTCAAGCCGTCCTTCCAGTGGAATCTGGATGCTGGAGATGAGCCAGAGGCGCAGGCCGACGAGTAAGCCGACGACTCCCAGCACGCTGCCGCCGACGATGAGCAGCCATGGAGTGGCCGGGTGTGAACGACGATGGGGGGAGCGGATCATCTCGATGGTGCAGGGGGTGTGGTTGGCGGAGCGAGTGCGGGAGGAAAGAGGGGAGTGCATGGCGGAAAGAGTGCGTGAGTTGGCGTGCTTTTCAGCGGAACGGATGTCCGGGGATGTGATCAGCGGTCCGGCGTCTTGCGTGTGCTCTTGAAGGCCTCTTCAATGACCTCCCAGGCGTGCAGGAGACTGACGAGAACGACGGCCAGCGTCATGAGTGGCTTCAGCCAGGCGAGCGGGCCTTTTTTGATCTGGGGGATGCGGGGTGTGTGCATGCCGGATCTATCGCTCGTGGGGGCTTTACAGTCGCTGCGGCGGATGTCCGGAGATATGCACACTTTGGTCCATGGCCTATGGACTGCGGCAGCCCTGCTGCCGCTTTCACCCAGGCCAGCCCTGCTGGCCGTAACTCATGCGGCGCAGCCGCCATTTTCTTCCTGGGAAGCGGGGGCACCGTCGAAGCGATGCCCACCGCCGGCAGCAGGGCTGCCAAACCCGAAAGCGGCAGCAAGGCTGCACGCAGTCCAAGGACGAGCGTCAGTCCCGCAGGCGGAGGGTGAAGGGAGGGAACTCCTGGCCGAAGCGATTGGGCAGGAAGTAGCCGAGTTTGGCTAGGGGCTTGCGCAGCTCGCTGAGGTCGTGGCGGATGGCTGCGTCCGTGATGGTACCTTCTTTGGGTTTCACCCCGAGGGGGATGAAGTCGGCTTTTTTCAACCAGCGGTTCATGCGTTCTGCGGCCTCTTTTTGGTCGCTGGGGCTGCGGCCCTGCTCTTGCCGAGTGAGGAGGAAATGAAAGACAGGAAGGGCTCTGCCTGCGACCTTCAAAGGCTGGTCATCCACCCAGAGGGTCTTTTTCCGGTAGCTGATCTCGATGAGCGCGGGCCGGGCGGCATCGGCCTTCAGGGTTTTGCTCCACTTTCTGACCATGCCGCTGAAGCTGCCGGGGATCTCGCTCAGGTCGTCAAAACGGTTCCGAAGAGGCACGAAGGGCACGTCGGCAAGCTGGACGCGGGCCTTGGCTGGCGCGTGCTCTTTGCCCTCCCGATCCTTCAGCGCAGGACCGGGCTGGTCGGGGAAGAAGAAACCGGGCATGGTCTCATACGGTGGGCTGACGAGGACGTGGGTCAGGCGGTCGGTCTCCCGCCCCAGCAGAGTCACGGCGGCGTGGAGCAGCGCACCCATGGTCTTACGCCCGCCGGCGATGCTGGCGATGAGGGGTGTGTCCGGGTTCATGGTCACGCGGCGGACCTCTTCGAGGATGAAGCTGGCGGCGATGTCGTTCTCCTCCGGGGTCTGGATGTCTGCCAGGGTGTCAAGCGTGCCGGTTTTTTTATTGGCCCGGCTGATGAGGCGCGGCTCTTCGGCGATGAGTTCGTGGTCCTTGGCCTTCAAGGCGGCGCGCAGGGCCTGCCATGCGGTCTGGCCGCCGAGGGCGGGGAGTACTGTGTGGAGCTGCTCTTGGATCTTCGCCGCGCCGATGCCGGTGGTGATGAAGATGACGCGATGGGGCAGGATGCGCGGCTTTTCCTGAGCCAGTGCCCAGACGGTCTCCGTGACGATGGCGGGGGAAAGGCCGGTGACGGCGATGAGGGTGGCGGGCATGGCGGCGGGGGAAGTTGGCGGTGGTTAACCGTTGTTTGCAGTGGTTGACGGTGGTTTGAAATACCAGCCAAGCGGCTGGCAGGCTTGAGGGTCAGTGCGGGTTGTGATCAAATACGACGACCGGGCCGGTTACGGGGGAGCCGTAGCACAGGCTGCGGGCGATGCCGTGGAGGGTGTGGGCGAGGTGGAGGTAGAGCCAGACCGGGCCGGGTCCGGTGAGGGTGACGTCGGCGCCGCGGGGAACGGCTGCTTTCACGACGGACTCGTAGGCGGGCAGTTCGGCGAGCTTGGCCGTGCCGGTAGCGGCGTAGAGGGTGGAGAGGTCGAGGGTCATGGGATGATTCAGCGGTCGAATGCTCCAGCGCGGTAAACATCATTGCCCGTGATGATCTTGATGCCCAGATCGCGGGCCCGTTGGCGCAGGTTGGCCTCTACCCTGCCGGCCGGCGGATTGAGAACCGCGAGGAACCTGCGGTTGAAGCTGCCGCCCAGGCTTGCCGCGCGAGCGCGGGTTTCTTCCAGCAGGGGCAGCAGTCTCGACTTGGCTCCGCCGCGTTTGCAGCTGACGTAGAGCATCTCGACACCGTCGAGTCCGACAATGTCTTCCTCCATGTCCGGCCCGCTGCGGTCCCCCACCTGGACTGACCAACGCAGATCACGGAAGCGGCCCGACTGGTGTGCCGCATCCATGACGATGACCTCCCACCAGCCGCCGGTGAGGAATCCAACCGATTGCTGAAGTGGAGCGATGGCTTTGAAGTAGCGGGCGGTGTAGTCGGGGACCCGGTGATTGGCCAGGTGGTCCAGTTCTTTGCGGGAATCATCGGGCAGCGCTGCCTCGGTGGCGGATAGCCGGCGCAGCAAGCCTGCATCAATGGCCAGTGACAGAACCGGTTCTGGAAGCCGGATTGGCCGGTCGAAGAAAGGCAACCAGTCCTGGGGCGTGCGGGGTTCGTTGCCGCGGGGAAAGAGGCCACTGGGCCCATGAAGCGCTGCATGAACGGCGTCTTCCTCAGCTTGATTCTCAAACAACCGTTTCGCCAGCGGCAGCATGGCCCTCCAGTCCTGACCGTTGGTGACGCGGGGCACCCCATTGGCAATCGCAACCGTATCGACTCGCAATGAATTCCGCAGAGGCGTGAAGCTCCAGTCTCCCAGTAGCAGTTCGGCCATTTGCGGACTGGTGCCGCCGTCGACAAAACACGAGTCCTGCGTGTCGACATACAGCGACGGCACTTTGCGGGCCTGCGCGGCGGCAAAAGCGCCGATGCTCATCAGTTTGGTCCCACCGGTGAAATTGACCACAGCTTGCGCGCCGTCCGGCACCTTCCCGAGCGCATCGCTGACCGCGTTAAAACACTCCGGGATTCCGGGCATGGCCGAAAGGTGGATGATCTCGAGGATCGGATCGATCCCCGCGCAGTGAGCGGCCTGTTGGAGCGTGTTGGCGCGGGAGGCTGTCTTTGGCGTGACGAGGTGCACCAGTCGACTCGGCTTGAGTCGAAGAATCGGGAGCAGGTTGGGAATGGTTTGCTCGCTGATGAGTTGGATGAGGGTGAGGTCGGTCATGACACAAGTCTAAGCGAGCGCGGATAAAGAGCAGGCGCACGGATGTCCGGGGATGTCGGGGCGATCGCGGCACTCCGGGCGAAGGATTGGATCGGTGGGCAAACAGGCCGCAGTCTCTGCGGGGAAACGCTCGATTGCAGCTTTAGGCGGCCGAAATCCCCAGGCTTTCGATCTTTTCCCAAATATCCAGGCGGTGCATCCGCTGCCGAAGCTGCTCGATGGGCGGGTCTGAAGTCTCGAAGTGGTAATTGCAAGCAAAGCTGTTCACAAGTCTGTGGTCTCTGGCAGCGGTGTGAGTCGGATTGTAGCCAATCC
>CAYMHJ010000282.1:0-8389 GCA_964390165.1 uncultured Prosthecobacter sp. | reverse complement strand
CCTCCAGTCCGATCCCGACGAAGTCCACAACCTCGCCGCCAAACCCGAGCACACCGAGACCCTTGCCAAGATGCGTCAGGCTCAGGAATCCCTCGCCATCAAGATCCGCGATGTCGGCCTGCTTCCCGAGGGCGAAATGCACCAGCGTGCCGAAGGCACCACGCCTTACGACATGGGCCACGATGATGCCCTTTACCCCATGCAGCGCGTCCTCCGCATCGCCGGAGCCGCCTCCTCCATGAAGCCCGAGGTACTCCCCGAACTGAAGGCCGCCTTTGCTGACAAAGACAGCGCCATCCGTTACTGGGCCGTCATGGGAGCCCTCATGCGAGGCAGGGAGGGCGTCACCCAGCTCCACACCGAGCTCACCGCCGCCATGAAGGACAGCTCCACCTACGTTCAGATCCCCGCCCATTGGGCTCTGGCAAAATATGGCACGGAGGCAGATCGCACCCCCGCCTTGTCCGGCCTCGTCAGTCTCGCGAACTGGAGCCAACACAACGTCTTCACCTCCATGAGCGCCCTCTGCGCCATTGGCGATCTCGGCAGCACCGCCAAACCCATCCTCGAAGACCTCAAAAAGCTCCCCGGCAAAGGCCCCAGCCCCGACCCACGCTTCGACAGCTACGTCTCCCGCCTCCTCTCCGACCTCACCGGCAGCGAGCCCGAGTTCGAGGCAGATGCCACCCCGAAGGCGAAGAAAAAGGGCAAAGGCAAGGCGAAGAAGTAGGTCGTGCTGATGGAGTAGTGACGAACCACAGAGGCACCGAGCACGCAGAGAAGAACACGCAGAGAAATCCTTGTTCTCCCACCTCACCCGCAGGTGAGACTGCCTCTACCCTTGCTCATCCTCTGTGTGCTCGGCGTCTCTGTGGTTAAACTTCATGTTACGACCTGAGCTGATGCAGTTCGGAAGGGACTGGAGGATCGCAGGATTGATTTCCTCCCATGCCTCCGTTTGTCTCCGACCATGTCCCGCACCCTCCTCCCCGTCCTGATGACCACCGCCCTCCTCCTCGGTGAAGATTTTGCCGAAGCTCAGCAAAAGACTGCCAACTACGACGAGTCCAAGATTGCCCCCTACACCCTGCCGGAACTCCTCAAGACCGCCGATGGCAGAGCCATCACCACCGCCGAGGAGTGGACGAGCGTGCGCCGTCCAGAGGTTCTCTCCCTCTTTGAAAAGCACGTCTTCGGCCAGACACCTCCCCCGGCCACCTGGGGTCGCGTTGAGTTCAAAGTCACCCAGATGAAAAAGGACGCCCTCGGCGGCAAAGCCACGCGGAAGTTTATCCACATCTCCCTCCCTGATCATCCCGCTTGGCAGGGCATGGAGGTCATGCTCTACACGCCCAACGCCCTTGGCAAACCCGCGCCCTGCTTCGTCGGCCCCAGCTTCGGCGGCAACCACGCCGTCAGCCAGGAACCCGATGTCCCCCTCTCCACCCGCTGGATGCGGCCGAACAAAGAGAAGCACATCATCGACAACCGCGCCACCGAGGCCAGTCGCGGCAACGAAGCCAGCCGCTGGCCCCTGGACATGATCATCGGCCAGGGCTGCGCCGTCGCCACCTACTACTATGGCGACATCGAGCCCGACCACGCCGACGGCTGGAAAGAAGGTCTGCGCGCCGTGCTCAGCAAAGACGGAGCCGCCACCGAGTGGCAGGACGGCCAGTGGGGTGCCATCGGTGCCTGGGCCTGGGGTCTCAGCCGCATCGCCGACTACCTCGAAACCGATGCCGACGTGAATGCCAAGCAGCTTGCCGTCATCGGCCACTCCCGACTTGGGAAAACCTCCCTCTGGGCCGGAGCCCAGGATCAGCGCTTCGGTGTCGTCATCTCCAACAACTCCGGTGAAGGCGGCGCCGCCCTCATGCGCCGGAACTTTGGCGAGACCACCGCCGTCATCACCAAAGCCTTTCCTCATTGGTTTACCCGCACTTACACCCGCTACGCCGGTAATGAAGCCGCCTGCCCTATCGACAAGCACATGCTCATCGCCCTCGCCGCGCCGCGCCCAGTTTACATCGCCAGCGCCGTCGAAGACGAGTGGGCCGACCCCAAGGGCGAGTTCCTCTCCGGCCTGCATGCCGAGCCCGTCTTCGCCCTGTTCGGGAAAAAAGGCTACGGCGTCACCGAGCACCCCGCCCTGAACACCCCCGTCGGAGATGCCATCGGCTATCACATCCGCAGCGGCAAGCACGACGTCACCAACTACGACTGGGAGCAGTATCTAAAGTTCGCCAAACGCCACCTCGTGAAGTGAGCGAAACGAGTCTCCAACTCGCGGATCAGTGCACCGAGTCTTTAACTCGGGTGGAGGCAGGCGGACGCACGAGACGAAATCTCGCCGCGGGTGTATCGCCAGAATGATGTCCAAAGCACACCGGCCAAGTGCCAAGGGCACGCTTCTCCTCTGCCCACGGCAACGCCCTGGCCCGAGTAGGAAGCGGAGGCTCTGAAGGTCGTGATGACCGGCAGCGCGGAGGACGGCCCCGAGTGGCAGAAGCAGATCGGCAACATGAAGCAGCGCTGGGACTTGTCGAACCAGTTCAAGGACGCGAAGAATCCATTCAAGATCGTGATCGTACGCGACATATGGCTGACCAGCTTTGATGCGCCCTGCCTGCACACGATGTATGCCGAAATCGATGCAGGGGCACGCCTCATGCATGCCATCGCCCCCTTGAACCGCGTCTTCCGCGACAAGCCAGGTGGGCTGGTGGTGGATTATCTCGGTCTTGCCGATCAGCGCAATTAGGTGCCCATCTCCTACACCGAAAGCGGCGGCCAGGGGAACCCGACTTTCGACACCGCGCAAGCCATCGCCGTGATGATGGAGAAGCACGGCATCGCTTGTGCCATGATGCACGGCTTCAACTGGGACAGCCGCTGCTGGACTCCACCGTCAGTTCGGCTGCGTTTCCGACATGTTATCCGCTGATATCTCACTTTCCAACGAACACCCGCTGTGCTTGTCTCACGCCCCTCTGCTCTTCGCTTTTCTTTACCATGCCCACCTTCGCCTACCAAGCCTCTGATGCCGCCGGACGAGATGTCTCGGGCTCCATCGACGCCCAGGACCGTGCCAGCGCCGTGCGTGCGCTGACGGGCAAGGGCTTGCAGCCGTTTCAGGTTAAGGAAGGTGCGGTGAAAACACCCGTGCGCGGAGTCAAAGCCGCTCCGACCACGGCCAAAGGCAAGGCTGCTGCCGCGGAAGAGATGACGAACGGCCCCATTAAGATAGGCGGCAAGCAGCTCCAACTTTTCACTGAGGAACTCGGCGAACTCCTCGAAGCCGGGATGCGTCTGGAGCAGGCGCTGAAACTCATGGAAGGGAAGGGGACCACGGGAACCCACAGCCGCATCGCATCTCGTTTGGGTAACCTCATCCGCGAAGGCCACCCCTTCAGCAGTGCGCTGAAGCAGTCTTCGCCAAGCTTCAATGAGCTGTTCTGCGCCGTGGCTGCGGCAGGTGAGGCGGGTGGATCGCTCTCTGAGTCCATGAAGCGCCAGGGGCAGTATCTCGCCAAAGTGCGTGAACTGAAGAGCCAGGTCCTCGTGGCTCTCATTTATCCCGGCTTCCTCGGTTTCTCGGCCGTGGCAGTGACCATTATCTTCACCACCTTCCTCATCCCGCGCCTCAGCGGCATGATGTCCCGGATGCGCGGTGGCGTGCCGAAAGGTGTGCAACTCATCCTCGACTTTTCCGCCTTCATGCGCAGCTACTGGTGGCTGCTGCTGGCGGGCTCGGCTTTGATCGGACTGATCTTTTGGGTCTGGTCCGGTTCGAAGAAAGGACGTCCGGTTTGGGATGAAATGAAGCTCAAGATTCCCTTCTTTGGCAATGTGCTCATGGCGAACTTCCATACACAATTCCTGGAAACACTCGCCTCGCTTACCGGCGGCGGCCTGCCACTGCTGAAAGGGCTGGAACTTGCCTCCCGCATCTCCGCGAACCAGTTCATTCAAAGACAGCTCGTGAATGTCATCGACGGCGTCCGTGATGGGACTGCGCTTTCACGTTCATTGGAAAAGACCGCCCTCTTCCCGATCAACCTGCTCGAAATGGTCCGCATCGGCGAGCACACTGGCGACATCAGCGGCACCCTCCGTCGTGCCGCCGACCGCTGCGGCCGCGAGTTGGAAAAGAGCCTCGAAAAGCTCATGGCTATGCTCCAGCCCATGATCATCCTCGTCATGGCAGGACTCGTCGGCGTCATGGCCTACATGATGATCACCATCATTTACGACACCGTCGCCACACTGAACTCCAGGAACTGATCTCGATTTGGGAGTGACGACTTCCGAACAATCTGCCAGCATCGCTTTCCAAGCCCATCACCCGTCTATTCACCCATGAAAATCCAGCCCACCTCACGCCGCTTCGCCCGCCGCATCCGCTCCGCCTTCACTCTGATGGAGATGATCCTCGTTCTCGCGATCATTGCCATCCTCATCGCCATCGGTGCTTCCACGTTGGGTGAGTTCGATGAGCAGGCCAAGATCACCGCCGCGCGTGCCCAGATCGGCACTGTGTCCACCGCCGTGAAAATGTACAAGGTCAACAACCGCAACCTGCCACCGTCTCTCGATGCCCTCGTAAAACCACCGGCCAATGCTCCTGTGAAGAAGCCCTTCATTGAGGAAAACGGCATCGTCGATCCATGGGACAACAAGTACATCTACAAGAGCCCAGGCAAGGACGGCAAAGCCTACGAGATCTACTCCGCGGGAGCTGACAAGCGTGAGGGAACGGATGACGATGTCCGTTGAAGCAGGCGTTTCATTCGCGCCAGCGCATGAGTCATGAAAATCCACCCACCATCGCCCCGTGCCAGCGGAGCCTTCACTCTGCTGGAACTCATTTTGGTGATGAGTGTCATGGTCATGGTTATCGGCGTGGGCGTGGGCAGCTTCGCCTATTTTGATCAGGTGGATCCGCTTGACGAGCCTGCGCAGAGGCTCGGGCAGATGTCGAAGTATGCGATGAACACCGCCGTGCTCCAGCATCGCGGCATGACCATCGGTTTTGAAAAAGACAGCTTCGGCGTGCTCGGTGCGGACTCCGGGGAGATGGGCAGTTACAGCCATGGGAAAGCCGTCAAAGTCTTTATCAAGCGCTGGGGCGGCAGGGGGTGGGAAAAGGCCGAAGGACAAATCTGGCGCTTCGGTGAACAGGGCATCTGCGAGCCCATCACCGTCCGTCTGGAGGATGCCCAAGGCAGCTTCCGTGAAGTCAAATTCCACGCACTGACTGGAGGCGTCACCCAATGAGAATGCCAAATATCCAATGCAGAATGACGAATGATTCTGCTCATTCGTTATTCCACCCGCGCGCCATGACATTGCTGGAGGTCGTCCTAGCCCTAGCTGTGTTTTCCATCGCCGCACTCGCCCTCGTGGGGACGATAAACAAGATCGCCGACGTCGCAACGGACTCGCAAAAATTCCTCGAAGTCGAGCAGACTCTGGAGTCTCTCATCGACGAGTTTGGCAAGGCCCCGCAGATCCGCGACCTCGAAGAAGAGATCAAACCCGGTAGCGATGGCGTGGCCTACAAAGTCATCATCGAGCAGGTCAAGGATCTCAAGAATCAGGAAGGCCGGTTCCTTCAGGACATGTATCACATCCGCGCCATCGCCCGATGGAACGACGGCAGCGGCCCCACCGAGGTCAATGCCGAAACGCTGCGCTACGCGGGAGCTTTTCTTCCTGTGAACTAGGCCATGAAGCTCCGCTCCCATTCTTCAGGCATCAATGTCCGTCGTCATCTGCGGGCCGCGGCCTTCACCTTGTTTGAGATGATCATCGCTCTCTCGATGTTCGTACTGCTCATCGCCGGCATCTTTTCCATCTCCCAGTCCACGCTGGAGCTTACGGAGAGCATCTCCATCTCGCAGGACCGCTCCCTTATCCGGCAGAACTTCATCGAGTTCATGCGCCGATCCTTCCGCACCCTGCCGGGAGAGGCCGAGGTGCGGCTCACCGTGAAGCAGAGCGGCGGCAGCTACGTGCCCACGCTGAACATCGCCAATGGCGGCAGTTCCTTTACTCCAGGCACCTCGCTCGCGCCGGAAACCAGCATGGACGTGTATGCAGAGGAGCGCCCTGGCGGCTACCTGCGTGTCATGCTGCGGGTGCTGGATCAGAAGCAAACCCAGGCCATCCGCTCCAATCAAGCCGTCCGCTACTCGCGCGATCAGATCACCCTGCCGCTGCTGGATAACGTGAGCCGCTTCGAGTGGAAGTTCTTCGATGCCAGCACCAACCGCTGGGAGAACAACTGGAAGCAGACCCGCCGACCCATCCTGGCCGAGATGAATCTCCAACTCGATGATGGCTTCGAATCCCGCTCCGTCTTCTGGCTGCCACCCGTGGTGCCGAATGCTGCCGCAGCTATGGCAACAGCAGGTGGTGTCGGAGGAGTAGGTGGTGTCGGAGGAATGAACGCTGATGGCACTCCTATCAATCCTGATGCCAACAATCCAAACCCTGGCCTGAATTCCCCTTCGCCCATTCCATCTCCTGGCGGCCTTCAGCAATGATCTCCTACCCTTCATCCACTTCACGTCATACCTCCGGTGCCGCCTTGCTGGCGGTGCTCTGGGTCATAGCGTTGCTCTTGGGTTTAGTGGCCGGGGCTTCCCTGCTTCTTACTCAGGATCTTGATTCCGCTGCGGCGAAGCGGCAGGTCTTCCGCGCCCGCATGTTGGCAGAGACCGGGCTGGCCATCGCCATGAACCCTGAGATCAAGCCTGATGACCCACTCTTGCGTCGTCAGATCAATGATGACGAGGAATACGAAGTGCAGATGACCGGCGAGGACGGCCTTCTCAATCCCAACGTCCTCCTTCAAAACGAAGACCGTGAGACTTTCCGCCGCATCTTCCGCAACTGGGGGCTCGAACTTTCCAAGGCCGACGGCATCATCGACAGTCTCCTCGACTGGGTGGACCAGGATGAATTTAGACGCATCAACGGTGCGGAAAAAAAGGAGTACGGAAACGATGGCCGCCCCTTCAACCGGCCCTTCCGTTCCATCGAGGAGATGAGTCTCGTGCGCGGCATGGAACTCGTGGAGCGGGCGAATCCCGAGTGGCGCAGTTGGTTCAGCGTGCTGGCTTCAGGCAGGCTGGATCTCAACGAAGCCCGCCCCGAGATCATCACCAACATCACAGGAGTGAACATGACCACCGCGCAGAACCTGCGCAGGAACCGCCTCGGCCCCGATGGCATTCTCAACACCCAGGATGACATGCGTTTGGACATGCCCAGTGCCCTCGTCATGCTCGGCATCCCCACAAACTCTCCGCTCGTGAATATTCTCTCGGTGGAAAGCCCGACCAAGCGCATCGTTGTCCGTGTCCGTGTCGGCGATCTCGAGCGCGAGGTCTCCACCGTCATTCGCGGTGCCATCGGCCAGGGGGCCACCTCCATCCTTTATCTCACGGAAGGAAATCCGCCGAAGACCGAGAGCCGATAGGTCGGGATGTTTCCGAACGTCTCCACCCCTCTTATGCGCCTCTTACTCATCCTCCTACTCAGTGGCATCGCCGCTGCCGCCGGCCCGACTTCCCCCTCACGCCGGACTCCCAGCCGCAGGCCAGCGTGCCCAAAGGCGAGATCATCAAAGGCAGCTACACCGCCCGCGACGGCAGCGTCTTCCCCGGCACGGTGCGGGATTACCAGATCTTCCTGCCCGCCGGGCTCGATCAGACCCAGCCCGCTGCTTTCATGGTCTTCCAGGACGGCGTCATCTACCAGGCCCCCGTCGTCTTTGACAATCTCATCGCCAAAAAGGACATCCCGCCGCTCATCGGCATCTTCATCAAGCCCGGCATCGTCCCCGCCACCAACGACAACGCCCTCCCGCGCTTCAATCGCAGCTACGAGTACGACAGCATCACGCCCACCTACCCCGACTTCCTGATCGACGAATTCCTCCCCGCCATCGAGTCAAAGCACAGCCTCAAACTCAGCACCGACCCGAATCACGCCGCCATCTCCGGCAACAGCAGCGGCGGCATCTGCGCCTTCATGGTCGCCTGGCATCGGCCGGACCGCTTCCGCCGCGTCTTCACCGGCGTCGGCACCTACGTCGGCATCCATGGCGCCGATCAGCTCCCCGTCCTCGTCCGCAAATTCGAGCCCAAGCCCCTCCGCATCTTCCTGCAAAGCGGCACCGGAGATAACAACCTCTACTGCGGCGACTGGTGGATGGCGAACCAGATGATGGAACGCAGCCTCACCTGGGCCGGCTACGACGTGAACCACGCCTGGGGCGAAGGCGGCCACAACGCCAAACACGCCACCCAGATCTTCCCCGAAGTCCTCCGCTGGCTCTGGCGCGACTGGCCGACCACGATGGAGATCAAAGCCAACC
>CAYMHJ010000281.1:0-8421 GCA_964390165.1 uncultured Prosthecobacter sp. | reverse complement strand
TGGCCGAACTTAAGCTTGAAGGTCTTTCCGCCGTAGGCGTGACCGAGGAGCTGGTGGCCGAGGCAGATGGCGAAGATGGGGGTCTTGCCGATGAGCTGCTTCAGTTCGGCATGGATGTAGCCGAGTGCGGCGGGATCGCCGGGGCCGTTGGAGAGGAAGACGCCGTCGGGATTCTTGGCGAGCACGTCTTTGGCGGGGGTGGTGGCGGGCACGACCTCGACGCTGAAGCCTGCCTGACGGAGACTACGGAGGATATTGCGTTTGATGCCGAAGTCGTAGGCGACGATGTGATGCTTTGCGTTCGGGAGATCGTGGGAGGCCCCGGTGGGGCCGCCTTCGCGGTTCTGGCTCGGGCTGGGGATGTCCCAAAGGCGGCTTTCCTGGTCCTCGGGGTCCCAGCGGTAGGTTTTCTTGGTGGTGACTTCCTTGACGTAGTCGCTGCCGCTCATCGGCGGGCTTTTCTTCGCCGCTTCGATGGCCTGCTCAACTGTGAGTTCGGTAGTGATCACGGACTGCATGGCTCCGAGGGTGCGGAGGTGCTTGGTGAGCGCGCGGGTGTCGATGCCCTGGATGCCGGGGATGTTGTAGCGCTTGAGGTAGGCGTCGAGTGTCTCGGTGCTGCGCCAGTTGCTGGGGACTTCGCAGAGTTCCTCGATCACAAAGCCGCGGACGTGGGGCTCGTGGCTTTCGTCGTCGAGCGCATTGATGCCGTAGTTCCCAATCATGGGATAGGTCATCGTCACGATCTGGCCGCGATAGGAAGGATCGGTGAGCACTTCCTGGTAACCTGTCATGGACGTGTTGAAACAGACTTCGCCATTCGTGGTGCCAGCAGCGCCAAAGGATGTGCCTTCAAAATACCGTCCGTCTTCGAGTGCCAGAATTGCTTTCATCAAGGGTGTGCGTGTGGGGAAATTGGCGGCACCTAGCGCGGCAGTCCCAGGAATGCAAACGGCGGGTGCATCTGCCTTCGATTTGGGCTGGCAGCCCGTCCGACCACTGCCCCATCCTGCCTGGATTAGTTCCTGGGGCAGAGGATCACCAGCTTTGTCCGTGTGGGCGGTGTGAACTCGGGTTCTGACAATGCACGATTCAGGGCGCTGGTGATGTCTGTCGGAGTAAAAGGTTTGGTCACATAATCACAAGCCCCGCGACGAATGGCGGTGACAATGTCGCGCGTGTCCGTGCAGCCAGAAACCATGACAAAGCGAGTGGATGGCGAGTCGCTGCGGGCTTCGGCGATGATGTTCACGCCATCGGAATCACCGAGACGCCTGTCCACGAGGGCAACGTCTGGGTTTAACTCACGGATCGCCGCCAGTCCTGCACGACCATTATCGAAGGCCATCACCTCGTGGCCTGCCTCGGAACATAGCGTCCGAAGCAGCTTGAGCACGGGAGGGTGATCCTCGATAACGATTACATTAGCCATACTCAGAGTATTGGCCGTATTGGCCTCGATAAGCAATCCTGAGTTGTGAATTTCAGGACAGGTTAACAATCTTGAACATACCCCGTCACGGATTGGTTCAAGTGAACAGACGCGCACTTGCATCTGGCGGGCGTAGCTTCTACTTACCACACCCTCATGCCGAAAAAAGCCGCCGCCGAATCCAAGACCGTCCCCGCTCTCTCCGATGTGATCCAGGTCCGTGGTGCCCGGCAGAACAACCTGCGTGGCTTCGACCTCGACATACCTTTAAATAAACTCTGCGTCGTCACCGGCCCGAGTGGCAGTGGCAAGTCCTCGCTCGCCTTCGACACCGTCTATGCCGAGGGCCAACGGCGCTATGTGGAGACCTTTTCCCCCTACACGCGGCAGTTTTTCGAGCGCATGGACAAGCCGAAGGTGGACGCCATCCACGGCATCCCGCCCGCCATCGCCATCGAGCAGACGAACAACATCCGCTCCACGCGCAGCACCGTCGGCACCATCACCGAGATCAACGACTACTTAAAGATGCTCTTCCCGCGCCTCGCCGAGGCGACCTGCCCCGAGTGCCACCGCCCCGTGCGCCCCGAGACCGCCGAGAGTATCCAGCGCGAGCTACTCACCGCCCACGCAGGCAAACAAGCCCTCATCGGCTTCGGTGTCGCCGTCCCGAAAGACACGAAGATCGACGACTTCTTCCCCTTCCTCCAAGCCCAGGGCTACCTCCGCCTCTGGATCTACGGCGAGCTGATCCGCACCGACGAACCCGCCGCCATGAAAGGCCGCAAGCTCCCTGCTGTGGTGCTCGTCGTGCAGGACCGGATCACCTTGGAGAAAAAGAACACCGCCCGGCTCAGCGAAGCCATAGAGGCTGCTTTGAGGCTTGGGAAAGGCCAGATTTCGGTCGTGCTTGGCGACCTCAAATCTGAAATCACCGATCTCAAATCTTTCTCCACCGACTGGCGCTGCGCCGACTGCGACCTCAAACTCCCCGCTCCCACTCCAGGCCTCTTTTCCTTCAACAACCCCATCGGCGCCTGCCCCACCTGCAAAGGCTTTGGCCGCACGCTCGGCATGGATTTGACCAAGGCGATGCCCGACGAGTCGCTCAGCATCCGTGGCGGACTCGTGAAAGCTTTCTCTGGCAACACCTACCGCGAAAGCCAGGACGACCTCGAACGCGCAGCCCGGCGCAGGAAGGTCGATCTCGACACGCCCTTCTGCGACCTACCCGCCGAGCATCAAAAATGGCTGATCGAAGGCGAGGATAAGGACCCCGAGCGTGCCTGGAGCAATGGGCAGTGGTATGGCGTCAAAGGTTTCTTCAAATGGCTCGAAGCCCGCGCCTACAAGATGCACGTCCGCATCTTCCTCAGCCGCTTCCGCGCCTACACCACCTGCCAGGATTGCGATGGCGGACGCCTGAAAAAAGACGCCTACAACTTCCGCGTCGTCGGCAAAACCATCGCCGACCTCTGGAACCTACCTGTCACCGATCTCCTGCCGCTCGTGCAGAGCCTGCCCGCCGCCGACAACGCCACCACGATGCTGCGGGATGAGATCGCCAGCCGCCTCAGTTACCTCGACCGCGCCGGCCTCGGTTACATTCATTTGGATCGCCAAACCCGCACCCTCAGCGGCGGCGAACTCCAGCGCGTGAACCTCACCACCTGCCTCGGCGCGAGCCTGGTAAACACCCTCTTCGTCCTCGACGAACCCAGCATCGGCCTGCATCCGCGTGACATCGGCCGCCTCATCGGCGTCATGGAAGGCCTGCGAGACAAAGGCAACACGCTCCTCGTCGTCGAGCACGAAGAAAGCGTCATGCGCGCCGCCGACCACCTCATCGAGATCGGCCCCGGACGCGGTGATAAAGGCGGCCAGCTAGTCTATTCCGGCGATCTCGATGGCCTGCTTTTCCAAAAAGGCTCGCTGACCGGGGATTATCTTTCCGGCATTAAAAGCATCCCGGTGCCCGAAAAACGCCGCTTCGTCACCCTCGCCAGCTCAGAAAAAAAACTCGACCCACCCACCCTTACCAACGATGAAAACCGCAGCCGTGCCTACTCAGCCATCCTCCAGCCAAACTCAGCCGATCCATCGCTTCGAAACCGATCCCGAAAAGCTGCGCCAAGCCCGCATCCGTGCGCCGAAGAACTCCACCGAGGAGCTGATCAAGAAAGTTTCGGCTGGGCTCGCCGCTCGAAAAGAGAGAGGCTTTTCGATGACCAACTAGCCATCCTCAAACGCCACGCCTCTGCGCCAGTTGACCTCGGCAGACACATCGGAGGCGGTGGCGAGCATGAGGTTTTCCACCGCGAAGGCAGCCAAGTCGTCACCAAGGTGACCAACCGCAGCCAGTTCGGCTATGTGGTGGATCAGGACAGCGACAACAAGTCGAACAAGTTCGGCCTGCGCCCAGCTTTGCCATCGGAGTATCTGCTCCGTCTTGGCACTCAGAACCTTCTCTTTGGAGACACCATCTCTGTCGAGGGCATCCATCAGGAGAAGGGCAAGCAAGCCGTCATAGTGACGTCGCAGACAGAAGTGGATCAAGGCCGCCCCACTCAGGGCGAAGTGAATGCTTTCATGAGTCAGTGCGGGTTTGTGCCGCTGCCGGTGGAGATGATGCTCAGCCAGTATGCCAACAAGCCTTTCTGGTATCGCGCAGCCGACTCCGTGATCTCTGCCGATGCAAACCCGGAGAACTTCTCCCGTGTCAGCGATGACATCATCGTCCCCATCGACCTCATTGTTCATCCTTATCCTCGCAGCCTCTTCGAATCGACGGCGAAACAAAACGGGGTGCCGATGAGTCGCTTTGCTCCAGTTCTCAGTTCTCAGTGCTCGGTTTCCGGTTCACAAGCCAGCGCGCGAAAGCGGAAAACCGAGAACAGCGAACCGAGAACAGCGAACTGTTTGTCGATCAAAGGTGCCCGCCAAAACAACCTCAAGAACCTCGATGTGGACATCCCACTCGGCGTCTTTTGCTGCATCACGGGAGTCTCGGGTTCGGGCAAAAGCACGCTCATTCACGAGGTTCTCTACCGGAACCTCCAGCGCCTTCGCGGGGAGGTTTGTGAAGATGAGCCGGGGAAGGTGAAGAGCATCAGCGGTGTCGAGCAACTCAGCCAGGTCATCATGGTGGATCAGTCACCGCTTGCCCGCACACCGCGCAGCACTCCGGCGGTTTACATCGGGGCCTTCGACACCATCCGCCAGATCTTTGCCGACTGCGAAGAGGGGCTGGAGCAGGGTGTCACGGCCGGATTTTTCTCCTTCAACAGTGGAGATGGCCGCTGCGAGCGCTGCTGGGGCACGGGTTATGAAAAGATCGAGATGCAGTTCCTCAGCGATCTCTTCGTCACCTGTCCCGAGTGCGATGGCAAACGCTACCAGCCGCACGCGCTGAAGATCCGCCTGAACGGCAAAAACATCCACGATGTGCTCGGCCTGACGATCGAGGAAGCCGTCGAGTTCTTCAGCCCGCTCGAAGGCACGCTGAAACGCCGTGCGAAGGTCGTCACCGATCAGCTTCGCATCCTCGTCGAAGCTGGACTCGGCTATCTCAAGCTCGGCCAACCACTCAACACCCTCAGCGGTGGTGAAGCGCAGCGCTTGAAGCTCGTCGGCCATCTCATCGACTCTGCCAAACAGCCGCCGATTAAGAGCAAAACCAGCCTGCTCCTGCTCGACGAGCCAACCACCGGCCTGCATTTCGATGACATTGCGCTGTTGGTAAAACTGCTCCAGCGCCTCGTCGATGAAGGCAACAGCCTCATCGTCATCGAGCACAACCTCGACGTCATCCAATGCGCCGACTGGGTCATCGACCTCGGCCCCGACGGCGGAGCCGCTGGCGGGCAGATCGTCTCGGTGGGCACGCCGGAGGAGGTTTCGGAGTGTGCGGAGTCTTGGACGGGGAGGTATCTCAAAGAGAAATTCTCAGTTCACGGTTCTCAGTTCACGGTTGCCGAAAAACCAGCCAAAGCTCGCACGCGGAAAACCGAGAACAGCGAACCGAGAACAGCGAACGCGATCAGCATCCGCGGAGCCCGCGAGCACAACCTCAAGAACATCACCCTCGACATCCCGCGTGATCAATTTGTCGTCGTCACCGGCCTGAGTGGGAGTGGCAAATCGACGCTCGCTTTCGATCTTGTCTTTGCGGAAGGCCAGCGGCGCTTCCTCGACTCCATGTCCGTCTATGCACGCACCTTTGTGGAGCAGATGGAGAAGCCGGAAGTCGATCTCATCACCGGCGTGCCGCCAACCGTCGCCATCGAGCAGCGCATCTCGCGCGGTGGTGGCAAATCGACCGTCGCCACGGTAACGGAGGTCTGGCATTTCCTGCGACTGCTCTTCGCCAAGCTCGGCACCCAGTATTGCCCGAAATGCGATGTCCCCGTCGTCAAACAAAGCGCCACGGCCATCACGCAAACCATCGCTGACCAGGCGAAAAAAGGCCCCGTGCAGTTGCTCGCGCCACTGATTAAAGCCCGCAAAGGTTTCCACACCGAAGTCGCCGAAAACGCCCGCAAGCAGGGCATCAGTACCTTGCTCGTCGATGGCGAATTCCGCGATACGGCGAACTTCAAACCGCTCGCTCGATTCAAAGAACACAGCATTGATGCCGTCGTCGCCAAAGTTCCCAAAGGCCTCTCCATCCTCGAACTCCGCCCACTCGTGGACAAGGCACTCAAGATGGGCAAGGGCAACGTGAAGCTCTTCCTCGCCGACAAAACGTCGCAGGTGCTCAGCACCGAAATGAGCTGTCCGAGCTGCGATCTCAGCTTTGAAGAACTCGACCCGCGTCTCTTCTCCTTCAACAGCCCGCATGGTTGGTGCCAGCAGTGCCGAGGCTTCGGCTTCATCGTCTCCGATAACGGCGCCACGCCTCGTCATGACGATATGTCCCAGCTCGCCGCCGAGCTGGAAGAAGAGCGTCGTCTTACCCGTCACGAAGATGACGACACACCCACCGAGCGCGTCCTTTGCCCTAGCTGCGGCGGCAGCCGACTCAATCAGACAGCGATGTTCGTGAAGCTCGGCATCAACGCTGAAAGCACATCAGCCAAAAGCAAAAAACAACCTGCTTCATTCCGTATCCAAGACCTCAACGGCCTCGCCGCCGAAGAAGCGGTGCAGCACATCGCCAAACTCAGCTTCACCGGAACGCAGGGCGAGATCGCACGGGACATCCTCGCAGAGATCAAACAGCGGCTGCATTTCATGAGCGAAGTCGGTCTCGGCTACCTCCAGCTCAATCGCAGTGCTGACACGCTCAGCGGCGGCGAAGCGCAGCGCATCCGACTTGCCGCCCAGCTCGGCTCGAACCTTCGCGGCGTGCTTTATGTGCTCGATGAGCCGACCATCGGCCTGCATCCGCGCGACAACGTCCGCCTTCTGAACACGCTCACCGCTCTCCGCGACAAGGGGAACTCGCTGCTCGTCGTCGAGCACGATGATGAAACGATGCGCCGTGCCGATACCATCATCGACCTCGGCCCAGGCGCGGGCCGATTTGGTGGCGAAGTCATCAGCCAGGGTAGCCTTTCTCACATCCTCAAAGACAAGAACAGCGTCACAGGCAAGGAACTGCGCTCTCCGCTAAAACACCCCCTTCGCGGTGAGCGGCGCCCTTTGCCCTCCACGAAGAAAAAAGAAGGCTGGCTTACCATCGACGGCGCTCACGCGAACAATCTTCGCAACATCAGCGTCAGCATCCCCATCGGGCGTTTGACCGTCATCACCGGCGTCAGCGGCAGTGGCAAGAGCACCTTCATGCACAGCGTGCTTTGCCCGGTGGCGAAACTGGCCACAAGCAAGACCACCAAGATCACGGACAAGCCCTGGAAAAGCGCTCACGGCTTTGATCAAATCACCGCCGTGCATGAGGTCGATCAATCGCCCATCGGCAAGACCTCGCGCTCCTGCCCGGCCACCTATGTCGGCGTGCTCGATGACATTCGGAAGCTCTACGCCCAAGTCCCCGCAGCCCGTGCCCGAGGCTACGATGCCGGTCGTTTCTCCTTCAACACCGACGGTGGTCGCTGCGAAGCCTGCCAGGGCAATGGCGAGATCAAAGTGGAGATGAACTTCCTGCCCACGACGCGAGTTCCCTGCGAGATCTGCCAAGGCCTGCGCTTCAACAGCTCCACACTGGAGATCGACTTCAACGGCAAAAACATCGGCCAAGTGCTGCGAATGAGCATCACCGAGGCTGCCGAGTTCTTCGCCAGCCAGCCCCGCATCGCCCGACCACTGCAATTGCTCGCCGACACCGGCGTCGGCTACCTCCAGCTAGGCCAGCCCAGCCCCACGCTCAGCGGTGGCGAGGCCCAGCGCATGAAGCTCGTGACCGAACTCAGCGTCGGCCAGGGCAAAACTATCACCCAAAAGCTGCGCGGCCTGAAAACCGAAAAGCGGAACCTCTACCTCATCGAAGAGCCCACCATCGGCCTGCATATGAGCGATGTCTGCCGCCTCCTTGACGTCCTCCACCGCCTCGTCGATGAAGGCCACACCGTCGTCGTCATCGAGCATCACCCCGACGTCTTCGCCGAAGCCGACTACCTCATCGACATCGGCCCCGAAGCCGGAGCCGAAGGCGGCCAGCTCGTCGCCAGCGGCACCCCCGAGCAGGTCGCCAAGCACAAAACCAGCGTTACCGCGCCTTTTCTGCGGCAGGTGCTGGCATCCTGATTTGCCAGCATCTGACCCAGCATTTCCAGTCACTTAAAAAAGCACTGTGAATAACCCGAGTTTCCGGTTGACACTCTGACTCGCGCTTCTATTCTCGCGGCCCTCTTTCCACGGACACGCAATCCGTTCGTGGTCTCCCCTCAAAGCACCTTTATGAAGACATTCTCAGCGAAAGCCGAAACCGTGAACCGCCAGTGGTGGATCATTGATGCCAAGGATCAAGTCCTCGGCCAAGTGGCTGTGGCTGCCGCCAATCTTATCCGCGGCAAGACCCGCCCAACATT
>CAYMHJ010000280.1:0-8474 GCA_964390165.1 uncultured Prosthecobacter sp. | reverse complement strand
ACCTCGGCAAGCGGGTGAAGAAGCTGCGTGGAGATCGCGGCTGGTCGCTCGAAGAGCTGGCGAACGTGAGTGGGGTGAGTCGCTCGATGCTAAGCGAGATCGAGCGTGAAAAGGCAAACCCGACACTGACCGTGACCTTCCGCATCGCTCGTGCCTTTGGGCTGACTTTGCAGGAGCTCATCGAAAGTGCGGAGGCTACGGCGTCGAAGATCCAGGTCATCCGTGCAAGTGATCGTGCGCAAGTTTATCGCAGCGACAAACACCACGAGATCCGCACGCTCTCACCGCTGAATTTGGAGAAGGACGTGGAGTTTTACGAGGTCAGCCTGAAGCCCGGCGGTGCCCTGCGCAGCCAGCCACACTTCGAAGGCACGCGCGAGTTCCTGACCGTGGAGGAGGGTGTCGTGCGCATCGAGTCCGGCACGGATGTCGAAGACCTAACCAAAGGCGACTCAGGCACCTATCGGGCCGACGTGCCGCACGCCATTGTCAACACCGGCAAGGGCGAGGCGCTTGTCTTCCTCGTCGTCATCTACCGCTGATCCATTCCCCATTCCAACCATGAAATTGCCATCCTGCCTGCTGCTCCTTTTTGGCGCAGCCTCCTGTCTCGCTCAAATGCCCGCCGAACTCGTGAATGCCGAGCGCGGGAAGATCCTTCAAGGCGTGAAATCCGTGCCGAAGACTGGCGCTCCCGGCCCTGTTGGCATCTGGGGGACGATGGCCTTCCCCATTCTCTCCGCGCCTGACAAAGATGGCGTCGAGATCGCTGTCGGAGCCGCTGCGGGTTATGCGAAAGGGCGCATCATCGTCTTTGGCCACAACAGCTACCTCGATGGCAGCGCGGGTGGTGATCATGCGAAACTCATCGAGAACTGCGTGAAGTGGGTGGGTGCGAAGGACAAGCCGCGTGTCGGCTTGAAAGGGGTGAAGGCAGGAAGCTTTGAGGCGAGTGGCTTTCGTGCGGAGAGCTTTGCCACGGTGGATGCGAAAAGCCTGAACGACTTCGATGTCGTGGTGATCAACATTCAGGGCGTGACCAGTCCTGAGGAAGGCGTGGCGATCTCGGACTTTATCAAGAAAGGCGGTGGAGTTATCGCAGGCATGACGGGCTGGGCTTTCGGCCAGACCAGCGGCGGAAAGGAGCTAGCGCTCGCCCACGGCGTGAATCAGGCGCTCATGCCAGCGGGTGTGGCGATCACGGACATGAGTGCTTTTGACAATCTGCGCAGCTTCGAGGCGCGCGTGGATTTGCCGCCGATGATGAATGCCGCCACGGCCATCACCGCGATCAAGAAACAGCGCGAAGGTGGGCCAGCGCTTGATCCCGCGGCAATCAAACAAGGCACCAATGCCATCCAGATCGCCCTGGCCGCGCAGCCACCGGACCGCAGCAGTCTGCGCGATGCCGTGACTGCCGCGCTTGGCAATTCCGGTGACTCCGCCGGACCGCTGCCGACACCGGAGACTCCATTGACCACGGCTAAAGACAACGCTGCGCGACTCCGCCTCGGCATGGAGACACGCGTTCTGCGCCTCGCCGGTGGTGACACGACGGCTGCACATCCAGCGCACGTCTTTTTCCCTGGCAAAGCCGAGGCGGATGCGCCGCGCATCACCCGCGAAGTGAACGTGAATCCCACCATCCCCGGCTGGACGAGCACGGGCCTCTATGCCGCTGCGGGGGAGACCATCAGCGTCACTGTTCCGGCGGCCATCGCCGAGCAGGGCTATGCCGTGCGTATCGGCTGCCACAGCGACACGCTGTATCATCTCGACTCCTGGCAGCGCGCGCCGGACATCACGAAGTCCACATCCATCGCCACGGCTGAAACCAAAACCGCGAGTGCCTTCGGCGGTCTGGTGTATATCGAGGTTCCAGGTCGTGCGAAGGAGACCACCGCCTTCCCCGCCACGATCAAAGGTGCCATCCCCGCGCCGCTCTTCGTGCTTGGCCAGCACACGGACGATCAGTGGAACACTGAGATCAAAAAGCATCCCGGCCATTGGGCTGAACTGGCCTGCGCGAACCTCATCATCACCTGCCCAACGGAAGTCGCGCGCACGATCAACAACCCCACCGAGCTGATGACCTTCTGGCAAAAAGTCGTCGAGGCACAGGATGATGTGAGCAATCAAGCCATTGAGCGCAAACGTCCCGAGCGCATCGTGTCAGACATCCAGATCAGCGCCGGTTACATGCACAGCGGTTATCCCATCATGATTCCCACCAGCGCCGCGCCGGAGATGGTCACCTTTGGCCGCATCAAATTCCCCGGCTGGGGCTTTTATCACGAGATCGGACATAACCATCAGCGCGGCACATTTACTTTTGATGGCACGGGCGAAGTCACGAACAACGTCATCGGCATGTATTGCTACCACGAGGTCCTGAAGAAGGACTGGCTCATCGGCCACAGCGCCATCACCGAGGAAGCACGCCGCGAGAACGTGCAGAAGATCAAACGGGCCACCGACAAATGGCAGACGTGGAAGAGTGATCCCTTTCTGGCGCTCACCACCTACATCCAGATCATGCAGGAGTTCGGCTGGGAGAGCTGGCGTAAATATCTGCACAGCTTCGCCGACTCCAGCTTCGGCCCGGTGCCGAAAGACGATGCCGACTCGCGGGATCAATTCCTCATCCGCTACTCGAAGATCGTGAACAAAAACCTCGGCCCCTTCTTCGACTTCTGGGGCATCCCCGTCAGCGCATCGGCGAAGGAGCAAGTGAGCAAGCTGGAGACCTGGATGCCGAAGGGTGTCTGATCACTTCGCTAAAGAAGCGCACACGATTTCTTCGTCGTTGCGCATGCAGACGCATTGGTTCGCGAATGCTGGATGCGACCACACGACTGCGCGACGTGGGTCGGTGGTGGTCGGCTTGAGGAGATTGGCCCGGCTGATCTCCTCGTAGCCTTTCGAGGTGAGCTTCGCGATGATGAGATCACCTTGTTCATTGGCGAGGAAGAAGCGGTCGGCGTGTTTGATGAGGAAGGCATTGGCCCAGCGCACAGGTTTGTCTCCCGTGGTGGCGGCAAAGGTTTCCCAGACACGTTCACCCGTGTCGAGCTTCAGGCAGCGGAGCTGGCCATAGCTGCACACGCCGTAGATGTGACCGTCTTCGACGTAGGGCGTGCTCATGAGGCTGTGCAGCGTGTCGGTGTTCTTTTCGCTGAAGCTTTTGCCTTCCCAATGCAGCGTTGCTTCGGGCTTCGTGGCATCGAGTTTGAAGCATTTCGAGCTCGTGTAGAACGAGCTGAGCAACAGCAGATCACCTGCAAGACGCGGTGTGGCGACACTGAGTCCAGCACGAATCTCCCAGGGATGGGACCAAAAGACTTTGCCTGTCGCGGGATCGAGCGAGTTCACGGATTGCGGATGCCAGAGGATGAGTTGTTTCGTGCCGCCAGCCTCGATCATCGTCGGTGGTGCATAGCCGGGCTCGCGGGCATCGAGCGCACGCCAGAGTTCTTTGCCGGTGTCTTTGTCAAAGGCCACCGCCACGCTGCCAGGGCTACCACAGAGACAGATGAGGCGGCTGCCATCGAGCAAGGGATGCCCCGAGAATCCCCACATGGGTGTTTTCGCATCGAACTCAGCTTTGAAATCATGCGACCACAGCACCTTCCCACTAGCGGCATCGAGGCAGAAGAGATTCCCTTCCGCGCCGAGCGTCCACACTTTGCCATCACTGACGACGGGCGTGCAGCGCGGGCCGGTGGAGTAACTCATCGTGTAGGTGCAGTCGTTGCGATGCTCCCAGATCTGCGTGCCTGTGGCAGCATCGAGACAGAGCACGCGCTCCGTGCCTGGAATGATGCCACGTGAGAAGGCGTTACCCGGCACAGCGCTCTTTGCAGCCACCTGACGATCCATGAGATAAACTTTGCCATTCGCGATGGCAGGTCCGGTGTAGCCACCGCCGATCTTCGTGCGCCAGAGCACCTTGGGGCCGCCTGCTGGAAAGGCATCGACGATACCGGTTTCACGCCACACCCCATCACGCTGCGGGCCGAGCCACTGCGGCCAGTCGTCGGCATGAAGAGCGGCGGAGACGAAGAGGAAGAGCAGTGTGCGCATGAGGCAAACAAACTCGCTCAGGCGGGTCATGTTGCGGACAATTTATGAGCCGCCTTGCAAAGGCAGCCTCACCGTCACCACCGCACCGCCGTCTGGATGATTGCACAGACTCATCTCGCCGCCATGCGCAGAGATGATCTCCTGCACCACGTTCAGCCCGACGCCCATGCCGCCTTCCTTTTCCGAAAAGAAAAGCTCTGCACCATGGGCCAGTGCTGCCTCGGAAAATCCAGCGCCGTGATCGCGAAAGCTGATCTCCACATGCTGATCATGGCATTGCTGCTTAATCTCCAACTCACCACCACGCGGCATGGCCTGAATGCCATTGAGCATAATGTTGCGAAACACTTGCTGCAGACGTGCGCGATCACCCTGAATGGGTATTCGCGAGAGCACTGGATGCATGATCCGCGCCCCCGCATGATCCGCCTGTGCTTTGAGCGCAGCCACCGTCTCTGTCAGTACTTCGCTGACATCCAGCTCCTGCTTCTTCGGCGGCACAGGGCGCGTGAGGTAGAGCCACTGATTCACCAGTCCTTCAATCATGCGTGCCTCGCTCTGCACATGCTGGAGTGACTGCGCGGACTCTGCATTCATGGCTCCCACATCCACGAGCTGTGCATGGAGCTGGATGGATGCGAGCGGGTTCTTTATCTCATGCGCCAGCCCCGTGGCCACTCGACCCAGCAGCGCCATGCGTTCGGACTGCTCGCGCTTCTGCTTCTCTTCGATCAAGTCATTACGCGCCTGTGTCAGCGCCCGTGCGAGTTCACCGATTTCGTCACTGCGTTTCGCCTCCAATGGCAAGCGATCCTTTGAGTTAAAGAAACCCACAAGTCCACGCGTGAGATGCTGCACTGGCCGCACCACCTGCCGGGCGATCACCCAGCCAAACGCGGCAGAGAGCAGCCAGAAGGCGAGCAGAGCGTTCCGCGTGGCAGGATGCCAGAGGCTCAGCGGCACCTCCGGCGTCTTGCGGATGAAGATCATGTCATGCCGAGCGTCCAGCTTCAGCACGAGTGCCTGCCACTTGCCTGACATCTCATGCACCTCACCCAAGGGCAATATTTTCAACGGAGCAGATTCCTGCCCGGTGAGGGCTGGTACCAATAGGCCTTGTTCATCGCGGAAGTGAATCTGCATTCGAAGAAGCTTGCCGAGATCGTCAGCCAGCTTGGCACTGCGTGGTAGGTTCAGGCGCTGCACGAAGTCCGCATCCGCCTGAGCCAGCGCCATGAAAACGCGGCCGTGTTCGGCCTGCTGCTGATGGCGCAGCCAAGCCAGCACTAGCAGTGACCCCACCACCACAAAAGCAGCAAAGGTCACGACGAATTGCGTGGCGAGGCTGCGGGTTTGTGGGAGGGGGGCATTCATGCCGCTCCATCCATCTTTTGTAGCGATGCGCAAGGCCCGGGAAGGAACGCAATAAAGACTCAGGCCTGACTCAGGCCTTTTTCCCGATGAAAGTCAGGTAGCGCCAGAGGCCGCCGTAGCCGTGCTTCACCTCGCAGACCAGGGGCTGGTAGTGCTGGCGGAGTTTAGTGAGGACCTGGCCTTCCATGCGGACATGGTTCACTCCCATCCAACGGCGGAACCAGGCCCAGCGGCTCTGATGAAAATCCACGACAGCCACGAGACCGCGTTCACTGAGGTCCTCGCGACAGAGACGGAGAACCTCGTCGTAGCCAGGGTTGATCATGGAAAGTGAGTAGCTCAGGACGATGAGATCAAATTTTGCCCCCACGGCCACAGGCGCATTGTAGGAACGATGCAGCAGGCCGACTCGTGTGCCGTAACCTTTCACCTTGGCGCGGGCGCGGTCCAGCATGTCGCGGGAGAGATCGAGCCCCATGACTTGAGCCTTCGGGAAGCGTTCGGCCAGATCCACCAGATTCTTTCCTGTTCCACATCCGATCTCCAGGATGCGCTCTGGCATGGCGATCTGCTGCGCCGCGCTGCGGATGAGTTTGCCACGGCCAAAGAGAAAGGCCCAGCGGGTGAAATCATAAATGCCAGCGTGCCAGCGGTAATAATGGGCGAGCGATTCCTTGTTCGTCGTCTCAGCAGCGGGGAGGGTGGGGGACATCGTGCTCATGCGGTGACCTGGGCTAGAAGTGTGCAGCCATAGGTGCCCACGCGATCCTCCGCGTGGGTGCGCGCAGCGAGTGCTTCATCGAGCTGGAGCCGCTGACGTGCAAACTCGGGGATGAAGTCGATCACCGGGCTGGCGGAGCGCATGAGGATGGTGGTTCCCGGCGTGCTATTTTCCAAAATGAGCTGCCACTCTTCAGCGAGCGCCTGAGGCTTGTGCGCGGCGAGCCAGTCCTGATGATCGAGCAGCACGAAGTGGCTGTAGGGGCCGGGGTTTTCGCGGAGGAAATTCGCCACCGTGGTGCTGTGCGTGGTGATGCGGCACACGCGCTCACACAGCGTAGATTGATGCTCTTCGCGAAGGTAGTTCGGGCAGCACTCGCGGGTGTAGTGACCAGTGAGATAAACACGCCAGAAGTAGTTTTCCCAAAAGGGGATCTCGGTGAGCACATGCTCCATCTTTGAGCGGATGTAGCCGGTGAGACCGCCCTCGAACTGCGTCTCGATCAGCCGCACCTGGGCTCTTGGCACGCCAAGCATGGTCATGGCCATCGGCTGACGGAGCAGCCAGGTCACGAGGCCGCTCCAGAGCACCGGCTTGATGTGCGAGTAGAGGCGCTTTTGCTCCTCCAGACTCGTCACATGAAGCAGCGCATCGACATAATCACGCACCTTGCTGCTGCCAAAAAAAGTGTGCAACGCGATCCAGGCCATCTGGCCCGCCGTGCCACGGTAGTAAAAGGAGGGGTTTAGCGGCGTGCTGCGGAAGTAGTAGCTCTTCGACTTCCAGTAACGGCTGGCGAAGGGATGCAAATCGCCGCGCATCGTCTCCAGCAAGCCTTTGAAATCGGGATGACTTCCCTGGCCGAAGAGCTGGAAAAGTTCATCCAATTCACCGCGCTGGATCATCGCGATCTTGAGCTGGAGCAGCGCATTCTGGCGAGGATTCATGTCCACAGCATGGATCTCCGCAGGGCCATCGAGCAGGTAGTCGAGCGCATTGCAGCCGGCGCTCGTGATCATCACCACCCGGCTGTCTGACTGGAGATTCAGCATCTCACGATCCAGCCTCGGGTCCTCCCAGCAGGTGTTATAGACGAGGTTCCCGCCATGTACCTGGCTGAAGATCGCATCCTGGGCGCGATGACTGATCGAGGGGGACTTGGGTTTCGTGCTCGTGGGCATTTCCCTTCAAAAAGCGGTGAATCGCACAAAACGCAGGCACCTTCGTGCAACGAAATCGTTAGGGAGGCGGCTTCCGGCAAGCAGGTCCTTCCGCAGGACGTTCTATGCAGCATGAATGCGCAGCATCTATTCGTGACTTGTCTTGGAGCAGTGAGCCTGTCCTCGGGGGCGGAGGTAGAGCCTCAGCCTTTCCTCGCGGCGACGCAGCGGCTCATCGACGCGACGAGCTTCCTCGGCACGCCGTTCAGTGCGGAGGAGATCGCGACGCTGAAGGAAGGCATCCGTGCGAATGATGCGGCGGCGGTTTCCAAGGCACAGTCGGTGCTGGATGCTCATGCGCTCTTCCACGTCACCATCACGCCGGAGCAGCGCGTAAAGGTGGTGGCGGGCACGGCGAAGCCGGTGCTGGATGAAGCGGGTTGGCGGCAGTATCTGGTGCGGGTGGAAAATGAAGCGGGCGTCACCGCGAAGCTCGTGGCGGGCAGTCCGCAGGCGAAGGAGGCGTATGTGAAAGGCTCGCCACCAGTGGTGCCGAACGTGAAGCCGAAAGACCCCGGCGAACCGGCGCTCTCGACGCGTTGGCTGGATTTGCAGATGTTCGAGGCGGAACCGATGCGGGTGAATTTGAGCGGGCTCGCGGTCGAGTATCGGATCATCCAGCTCTACAGCCGCGATGCGGGGAAACGGGATGCAACGTTCAGTTTCGACACCGGCCAGGGCACGCAGGATCTGGGCTTCCGCAATGAAGTGAGCCTGCTCTTTGACTGTCAGCCAGCGCGCGAGGTGAAGCTGAGCATCGTGGATGAAAATGACGCGCCCTGCGTGGCCGAGCTGCTGATCAAAGATGCCGCTGGGCGCGTGTATCCATCTCAGGTGAAGCGTGTGGCGCCGGACTTCTTTTTCCACCCGCAGGTGTATCGCGCCGATGGCGAGACGCTGCGGCTGCCGGATGGCGAGTATGATGTCACCTTTCGTCGCGGGCCGGAATCCATCGCCGAGATGCGAAAGATAACCATCTCTGGCAAAGACACGACGCTAAAGTTTCAAGTGAAGCGCTGGGTCGATCCGAGCAAACTCGGCTGGTGGAGCGGCGATCATCACATCCACGCGGCGGG
>CAYMHJ010000279.1:0-8504 GCA_964390165.1 uncultured Prosthecobacter sp. | reverse complement strand
TCAATCGTGCCGTCTCTTGAGCCGCTGGCAAGGCGCCTACCGTCTGAAGCGAAAGCGACACTGCATCCCCCCCCTTTTTTTATCCTGCCTGCCCAGATTGGGAGGAGTGTTGGATGGAATCGATCGAGAAGGGCAGAGGTTTCGGTGGCTTCATCGAAGCGTTCATTGTCGGTAGTTTTATCCTGCATTGCCAGACTGAGAAGGGAGGGGTAGGTTTCAGCGTCGTCTTTACTCCTACCGTAACCAGTGTAGCCCAAAGCCCTGCCCGCGAGAAGGAGGGCGCGACCGTACTCGCCTTTATTCTCGGCAGCGCGACCGCGCTCTAGCCAAGCGCGGCCTTCCTCTAACCTGGAACGCTCTAGCTGGAGATTGGATTCTTTTAAGGCCGACTGCGTGGCAATGCGTTGCTTGTCTGCCTCGACGAAGGCTTTTTGTGCAGCGACGCGTTGAGTGTCTGCTTCAACGGCAGCTTCTTTAGCCCTGTTCGCGTGCGCTGTCGCTTCAAGGGCGGACGCCGTTGCCTTTGAAGCCTGCGTTTTTCCATACCAGCCGCCCGCCAGCGCGACAACGGTTAGCGCGGCCATCGCAGCAGTGATGACTCGGCGCATGCGTGCCCTAGCTCGCTCGGCTGCCAGCGCCTTCTCGGCTTGAAGACGCAATTGTTGCTCGGTCTGATTCGACAGGTCTTTTCGCCGTTCATCGAGCGCAGCCACGCTCTCAGCAAACTCCGCAGCGGTATGCCAGCGTTTGTGCCCGTCGAAGACCCCTTTGCCAATGTCGGCTCTAAGTAGTGGATCATCCACATGCTGATCCCAACTGAAGTCCATCGGCTGCGAGGCATCGCCACGCACAAACTGGTAGAGAAGAACACCAAGAGCATAGACGTCCCAGGCGGCTGTGGGCTTCTCGCCGCGCAGGGCTTCAGGGGGCGTGTACAGACGTGTGCCAGTGCGGGAACTGTTATTGTTGAAGAGAGTGTCGATGAAACCGGCCCGGCTGACGCCGAGCTGGTCCAGGCGTCTAAGGTCATCAATCATGCCGATACCGAAGTCGGCGAGCACGGGATGGGGACTGCCGTCGTGCGGGTCGATGCGGATGAGGATATTGGTAGGCTTGATGTCGCGATGCCAAACGCCGTGCTGATGCACGGCGTGGACAGTGCGGGCGAGTTCCACCCAGAGGCTGAGGCGCACTGGCTCCGGTATGAGGCCCAGAGCGCGGCAGAGACGGCTGTGCTGCTCTTCTTCAGGCATTTCCGGGGTGAGCTGGTCTTCCGGTTTGCCATAGGTGGTGAGTGCCCAAGTGAGGAGGTCGCTGTGCTCGTAGTGCTGGCTCTGGACCCAATAGGGCGGCAGGGGATCGGGGCCGCCCTCGCTGGATGACGCCTCCATGGAGCTGCGCTCAATAGAGGCGATGTTGGCGCGGAGAGCAGGGTCTTTGTCCAGGGCGTCGTTCAGCAGATCGAAGATCTTTTTCTCACGGCGGAAGGAGCGGGCGCGGGCAAGATCGTAGCAGAACTTGAAGACGCGCTTGTGCTTCTGGTTGGAGCGGTTGTGTGCCAACCAAGCGGCACCGAAGCCACCGACGCCGATGCGTTTCTCCAGCACCCATTTGTCAGGATGCGTACCGGGAACGATCAAGCCAGGCAGGGGACGCCAACCGGTGACGCGCTGGCCGGACTCATCACAGGGCCAGCACTTTTCGTGATCCTCATCCGGGCGGACGCAAGGGCCGAGGGCGAGGGGGCGGACCTCGAAGACTTCCACTGGGCGTGCGCCTTCGTCCACGAGGTCGCCTTTGAAACGGAAGTTCCCGTGGGACTCCAATTGCAGGGTGAGATCGCATCCGCTGCTGCTGGGGGCCAAGACCAGCGGATGCGCTTTCAACCCATTGCAGATGTTGTAAACCACGCCCTCGGTCATCAGGATCTGGCCACCCTGGGCTACTCCCATCACACGGGCGGCTTTGTCCGTAGCGCTTCCGAAGGGCTGCTCAGTGCCGAGCACAGCATCGGGGCGGGTGGTGGTATCGCCGGAATCAAGACCGATACGGATGGTGATGGGCTGTGGTGTGGGCCAGCTCTCCTGCGACATGCGCCACTGGACCTTTAGCGCGGTCTCGACGGCATCCAGCGCGGAGGTGAAGACGGCGAAGACGCCATCGCCCGTGTCGCTGACGATGCGGCCCGCCTCCTCGCGGCGAAGAGCGCTGTCGTCATATTCGACGTCCTTCGGCGGCAGGCAGGCTTTGAAGATTTCAATAGTGCGGATGAAGATGGTCGCTGCATTCGGTCCGAGCTTGGCCTTCAAAAACGTGGAGCCGACGATGTCCGTGAACAGGCAGGTGCGGGTCTGAAGGGGCGGGTGGTCCATGATCGAAGTTCGGTGGGGCGTCATGGCAGTGTGTAGAGAGGGGTGAGATTTGGCAAGCGGCGCTCTCTTCAGCTTCAGCGCATGCCGATGGAGGCCATGACTTCCTGGACTTCGGGGTTTTGGCGGGCTTCCTGGACTTTGTCCTGGATGAGGAAGCCAGCTTTGAGGATGAGCACGAGCACGGCGGCGGCTCCGATCTTGGCGAAGAGGAGGGCGGCGCGGGCGGCCAGGGCGGTGAGGAAGACGACGGCCTTCATGACAAGGCTGCCAATGACGGAAACGGCGACGAGGCCGATGACGAAGTAAATGAGGGTGTCCATGGTGGTGGAGGAGTGGCTCGAAGCCGTGCCTGCCACCGGAACCCTGCCGCACTCGCGCCAGAGAGATGGAAGAGCAGCGTCTTCACCCTCCCAGAGGGAGTCCGGGGTGCGGAGTTGAGTGAATTGTCGGAAGATTTTTGGCCTACGGAATGCGCGGAAGGCACGGAAGGGACCGGACTTGGAGATGCGGAGATGCGGAGATGCGGAGATGCGGAGATGCGGAGATGCGGAGATGGGGAGACGCGGAGATGGGGAGACTTCGAGAGAGGCAGCTCGTCCTCGTCGTCGTTGATGCGCTTCGCTTCCCTTCGGGGTGCCTGCGGCAGTCTGTCTCCCTTGGGTCGGCTCTCGAACTCGTCCTCGGTTTGCGCGGAAGCGTGGACGGTGAGGCTGTACCGCAGAGGTCGCGGAGAACGCAGAGGGTGGATGGTGAAGGAGCGCTCGTCAGTCTAGCCTCAGACATTCTGAACTCGGAGAAATGAGCATGATCCCAATCCAGGTTTCCCACAGATTCAAGGAGGCCCGCAGATTGAAATTCAAGGTAATCTGCTGGCCTCCCCGAATCTGTGGGAGATCATTCAGGGTTCATCTTTTTCCATGGCACGTCGTCGGTCTCGAAGGCGCGTAAGGCTGTCTGAGCCTGAGGCTTGGTTTGCCAATCGAAGGAACACGGTAAGAGGCCGGGACTCCCACCACGGAGTCCCGGCCTGCCGGAGGAGCTTTCTCCGGGCTGCTGCCCACACCCTGAGGGCAAAGTTTGAAGAGGTGGAGACTGGGAGTGGAGGAGACGCGAAGAAGTCGAGTGCGAATTTGGCCCTTCGCTCTGCGCTCTATGCCCTCCGCTTCAGAGGTTGATACGAATGTTCAGTGGAGGGCCGGGGGCGGGCAGCGGCGGCGTCTGGCTGGGATCGTCGCTGAATTTGACCATCGTTGGGAACTTCATGCTGCGAGTGGGCCGCAGGGTGGCCTGGGAGTCGCTGGTGAACTCAGGGATCATGATGTCCGTGATGCCGTTGTGCCAACGGAAGGTCATGCGGCCATTCTGGATGCTCCAGGTGCCGCTCTCGCTTTGGCCGGGCATCCGGCAGGTGAAGTCACCATCGGGCCAGAACTGCCAGGAGTGGGTGGTGGTGCCTTTGATGGCAGGATAGTATTCCCCCTTCCAGGAGCCGATGAAGAGGAGTGTCTTCCTCATGTCCATGACGGCCCCCAGGGTGCGCTCAAGGCCGGGTGTGGGGGCGATGCCGATCTCCCGCCCGAGGGCGTCTTCCTCCTCAATGAGATCGAGTGCCTGTCGCGTGACACGCATGGCGGCGGCGCGGCGAGCGCTGGAAACTTCACTCCCGGTGTAGGCTTGGGAGAAGGCGGAACCGATGAGGCCGCCAAAGAGCTGCCCGAGGGTGTTGGTGCCTTCGGAGTTGCTGAATGCCCAGGAGCCTGCTTTTGAGGCGATATGATCGCGCAACTCACCGCCTGCCTGAATGCTACTGATCTGGGAATCGAGTTGTTGCTTTGTCTGTAACGTGTCCTGAAACCAGGAGGCGACTTTTTGGGCATGGGCGGAGAGTCTGGCGTCTTGCAAGGTGCTGGCGCGACTGCTGACGCGGGAGGCGGTGCCGCCGATTTGTGAAGCGGAGTCGATGAAGCTCAGGTTCCCCGATGCAGAGGAAAAGGGGCTGTCCTGCAAGTAGCCTTCCCATTGCTGGGCGATGCTATCCGAGACTTGCCGAGGCGTGACAGGTCTGCGGCCCACGACTCGCTCACCCGGAGGCGGCGGGGTGACGCAGGAGGTGAGGAACAGGAGCGGAAGGACGAGTGCGAAGTGGTGTGTTTTCATGGTGGAGATAAGATGAGTATGATGAATGTCGGAGTTCTGGTGGAGGTGTTTCAGTTCCCGGAGCGATTCGCGTAGCGGAGGTGGAGCTGGTCTTCAGTGATGCGCTCGAGGGTGATGTCGTATTGTTCGAGGGCCTGCTTGAGGAGTCGCTCCTTGACGAGATCCGGCAGGGGGCTGGCCTCGATCTTTTCGAGGTGGTGGGTGAGGAGTTCAGCGGCCTCCTCGGAGCTTTGCATGATGTGGTCGTAGCGCTCCTGCTCGATGCCGCGCAGGTGCTGGGCGAGGTATTCGGCCATGACGGCGACGACTTTGAAGGAGCTGCTTTCCCAGATGGCCCTGCTCTCGCGCTCAATGGCCTCACGGCGGTGATTCATGAGGGCGAGGCGGGTCTCGTGCATGACTTTGGACAAGGCCTCCCGCTGGGTGGCGCGGAAGGGAAAGGCCAGCACACGGGCAAAGAAGCCGCCCTGGTCATCAGCAAGCTGGGTGACGACGCTGAGTGGTGCTGCGGCGGGGGAACCGTTGCGGGCGGCGGCAGCGGCGCTGGAAGCGGAGAGAACCTCGGCCTCGATGAGCCGGGTCCCGCTGTCCGCGACGCGGGTGGAGGTGCGAGCGCCCTGGATACGGGCGAGTTTGTCATTGAGCGTGGTGTTCATGGTGGTGGGGAGATGTGGGTGAGACTTTGGAGAATAGGAGAGTTTGAGACGAAGGGTGACGGCTCAGGCTGCAAGAGGGGCGGTCTGGGCGAGGTGGCGGAGGAGTTTGCCTTTCTGGCCTGCCGAGAGGTTTGGATCGGACTGAATACGGGCCAGCGCGGTCTCGCAGGCGGCCATGCTGACCTCGACGCCGTCCTGCATGTCACGCAGGAGCTGGCTGTGGCGGATGAGGTGCTCGACGTGAAGGCGGATGTCCTCCTCGCTGAGCGTCCGCTGCGCCTGATGCAGCATGTGCGCGGCCTGAATGCGGATACGTGCCTCGGCATCGGCACGCTCGCGCTGTCGCATGGCGTCGAGCTGGACGGCATAGCCTCGCTGGAACTGCCAGGTGTCGATGTGCTCCCAAACCCAGACGCCCAGACGCTGACTGCCGATAATGAGACGGCCCGTGCTGTCCCAAAGCAGGCTAAAGGTAATGCCGCCTGCGATTAGAGCGATGGCCCAACAAATGCCATGGCCCACTGAAGGTAACCAGCCATCGCTGATGACCTTCACGGTGCCTGCTCGATAGCCGCTGCGGTAACCGCTGCGTTCACCGGCTTCGCGTCCGTCTTTTTCACCATCGGCGTAGCCTTCGTAGTAGCGATCCTGGCTTTCGCAGGCGGAGAGCATGAGCAGCGCCAAGCCAGCAAGGAGGATGCAGCGTGTGGAGTGCATGGCATGAAGATTTGGAGGGAAGAAGATGAGGATAAGGGTGGATCACCAGGCCCAGAGGACGGGCACGACCTGCGCTTTGGCGAAGTCGCCACCGTATTTCACAGCGAGTTGGCTGGCGATGCGCTCATGAGCGGCATGAGCTGAGCGAAGGCGCTCCTCGGCACGCTGAAAGACCACCGCAGCCTCGGTAATGATACCGGCCTGCCGGGAAAGCCAGCGGGACTCGCTCGCAAACACCTTGTCCGTCGAGAGCAGCGCGACGAAGTCGAGGGTGCTCTGGGTGACGGAGGCCTCGGCGAGGTCGAATTTCTTCGTTCGTGCCAATTCCTGTGCCCGGACAGACTGAATCAATTCCGGCAAGGTAGCGAGCAGGGCGGGAATGAACTCCGTGCGAGCTAGCCGGAATGCCTGCGACATGGCGCGGTGGGCGGCGATCTGCTCTTTCACATGCTGGCGGAGTGCTTCATCAGCACCACGCATGTCGATGGAGGCAAACCGCTCCGAGACGAGTTGAAGACGCCATTCGGCAGACTGGTAGCTGCCAGGCACCTGGGGATCGGGGAAGGCGGCCGGGAGTCCCAGGAGCAGGCGGGTGGTTTCCTGCACCTGCTGCCAGGTGGTGAGGGTTTTCGATGCGGAGGCGGCAGGCTGCGGCACAAAGGCCGGCTGGGCGTGCGCCATGCCCACGAGGGCAAAGCTGACCGTGATGGAGATGAGTGTGTGGCGGATCGTTTTCATAGTGGTGGTGGGTGATGTGGTGGGAGCATCTCGGCCTGACAGCCCTTTGGCTGGAGCTTCGAGGTCGCTCTCTGCCTTGTTCAGGAAGCGAACTGCCAGCACTTGAGGAAATGATTGGTATTTTTTGGCAAAGGAGCCTTGCCGTTGCCGGACCTGCGGCAACAATCTGACCCAATGGACGCGACACCCGGCAAAAACCCGTTATTCGATGAAGATGCTCAACTGATGCAGGAGGTGCTCCGTGCCTCGGAGGTGCTGGAGACATTCAGCAAGGAAATTCGAGCCAAAGTCCTGGCAGAACTGGTGCGTGTTTTCGGAAATTGGCCCGCAGCCTTTGCCATCGTCGAAGAGGCGGCAGACAACACGGTCCAAATGTGTCTAACGACCGACCCAACGGCCAACCTGCTCAAGAAATGGAAACAGGGCGGACGTTTAACGTCGCATCTTAACATGCGTGCCAGGCGCGTGCTCACTGACATGCTCAAAGCCAAAGGACACGCTATAAGTAAGGCAGTGTCCGCGATGCGTGAAGCCGGAATCGACGAGGAATGGATCAAGGAAAATGTTTCGGATGTCCCCAAAGCAAGAGCGGACATCGACCGGAAGGAGCTATCCAAAGCAGCATGTGAGATAGCCGAATGGTGTGCGGAATCCGCCAAGCAATGGCCGATGGAACATGCTATTCTGGCAATGCGAATTGCGCTAAATATGAACCAGGAGACTGCGGCAAAGATATGGCGGGCAGATCTTAAACCTGACGCGCTATCTCATCGACTGCGTCCAGTGCGTGAAAGGATGAAGAATGACATCGGCATCGGGCGACGGATCAGCTTTGCCACCCTTGAGGAAGTGCGAACTGAGCATCCCGAGGCTTTTTTTGGCCTCAAACCGGGAAACACGATCTCCCCACTTTCACCGGCTGCCATCAAGGAACTTCGCAGCCTTGCGGCGGGTGATTACGCCAATGGAAATGCTACGCACTGGCGGATGTCAATTGGGACAGATTTTGCCGCTGCGTCTTGGTTATCCGAGTGCGCGAATGCTGAACAATTGCCTTCTGGCAGCGTAAATACCAAACCACCTGCGCTGGTGGATCATTCTCTCAAGGGAGTCAAAGCTAGGCTTCAGATGGCCGTCACCTTCGCTCTGGACAATATGAAGCCTCAGGAAGTAGCAGGATGCTTGGATGAAACTGTCCCCCTTCATTTTGAGGCGATTTTACGGCAAACAGGCGCAGACGAAGGAACCCTCTGGCTAGAAGATGAAAAACGTCAGAGTCTGATTGCTGCTTATAACCCTGTGAAAGGACATGTAATCATCGGCAAATCTCAATCCTTGGCTTCAGGACTCATCAGCCTAGCCTACAAGATGGAATCCACTGTGATTGTCTGCAATGCATCGGAAGACGAACGGCACTCAAAGAAAGTGGATATGCTGACGGGGAACACGACACGATCCATGATTGCACTGCCATTTTCCTGTGGTGGAGAACGTGTGCGAGGTGTGCTTTCACTCGTAAAGCTCTCCACTAATGCTCCAAAATTCACAAATACTGACGGGGTGTATGCCCAGGCTCTTAGCAAACTGCTGGCGATGAGCATTGAGAATCATGTAGCACAGCGGCTGATGTCGTGACTTAGGCGAAATCGACGTGATATGGTGATATGTAAGGTCTTCGAGTCAGCGGTTCATTTCTTGTTCGCATACACGGAATCACTGCTCGGAGCTGCCGCGCCACCGCCGAAGTCTTTGACCAGCTTGTGGAAGGCGCCGCCGAGTTCGAGGACATCCGCGCCCAGAGTGAAAACACGGGTGCCTTCTTCGATGAGCTGGTCTTTTTGGCCGAAGAGCGAGGCAACGGCGG
>CAYMHJ010000278.1:0-8512 GCA_964390165.1 uncultured Prosthecobacter sp. | reverse complement strand
TCGCTGCTATAGTCGAAGAGGAAGCAGTACTTATTTGAGTGACCGAAGTACTCGAAGCCGCTGATCTTCGCGCTGCGGCGGGAGATCTGGCCGCCTCCCCGGTTGATGTAGTTGATCACTTCATCTCCAGTGCGGAACCAGACGAGATTGATCTTGTAGGTGTCACGCACGGATTCGCAGTGCGCAGTGAGTGGGTCACGATCTTCCCCCGCGCGGCGCAGGTAGCCGTCACGATAGACGAGCCAGGTGATGATCGTGCCCTGTGGCTGGCTTTTTTGCAGTTCCTGCATCCGCACACGGGCGGTGCGGACGAAGTTCCCCCACCAGCGGTCATGCTGGAGGTTGCTTTGGCGCAGATCCTCCCATTTCCGCAAAGCCGGGCCGCCGGAGCAGACGATGTACTCGGTGGTCTCGGCGAAGGCCGAGGAGGCACCCAAGAACAGGATGAGGGACAGCAGGCGATTCAAAACACAGGTGCGCATGGCGGGATGATGGGAGTGAGCAGCAAAGAACGTGCCGGTGAGTCACCGGCACAGGAACTTACTTCAGAGGAACGAGCTTGAGGCTCTTGAACTGCACCTTCATCGGCGGGCCCTGGTGGATCTGGAGGGCCAGCAGGCCTTCCTTCGGAGCGTTGGCGGCGTCTTCATCGGTGACGTCGATGGTCTGCATGCCGTTGATAAAATGCTGAACGTGGTTGCCTTTGGCGACGATCTTGTAGTCGTTCCATTGCTCTTCTTTGATGCTGGCCTGGATGGCAGCGCTGTCACCGGTGGAGCCGGTGACTTCCACGACGGGCTTTTTGCCATCAGGGCCGGGTTTGATCACGGTCTTCTCGCCGCGCTTGGCCAGGATGCCGCGTCCACGCTCTTCATAGAGGATGCCGCTGTAGGTCTTGCCGGCTTCGAAGTCGGCCTGGTAGCCGCTGATGATCGGGCCGAAGTCTCCGGGGGCCAGCTCCTTGCTGCGGTACTGCACACCGGAGTTCCCTTTTTCGATGCGGTATTGGAAGGTGAGCTCGAAGTCACCCACCGTGCCGCCCTTCCAGACGAGAAAGGTATTGTGCTTGATCAGGCCTTTCTTTGGATCAGCTGGGTCAGGCGGGGTGATGCCGGTGATGGCTCCATCCTGCACGCTCCAGAGGTCTTTGTTTCCCTCCCAGCCCGTGAGGTCGGTGCCGTTGAAGACTTGGACTTCATCTGCGGCGAAGACCGGAAGGGCAAAGGCGGCAAGGAGGGCGAGGGTGCGGATGGGGTTCATGGTTGGAAAGTGGGCGGTTGTAACGTGGTGGCTGACTTTTGTCTATCCCTTTGCTGCTCACTCCACCACGGCGGCGGCCTCGGCGGCTTTGCGCTTTTCCTCAGCTTCCAGCGCGGCCTTTTCAGCGGCCAGGCGGGCGACGGAGGCGGCCATGCGGGCGCGCTGCTTCGCCTCATGCTCGGCCTGGGCCTGGAGGCGCAGCGCTTCCTTGCGGGCTTTGGCTTCTTCCTCGGCCTTGCGGGCGATCTCACGCTCCGCGTCCTGCCTGGCTTTGAGGGCGGCGGCGGCGGCTTTCACCGCTTCGAGTTCCAGCAATGCCTGCGCGCGTGCTGCGGCAGCGGCTTCTTTGGCCGCCTCCTTTTCAGCGAGGATGCGGGCCTTCTCGGCGGCCCGTTCGGCATCCGCCTGCTCTTTGAGAATACGGGCCGCTTCCTTCTCGGCGGCGGCCTTCGCCTTCGCCTCAGCGGCGGCAGCCTTGGCGGCTTCCTTCTCGGCGGCGGCCTGCACCTTGGCCTCGATGGCGGCCAGCCGGGCAGCGGCCTTCTCCGCATCCGCCTTCTCTTTGGCCAGGCGGGCGGCCTCCTTCTCCGCCTGCGCCTGGGCTCTCGCTGCCTCGGCTGCCGCGCGGGCTGCTTCTTTCTCCGCCATTAGGCGGGCTTTCTCCGCCGCTTTCTCGGCTTCTCTTTCCGCAGCGGCCTGCACCCTGGCCTCGATCGCCGCCAGCTTCTCCGCCAATGCCTGGGCCTTCGCGGCCTCCTTCTCCGCCAGTTCTTTGGCCCTGGCCTCGGCAGCGGCCACTTTGGCCGCCTCTTTCTCGGCGGCGGCCCGCGCTTTTTCAGCCGCCTTTTCCGCTTCTGCCTGCTCTTTGGCCAGGCGCGCCGCCTCCTTCTCCGCGGCGGCCTGCGCTTTCGCTGCCTCGGCTGCCGCGCGCAGGGCCTCTCTCTCTGCGAGCGCCTGGGCCTTCGCGGCTTCAGCAGCGGCCCTGGCGGCTTCTTTCTCGGCGGCTGCGCGGGCTTTGGCCTCCTCTTTTTCTGCGGCGGCCTGCTCACGCGCGGCGATGGCGGCTGCCTTTTCAGCGAGATCGGCGGCTACCTTGGCCTCCTGCGCGGCGGTGAGCCGGGCGGCGAGGTCGAGGACCTGCTGGGCCAGTGCGGCGGCTGTGTCGGTCAGCTCGGGGGCCGCAGCGGCCAGCACGCGGGGCTGGATCTCGAGGGTGCTGAGCTTCTGGGCGGTGTCGGAAAGATGGGCGATGAACTTGGGGTCGAGCTTAGTGGTCATTCAGGTAGGTCGGGAAAAGCGTCCATGAATGGGCATGGATGGCCGTCTGTAAAGGGACAGAGCAGGGCCTGGGAGTCAGGGCCGACCTCCTGCCCAGAAGCATGGCCGAAACCTGCCCCTCACCTGCCCTACCCAAAAGGCACGCCGCCCAGCCCTCCCCTGCCCCTGAGGCGCGTAGATGCAGTCGAACTGCACCAAAGAGACACCGAACACACCGAGGACAGCAGGAGACGAGACAGCCTCACGGGTCTGTCTCCAGAATGATGGGCGGAACACATCGGGTGGATTGAGCTCAGAGTTTGAAGTGCAAAAGCCAGAGGTTCACGCCTCTGGCTTTTTTGTGTCATGCTGCTTATTCTGCCTTGTCCCTGAGCGATTTGATGATGCAACTTCCTCAGACCTCATGAAGCCGGAGCCTATTTCCTTCCATAACCTTGCCACTCATGCTGATTGCGTTTGATCTTCGGTCATCTGCAAAAAGCCCTTTTGAGGGCTTTCGCCCGGCCATTCTTTTGGAATCTCAGGGAAGGAAAAAATCCTGCCTACTTCTGATCATCATGGCTCTCTGTCCGCTCTTGTTGTGTGGGCATGACGGTTTGATGGATGAACCTTTTGCTTTGCGGTTCCCCGCGGCGTTTTCCCACTTCAGCCCCTTCGCAGATGTCGCGGCAAAGGGGGGAGCCTCGGCAGCCAGCCCGTTTGGCTCTTCCTCAAATCTGGCGGGTATCGCCTGGTCTTTCCAGGTGCAGCAGTTCGACTATCTGGCGAGCGCGAACTACGACTTCCTCACCTTCGATGGCGGAACGGAGATGCATCTGAGCACCCAGACGCTGGCCTTCGATGTGGCGGATGCGGGCATCTTCCGCGTGGCGGTGATCGAGTTTCAGAGCAACAGCCACCTCACTCGCATGGCACCCGTGAGCTACGAGTTCGATCTCATCGGCACTCGGCTGGACTGGTCAAAGCGGTTCGAGAAATACGGCATCGGCGCTGGCATGGGTTTTACTCGGGCTGACACGCTGTTTAGCACACCACGGCTGCGGCTTTCGGATTCTGAGAAGGATAACTTCACCTTCCGTCTCTCCGGCCAGCGGCAGCTCGGGAAGCGCTGGTTGCTGGGCGCGGTGGCGGACTATGGCAGCGGCAGTACGGACTTCGTTCGGGAGGTGGCCCCAGGCGTGCGAAATTCCTTCCAGGAATCCTCGGATCAGTGGATCATTCAGACCGGTCTGGCCTTTCTCATCAGCCCCAAGGCGGCAGCGCATCTGGACTACCAATACAGCCAGTTCGCCAATGCTGACGAAGACCTGACTCTGCACCGCTGGTCCGCAGGCACGGATATTCCGCTCTGTTCGTGGTTCATGCTGCGGGCGGGTGCCTCGACGGATCACCTGGGGAATTTCGGCTGGTCCTCTGGGTTCGTCATTTTCCCGCGTGTGGGTACCTCGATCAATCTGGCCTATCAAAACGGCATGTTCCCCGAGCTTGACCGTGAGTTTGGAAATGCACAGATGTTCAACCTTTCGATCAGCGTTGAGTGGTGAGTCATGCCGCCCGTCTCTGCTCATGTTTGACTTCCTGAAACAACAAATCAACCGTCTGCCTCTGTTTTGGCGGCTGCAACTGCTGGGGTGGTCCGCCTATTTCGTTTATGGCTCCATCATCCGCACCTCGCACTACGATCATGTGGCGATGGGAGTGGGCATGAGCCTGCTGCTGGAGCCCACGGAGTTCGTGCTCTCCTCCGGCCTGCGGCTGATCTATCGGCGGCTGAAATTTCACACGGGACTCTCTCAGCGCACCTTGGGGCTCATCCTCGTTTTCAGTCTCGTGGCGACGATGCTGCAGTTGGTGATCACCTACTTTGCGGCACCCTGGGTGGCGTTACTGGCGGATTACCATGCCCGGCCTTCATCGCTGCTGACTCGAGTCACTTTTTTCACCATCATCTACCTCAGTTGGAGTGTGGCCTACGTCTGGTTGAAGTCTGAGTTCGCCGCTCAGGAGGCCCGTGCAGCAGCCCAGCGTGCCGAACTCCAAATGCTGCGCTTGCAGTTGAATCCGCACTTCATGTTCAATTCGCTCAACAACATCGCCACCCAGATCCCGGACCAGCCGGACACGGCACTGGAGATGACTCATGACTTGGCGGATTTCCTCCGTTACTCGCTGGATCAGCACGGCGGACTGATCCGGCCACTGGCGCATGAGGTGGAGGTGATGACGACCTATCTGAAGATCGAGAAGCTGCGCTTCGGAGATCGGCTGCAATACAGCGTGGAGGTGGATGCCGCAGCGCGCACGGTGCCGGTGCCCAGCTTCCTCCTCCAGCCCCTGGCCGAAAATGCGGTCAAGCACGGTCTGAACAGCGCCGAGCCCCCGTGGCTGCTGGATGTGAAGGTCAAACACAGCGGCGGTCAGCTCGTGATCCAGATGAGCAACTCCGGCAGGCTGGAGCCAGACTGGGCCACGAAGGCGGACATCGGCATCGGCATGGCGAATCTGCGTCGCCGGTTGGCGCTGCATTACCCCGCACGGCATCGCTTTGAGCTGCGGCAGGAGGGCGCACTGGTTTGTGCGGAGATCATGCTGGAGGGGGAACCATGCCCAGTGTGATCCTCATCGACGATGAGGCGGCAGCCCGGCGTGGGCTGGCTCGGCTGCTCCAGACCCACTCTGATGTCCATGTGGTGGGTGAGGCGGAGAGCGTGTCCGCAGCGCGCACGCTGCTGGCAGAGATCACGCCTCCTGATGCGGTGTTTTTGGACATCGAGATGCCACAGAGCAGCGGCTTCGAGCTGATCCAGAGCCTGGCTGAGACGACGCGCGTGATCTTCGTCACCGCTCATGCCGAGCACGCGCCGCTGGCCTTTGAGGTGGCGGCGCTGGACTACCTTCTTAAACCCGTGCGTGCCGAGCGGCTGGCGCAGGCCCTGGACCGTCTGCGCCGAGTCAGCCTGGAGCAAACTCAGTCTGTACCGCTGCCGCCCGCGCCTCAACTCGGGATGCGGGATCACCTCTGCCTGAATACCGGTGGGCGCACGCTGATCGTGCCCGTGGGGCAGATCGCGGCGCTGCGTGCCGAGGGGGACTTCACCTGGTTTTTGATCGAGGGGCAGCCTTCCCTGCTCATGGGTTACAATCTGGGCAAGTATGAAGACATGCTGCCGCAGACCACCTTCGTCCGCGTCAGCCGCTCTCTCGTCATCAATCTCAAGCGCGTGGAGTCCCTCACCTCCAGCTCGCGCGATGAATCACGGCTGAAGCTCAATGGCATCGAAGAGCCCATCGAACTGCGCCGTGTGGCCGCAGCGCGGCTGAAGAGCCTGATCTAGCGGACCCTTGCCCGGTTCACCGAAAAGTCTGCCCAGTTCACCGAAAAGGACGGGAGGTGAGGCGCTGTCCCACGCATAGCGGCGGCTGTGAGTGAACCAACGACCGCTATGAAAACTCTTCTCGCCTGCCTAGCCTTCATCATTGTCCTGCCACTCTCGGCTCAGACCATCACTACGGTGGAGGAGCAGCCGAAACCCATCCCCTTTGACCAGCTTGGCGCGGAGGCGCAGAAGCAGTATGCGGGCGATGGCATCAGCATCACGCCCACGGCGGGCGGGGCGCGGCTGCGGGCCATCATGCAGCGGATCGAGGGCGAGGCGACCGCCGAGGGGCTGTGGCTTTCCTCCACCGCCGAGGAAGACGCCGGGCTGGTGAACCGCTTCCGCGTGCGTGCTGTGGAGATGGGTCGCATGGGTCGCATGAGTCAGATCGCTCCCACGGGCTTGGTGCAGGCCACAAAGGACGCCGCCGTGTGGCTGCGCCCCGGCCTGGCTGAGGAATACAGCGTGAGCAGCGACGGCGTGCGGCAGGACTTCGTGGTGGCCGCGCGGCCCGCAGGCACGGGCGTGCTGGCGGTGGAGTTGGAAGTGGCGGGTGCCACGGCGCAGGAGGCCGCCCATGGGGTCACACTCACGCTCGATGCCACGGGGCGTGCGCTGGCTTACCACCGCCTCCGCGTGAACGATGCCACCGGGCGCGAGCTGGCCGCCCGGCTCGAAGTGCCAACCACGCATCGGCTGCGCGTGGTGGTGGAGGATGCGGGGGCGGTCTATCCGGTGCGGATCGACCCGACCTTCAGCGACGCGGATTGGGTAAGCCTGAACTCAGGCCTCATGGGGGCTAATTCCACAGTCCGGGCGGTGGCCGTGGACGGCAGCGGCAATTTATTTGTCGGTGGCGACTTCATCGTCATCGGCACGGTGGTAGCCAACCGCATCGCGAAATGGAACGGCAGCGCGTGGACATCCCTCGGCGCGGGGATGGGAAGCTGCGTCCATGCGCTGGCGTTGATCGGCAGCGACCTCTACGCAGGAGGAACCTAAACCACGGCGGGCGGCACGCCAGCCAACCGCATCGCGAAATGGAACGGCAGCGCGTGGACAGCCCTCGGCACGGGGATGGGAAACAGCGTCCAGTCGCTGGCGGTGATCGGAAGCGATCTCTACGCAGGCGGTGCCTTTACCACGGCGGGCGGCACGCCAGCCAACTACATCGCGAAATGGAACGGCAGTGCGTGGGCAGGCCTCGGCACGGGGATGGACGGCACCGTCCAGGCACTGGCGGTTAGCGGAAGCGATCTCTACGCAGGCGGTGCCTTTACCACGGCGGGTGGTGCCTCGGCCAACTACATCGCGAAATGGAACGGCAGCGCGTGGTCGGCCCTCGGCGCTGGGATGAACGACCTCGTCTATGCGCTGGCGGTAAGCGGCAGTGATCTCTACGCAGGCGGTGCCTTCACCACGGCGGGCGGTACGTCGGCCAATCGCATCGCGAAATGGAACGGCAGTGCGTGGTCGGCCCTCGGTACAGGGATGGGCAACATAGTCTATGTGCTGGCGGTGAGCGGCAGCGACCTCTACGCAGGCGGGACCTTCACCTCGGCGGGCGGGGTATCGGCCAACTACATCGCAAAATGGAACGGCAGCGCGTGGTCGGCCCTCGGCAACGGGATGAGCGGCAGCGTCCGTGCGCTGTTGGTGACCGGCAGCGACTTGTACGCTGTAGGCACCTTCACCCTGGCGAGCGGGGAGGCGGCCTTCCGCATCGCGAAATGGAATGGCAGTGAGTGGTCGGCCCTTGGCAATGAGATGAACGGCACCGTCCGTGCTTTGTTGGTGATCGGCAGCGAGCTCTACGTTGGAGGCGAATTCACCCTGGTGGGTGGGGTGGCGGCCAACTACATTGCGAAATGGAACGGCAGTGCGTGGTCGGCCCTCGGCGCGGGGATGGACAATCTCGTCTATTCGCTGGCGCTGAGTGGCAGCGATCTCTACGCCGCTGGCGCCTTCACCACAGCGGGCGGGGTGGCGGCCAACAGAATCGCGAAATGGAACGGCAGCGCGTGGTCGGCCCTCGGCACAGGGATGAACAGCCCCGTCCACACTTTGACTGTAAGCGGCAGCGATCTTTACGCGGGAGGCAACTTCGTTACGGCGGGTGGCGTGTCTGCCAACCGCATCGCGAAATGGAACGGCAGCGTCTGGTCGGCCCTCAGCACGGGCATGGATAGTGACGTCTATGCCCTGGCGGTGAGTGGCAGCGATATCTATGCCGGAGGTTTCTTTACCACAGCGGGCGGCACGCCGGCCAACTACATCGCGAAATGGAATGGCAGCGCTTGGTCGCCCGTCGGCACGGGGATGGATGGCACCGTCCAGTTTCTGCTGGCTAGTGGCAGCGACCTCTACGCCGGAGGCGATTTCACCACAGCGGGAGGCGTGGGGGCCAACCGGGTGGCGAAGTGGAGCGGCAGCGCCTGGTCGGCCCTTGGCGCAGGAGTGAACGGCCCCGTCCGTGCCCTGGTGCTGAGCGGCATCGACCTTTACGTCGGAGGCAACTTCACCTCGGCTGGGGGTGCTCCGGCGACTGGTTCTCGAAAAGGCTGTCATAAACTCGTCTTTGGGCGGCACTGAGATTG
>CAYMHJ010000277.1:0-8533 GCA_964390165.1 uncultured Prosthecobacter sp. | reverse complement strand
GGAAAGCCTTGCCGATCTGGCCGATGCCGAAGGGAACCTTCACACGGCTGGAGTCGAAGACATTCTTGAACTGCGCAAAGATGGCCTGCGCGGTTTCGGGGCGCAGGTAGGTGACGTCAGCCTCGGTCGCGGTGGGGCCGAGGTAGGTCTTGAGCATGAGATTGAAAGGACGCGCCTCGCCGAGGATGCCGCCAGTTTCAGGATGGAAATCGACGCTGCCATTCACGGTGTCGATCTTCTCTTCGTTCAGCAGCTCGATCTCCTCGGGTTTGCCAGCCGCTTCACCGGAGTTTTGGGCAATGAGGGCGCGGATGCGTTTGCGGAAGCTTTCAATGTGCTCGCCGCTTTTCGTGAGAGCCGTGATGGTGCGATCCCAGCGCCAGCCGGTTGGGGACTGCGCGCCGCTGTATTTCAGCACGGTGCCAGACTGCGGATCGACATGATCGGCACGGACGCGCTTGTTCGTCAGCGAGCACTCGCGCATGAGGTCGGCGAAGGTATCCACATGGCCGCTGGCTTTCCAGATGGCGGGATTCATGAGGATGCAGGCATCGAGACCGAGTACGTCTTCACGCTCGCGGGTCATGGTGTTCCACCAGGCGGTGCGCAGGTTGCGCTTCAGCTCGGCACCGAGCGGGCCGTAGTCCCAGATGCCGCCGCAGCCGCCGTAGATCTCGCTGCTTTGGAAGATAAAGCCGCGGCGCTTGCAGAGAGAAACGATCTTCTCCATTTGCGCGATGGGGTTCTTGGCGTCGGTGGACATGGTGGTGATAACAGAGGGTTTGGTTTGTGCCGAAAGGCTGGAGTGCCCCCGGCGAGAGGGGCGCGAAGGGAGCGCTAGAGGGGTCTTTTCGCAAGGGAAAGCTGGCAATCGGGGCGGGCATCGGCTTTCATGGCGATATCATGCGCGCACTGATCCAACGCTCGAAGCAGGCCTCTGTCACCATCGCCGGGGAGATGACGGCGTGCATCACGCATGGGCTGGTGGTACTGCTGGGGGTGGAGAATGATGACACGGTGGATGATGCGGAGTGGCTGGCGGGAAAGATCGGCCAGATGCGCATCTTTGCGGATGCAGAGGGGAAGATGAATCTCAATGTGAGCGAGGTGCGCGGCAGTGCGCTGGTGGTGAGCCAGTTCACGCTGCACGCGAGCACGAAGAAGGGGAATCGTCCCGGCTTCACGCGTTCGGCACGGCCTGAGCATGCGATCCCGCTTTATGAGCACTTCATCGCCGCGCTGCTGCGTGAGGTGCCTGTGAAGAGCGGCACTTTTGGCGCTGACATGCATGTTGCGCTGATCAATGACGGTCCGGTAACGATCTGGATGGACTCAAAGGCTAGGGAATGATCGTGCAGCGCTCGCAAACATGGCTTGTGGGCAAACGTACATGCCTACGCCCATGCCATCCAAGTTTTCAAGACTCCTCCTGTTCTTCGCCCTCAGCACCGCTGGATGGCGGTGCTTTGCCGCAGAAATGACGCCGGACCAGCGGGCGTTTTTCGAGTCGAAGATCCGCCCGGTGCTCGTGAAGCAATGTTACGAATGTCATTCACAAGGTGCCAAAAAGCTCGGCGGCAAGTTGCTGCTCGACGCGCCTTCGGAGATGATCGTGGGCGGAGAGTCGGGACCATCGTTGGTTCCTGGAAAGCCGGATGAGAGCCTCATTGTGCAGGCGGTGCGTTACGATGGGATCGAAATGCCGCCGAAGAAGCGGCTTCCGGATCATGTGGTGAATGACTTCGTCGAATGGGTGACAATGGGCGCGCCTGATCCTCGCGAAGATCTGCCCAAGACCGCGCAAAATACGATGACTGCGCCGCAGGAACCGCTGTGGTCTCTAAAGCCGGTTTCCAATCCACAGCCGCCGAAGCTGATGGACACCGCCTGGCCACGTGACAGCCTCGATGCCTTCATTCTGGCAAAGCTGGAAGAAAAGAACCTCAGACCCGCCGCAGACGCAGAGACGGTCGTTTTGAAGCGCCGCCTCAGCTTTGACCTCATCGGCCTCCCGCCTTCCGACGCGTCGGACTCGTCTGACTTGTCCGACTATGTGGACTCTCTGCTCAGCAGCCCGCACTTCGGAGAAAAATGGGGCCGTCACTGGCTGGATGTAGCCCGCTACGCCGAATCAAACGGCAACGACGGCCTCAGCCGCAATCCGAGCTTTCCGCATGCGTGGCGCTACCGCGACTATGTGATCCGCGCCTTCAATGAGGACCTGCCATACGACCGCTTCATCACCGAGCAAATCGCAGGCGACTTACTGCACGCCGACTCGCCCGAGCAACGTGACCGCCAGCTCATCGCCACCGGGTTGCTCGCGCTCGGTGCGAAGCCCGCGAAGGCGATGAATGAGAATTTCGAGATGGATGTCGTGGCCGATCAAATCAACATCATCGGGAGCGGCATCCTCGGACTCAGCGTCGGCTGCGCGCGTTGCCATGATCACAAAAGCGATCCGATTCCGACGCGCGATTATTACGCGCTGGCCGGCATTTTCAAAAGCACTGAAACCCTATGGGGTGCCGCAGCGCATCAAGGACTCACGGCACCACAGACACCGCTGCATGAATTGCAAGCCGCCGCCCGAATCACGACTCGCGTCGAAGTGGAGCCGATCATCAAGGCCAACCCACCGCGCCGACCACCAGCCAAACCCAGCTTCAAATACGAAGCCGACGCACCACTCGCCATGGGCGTGCGAGACGCAAAGAAGGTCGAGGACTGTAAACTCAACATCAGCGGTGAATCGAAGAAGCTTGGCCTTTCCGTGCCGCGTGGTTTTCTTAGTGCCTGCGGTGGCGGTGCATTGACCGATGTCAAACAAAGCGGTCGTCTTGAGCTGGCACAGTGGCTCACGAGCCCGCAAAACCCGCTGACTGTCCGTGTGATGGTGAACCGCGTGTGGCTCCAGCTTTTCGGGGAAGGTATCGTGCCCACGCCGGATGACTTCGGCGTGTCAGGCGAGCGCCCAACAAATCCCAAGCTGCTCGATCATCTCGCCACGCGTTTCATGCGTGAAGGCTGGTCCATCAAGAAGCTAATTCGCAGCATCGTGCTGAGCCGCACCTATCAACAATCCAGCTTGGAGCAAAGGGCGAAGGGCATAGAGTCCCAAAACGTTGCTTCCCGCGAAACGTCTGAACTCTCCGCCCTTCGCTCTTCGCTCTTCGCCATCCATCTGCGCCGCCGTCTCGATGCCGAAACGATTCGTGATGCCATGCTCGTCGCCACCGGTGATCTGAACCCGCAGCCTGCCGCAGGATCGCTCATTCAGCATCGCGACGTGCTGATCAACGAACTGCCGCCACTGCACCAGCCGAGCACGCATCGCAGCGTATACCTGCTCATGCTGCGCAATTCGATGCCGCCTGAGCTCACGCCCTTCAATCTGCCCGACGCCACCACCATCACCGGCAGGCGGGACATCAGCACACTTGCCACACAGTCGCTCTACCTATTAAACAATGCCTTCCTCGTTGAGCAGTCGCGCCGCTTTGCCACACGCGTTCTGAAAGCCGCCCAGGATGACGACCTGCGCATCCAGTTCGCCTATCGCCAGGCATTCGGACGGGACGCCAGCGAACGCGAGCTCCAGCGCGCCCGTGATTTCCTCCGCGAAGCCGGGCTCATGCTCGTCTCCACGAATAACGAGGAAAACAAGCACCTGAGCGATGCCTGGGCTGCCTTTTGTCAGGCGCTGCTCGCGAGCAATGAACTCCGCTACGTGGACTGAGCATTTGGATCACTTCCCCGCTCGCAATGCGCTCTGCATCGATGGGGATTGAAGTTCTTCACCTCCCATACCGGTAGGCTGGCCTTTGCGCTGCTTGGCGGGCCAGTTCAGTGCGGCCTGATGCATGATCTCATGACCTTGCAAAGATTGTCACGCGTGGGTTGCCGCTCGTGGCTCGGAAGAGTGGTGTCTTGATGCCTAACCTCACAGCTGGCGGGTAGCCAGGCAACCGCATGAAAAGAGCAACTGAGTATGGTGAATAGCCTGCTGTAAAAATTACTATAACCACTGATGAGGGTGTGGATCGAAGCCACGCCCATCTCCACCCAAACCATCAGCCTCCAAGCCCAAGCAGAGATGCAAGAGGTCCTGCGGCTCAAAGAACTCTTCGCCACGCTGTCTGATCTCCGTGTGGCCGGGCGCGTGTTGCACTCCTTGCCAGAGGTGTTGCTCGTCGCGCGCTCTGTGCCATGATCTGCGACTGCGAGGACATCAGCGACATGGGCCACTTCGCTCAGTCGCAGCTCCCTTGGCTGCGGCAGTTCATCCCGCTACGCGACGGCGCACCTTCGCACGATGTCTTTCGCTATGTCTTCTTCGCTCTAAGGCCTGATGATATTCTCGAAATCATAGAGCTCTGGGTCGGAGATCCTGGCGGGTAAACAAGTCACCATCGACGGGAAACTCGGACGTGGGGCCAAGGACGCCACGGGAGAAAGCACGCTGGCACATCCTGCGCGCCTGGGGCAGCAAAGCGAGCTTGAGCGTCGGTCACGAAGTCAGCGCGGAAAAAAGCAATGAATTGGAAGCTCTACCGAGACACCTTTCCAAACTCCAACTCCACGGAGCTATCGTCACCATGGATGCTATGGGCGGCTATCCCGACATCGCCCACCTCATCCAGGACGCCGGTGCAGACTACACCCTAGCGTTCAAAGGCCACGAAAAGGAAGCGCACTAAGCCGTCGCCTCACACTGCGAGGGCGTGTGTTTCACGCCGGAGGCCGCAGCCGCAGGCGAAAAAGGTTGGGCGGAGGGTTGCGAAGTGAGCACCCCCCGAGAGAAAAACCGAGGCCGCTATAAGCAACGGGAAGTCATCGTGGAGCGCGATGTGAGCTGGTGGTCCAAATCCTGGAGATGGGCGAGGCTGCAAGCGTCAACTGCGTGCGGCGAGAGACGATGCCCCGACGGCACACGGCGGAGTCCTGCGATAGAAAACCACTACTATCTAAGCTGCAGCCGCGCGGATGCCGCCGAGGTGGGGACAACTCATCAATAACCATTGGTCAGTGGAGAATCAATGCCATCACCTGCTGGATGTGACCTATATTACGCTGAACAGTGCCAAGTGCGCGACAAAGCCGCCGCGCACAACCTAACGCTGATGCGCGAGCTATCGACCAAGGTGCTCAAGAGCAGCCCGGTCAAAGACTCCATCCGCGGCGAGCGCGCCGTTTTCATGGGTTACTTAGGGGTGAAGAGCCCGACTGTTTCGTTCTTGCTGCGCTTTTGCGGTCTTGCGTTGTTCTACTGGCGGTCGCAGTTCAGTGCGGTTTGCCCGCATATCTCGCCTCCTATAATTGCCTGTGGGATTCGCGTCAGTAGCAAAGAGGCCCAGTCAGTGGCTTTCATTCGCGCTTCGATTCACCACTAGAGAAAGCATCAGATTGGGAGTGCTCCAAGCAGAGGCGCCACGATACTAATATAATACTGAAAAAGCTTGTAAAGGGCTCAAGAAATTCGAAATTCCGGCATGCTATTCGCTGTATTTATTCAATCACTTTTGAAAATGGAGTGAAAATGTAACAAAATGGCAAAAAAACTTTCGTTGCTACAGACTGAACTTAACGCTAAGGTATTTTCTCCTTAATGACCCATGAAAACTAAATACTCGCTCATAACTCTGGCCGTTCTATTGTTGTCACATTCTGAGGCATTTGCGTGGCCTCCAGGAGGATTCGGGCCAGGTTGGAGTTTTTCACGTGTTCCAGGAGGTCGTGCATGGCGAACTATTCCGGGTAACGGCGTGTTTGCTGGCGACGTAACTCTCACCTTCGATGCAAATAAAGATGGTAAAATAACAGCCAAAGACAACAACAAAGCATATTTACCGCTCAAAACGCGAACCCCCGGTTTGAACCTTTGGGGAAATGGGTTGTTGAAGGTGTCGTTTGATGCGATCTCGATCCAACCAGCGCCACATGCCACATACCATCGTAATCCAGGCTTCCAAGATTACAAAACTGTTGCCAGCCTCGAAATTAATGGGATCAATTTGTTAGCTCGGTCTGGCAAATTCGTTTCCTTCGAAGATGAATATAATGCCTGTGGGCGTGTGAAAGTCTGGCTTGATGCTAGCCGAACAAAGCTCTTGCTTGATTCAGGGGATTACCGGCTACGACGGGTGGAATGGCTATTAGCTGAAGGAGCAGTGCCGGAATTTCTTTTTGTTGAGGCTACTGCCCCTGGGCGTGCAGGCAGTGCCTTTCGACTCACTGCCTCCATTGACGATTCAAATCAGAACCTAGTTTTGGATAATGTAGTTGGGCGCAGAACTGCATATGATCATTTGATCATCAATGCATCCCCAGAGCGAATCGGCAAATGATTGCACAGAGGTAATCAAGCATAAAATCCAAATACCATGGGGGCTACACTTAAAAATATGCTGACATTCTCGCCACAGAATGTGACTGCATATGCATGGCTCCCATTGGTGTTGATATGGCTTGTAATTGTTGCTGTAATGATGATTGATATTATTCGAACATCGGGAAGTCGGCTTAGAATGTGTATCTGGATTTTCGTCACCCTTTCTCTTCCTGGCTTCTCAGCAGTTATTTATGCTATGGCTGGGATAGCCTCAGCGGTCAAAAAGTCTGTTATTACGCCTGCTCAATAACCAATGAAGCCTAGCACCTTATGCGCTTGAAATTAATTTACCGTCATCATTTACTATACGCTAAGCTTGAGAATGCGTTAATTAAATGCAATCCACTTTGTTTTTTGTTCTGTTTTGTTGCCCTTTCAAATCAAGCTTTTGGACAAACGATAAGTGATGATTTGCAGGGACGTCCTGTCTTTGAATCCTCGGAATATCATTTTGTTCACACGAAAAACACTTACCTTTCGTCTGAGATGGCAGACGGCAATCTCCAGTCATACAATGACTTAATGCGTGGGACTGCTACTCTTTTAAATAGAAGCCAAAAATCTTTACGATATAGTAACGATAAAGAAAATGAGGGCTTTAGAATTGGTACATCAGCTCGTGTAAATCACAACGGGCAAGGGCTAGAAGTAAACAACTTGGATTCAATCACAGTTGACCCACGATTTCTGCACATCAATGCGGGGCCATTTTTGTTTGATCAATTCCTCGTTGGCGGAGCAACATATTGGGTTGATGAAAATGGTTCTGTTCCCAATAGCAATGGCGATGATGGGTGGGGGGGGATGATATGGGCTTCTATGAGAATGTCCGTTTTGCTGTCAGATGACTTTATTATTAGTTTAAGGCCATCAGTTTATTGGTCATTTGAAAATAATAAAGTTGGTTGGATGTTTAATCCTTTGTCAGCAGGTCTGCGCCCAAATGTCCTAGGTGAACTCAGTTATGATTTCAACATAGGTAATTGGCACTTTCAACTTTACGATCAATTAGGGGTGGCCTGGGTTGCTGGACGATTCGCCACTTTTCCGACTATGGAAACCAGCAGCCAATCAATAATTGATCAAATTGGACGATATGGTTTTAGTATGAACGGTGAAATCAATGAGTGGGATATTAATGACCGTTTTAGTATGAGTAACTGGGAAGACTATGTAAGATACTATAATTGGGGCGGCATTACAGCAGATACTATGGTGACTGATACAATAAGGTTTCAGGCATTGTTTAATAAAATCGATATTTGGGATTATGATTTTAATGGGTTGCGTTCACGCATTCATGCAGGGGCGTGGTTGAGTGTTAAAGGCCCCAATTTTGAACCTTATATAGGTTACCAAATGACAAGCAGTGAGCCATATAACATATTATTACATCAATTTCATGGTGGAGCAAATTTCAATCTTCGCCACAATCTCCGTGGATTTGTAAATGTTGGCTACATGTGGCGTGCAGGTTCTAATATTGATTCAAAGGATACTTGGTTAGGAATAGCAGGTTTTGATTGGGAAATGACAGATTATACTCGTCACTATGTTTGGGGAGGGCGTCGCGTTATTAATACCGCATTCCTTCCTTTGGCACTTGACGATTTTGTCGAGTATAGACTCACTCAGCAAATAGGCTTTAAAACAAGCCTTGGTTTAATTGTGGGTACGAGTCAGAGAAAACAACTCGAAGTTTCCCGCGGTGGTGGTGATTCTCATGTGAATTATTCGGGTTTAACTTTGCAATCACAAATTTCAGAGTTGATGTACATTTCTGCAGTTGCTGGTTATGAGAACATTGATCGTGGAAGACAAGATATTCAACGATGGACTTATCGACTGAATGCTGACGCAATGCTATCGCCAACAGTTGGTCTTCAAGCATTCTATCAATACAGTGAAACTACTGGGACAATTAATTTTACTGAGCATGCTCTTTTCATGAGTATGACGAAGCGCTTTTAATTGTGCAAACAAAGTTTGTATTCTGCGTTAGGTGTTCACAGCAAAACAACATTTCATGATAAAGCGGTTAAGATTCTTTGTGCTATTACCTTTGATTTCAGCATGTCTATCAAAGTCTAAAGACATGCATCCACAACAAATAGATGAGATTGTTCCAAAGTCGCTAAATAC